>CAVRNK010000075.1:0-26302 GCA_963721995.1 uncultured Acidobacteriaceae bacterium | reverse complement strand
CTGGACGTCTCATGATTTCAGGCCCTGGTGTGATTTCAGGTCCTGGTGCGCTGCGAGCGCGGCCCTGGCGACGGCCTGGGTGAAGGCTCCGGCTTGCGCGGCCTGATTGAGATTGGCGGGGACGGGCACGCGGTTTGAAGCAGGTAAAGAGGCGTTCAGGCTGGTGGCGTGCTGCAACGCTTCACGCTGCAGGTCGGAGAGCGGCGCCTGGACAGCAGCAGCGGCCTGGATGCGGGGTGCGACGGCAGGGACGTCGAAGGCCGGCCAGTCATCGCGCGGCGTCATGGTCAGGTCGAGCAAGGTGTCGATGGTGTTTGCGGCCTGAGCGCGATCGTAGAGGGCATCCGTCGGCCACTTGTCGGTGAAGAGCTTGAGAGCCGTGGCGATCAGCGAGGTGTGATCGAAGACGGTTTTCGAGATGGTGCCCTTCTGTATGTAAGGCGAGATCACGACTGCGGGAACGCGCACTCCGCTCAGCTTGAAATCGAATGGAGGATCGACGGATGACAGGCCGTCTGGCGATGGAAGAGGCACGGGCGGGAGGTGGTCGTAGATGCCTCCGTGCTCGTCGTAGACGATGACGAGAACGCTGGAGTGCCAGAGCTCATCGTTCTCGCGGATAGCGTTGTAGACGTTGCGTATGAGCGTTTCGCCGTCGCGCACATCGGCGTCGGGGTGCTGATCGCTTTGCGGCAGGACGCCACCGGTGGGCGCATCGGCGGCGCTATATCTGGGCTCAATGAAGCAGTAGGCGGGGACCTGGTTGGGGGGTCCTTTGCAGATGGCGCTGAAATTGTCGTACTCGATGTAGAAGAGATTCTGATGGGCGAGCAGGCCGGAGAAGGTGAGAGTGGTGGACCAGTCGGACCAGAAAATACAGGAAGGGACGTCGTGCTTGGCCAGCTCTTCGTACACGGTGTAGAAGCCCTGGTAATACTCGGGCGCCATGTCGAGGCGTCCGCGCGAGGTTCCGCAGTGTGCGTAGAGGCGGTTGGGCAGCGTAGGGCCGGGAATGGATGAAAACCAGTGATCGCAGACGGCGTACTCGGAAGCAAGGGTGGTGAGTATGGGGATGGCTTCGGGCTTGAAGCATTTCATAATGTGAGCGCCTGAAGCGGCGCTCCCGCTTTTGACTTCGTAGTTGAGGACGAAGCCGGACATGTCGGGCTGCTGGCCGGGCGCGGGCTGGAGCGTTCCGTAAAGCTGCTGGCTCACATCGGGAAAATGATGGTTGGGGTCGGCGGCGAGATCGCCAGTGTATTGCGCGTTGTTTGACGCGTAGATTTTGTTTTCGGCGGAGTCCTCGTTGTATGGGAGTGCGGCGGGGTCGAGGCCTTCGATGTCGTAGCCGGGGGTCTTCATGAAACCGAGCATGTGGTCGAAGCTGCGATTCTCCATCATCAGCACCAAAAAATGATTGATCTGCGCGGGCATCCCGTCTCCAAGAAACGACTAGCTTGTAGTGCGGTTGACTTGACGGATGTTACAAATGAGCGTCACCGGCCGTTCAAAAGAGCGCGGGCAGAAGAACGGCGACGGTTACGGCAATTGATCGATTGGAGACGATACCACAGGCTTCCGTCGAGTCAAGATATTTCTTGGGGGCCAGGGCCGCGTCAAAGGGGGGAAGCGGCGGCGGTGGTGTGAGGAAGACCAGTTCGTAAAACAGCGCGTGACGGGCGCGAAGCAACCGAAAAACTGAAGTTCGGCATCCTCTGACCGAGGCCGTACACGCGGACCGCCTCCTTCAATGTTCGCTGACTGAATGCGAGTTCGTTGACTGAATGCAAGGTTGATGAGTTCGTCCGCATCTGAATTCCCAGGGAATGTAACTTGAAGTTCGAGGCTGCGAAGGCATCGTTAAGAAGGCCAGACGGCCTTTCGGGAAGGGATTGACATCCAAAGATGCCGGATGCGTTGTTTAGTGGAGGCGGCGAGCTTGGCGAGCTCATGGCCCAAGTCGACTGGGGGCGGACTTCGCTTGGCTTTGTTGAGCACTGGCCGCAAAGTCTAAGGACCTGCGTACGCATTATTCTGACTTCCCGACAGCCGATGTTTGTCTGGTGGGGCGATCAATTGATCAACCTGTACAACGATGCCTACAAGAGCATTGTGGGAGGGAAACATCCGCGCGCGCTGGGACTGCCAGCCGAGGAGGTGTGGCGGGAAATCTGGGATCAGATTGCTCCGCGCGCCGAATCGGCGATGCGCGCCAAAGAAGGGACATACGACGATTCCCTGCTGCTGATCATGGAGCGGTATGGGTACCGCGAGGAGACCTACTACACCTTTTCCTATAGCCCGGTGCCCAACGATCACGGCGGCACAGGCGGGATTATCTGCGCCAATGCCGACAACACCCAGCGCATTATCGGCGAACGCCAGATGGCGCTGTTGCGAGAGCTGGCCTCGCGGACGGCGGATGCGCGGACGTGGCGGGAGGCGTGCCGGTTGAGCGCGCTCAGCCTGATGGAGAATCCGCGGGACATCTGCTTCGCGCTGATATACATGCTGAACGACACCCGTGACGCTATGGAGTTGGCTGGCGCGGTGCGGCTGCCGAGCGGACATAAGTGTGCTCCGCAGACGATTGAGCTTGGCGGGAAGCAGGTGTGGCCGATCGAGCAGGCGATGCGGAGTCACGAGATACATCTGGTGCATGATCTGGGGGATCTTTTTCCGGGGCTGCCGAGCGGGGCATGGGATGAATCTCCGCACACTGCGGCGGTGGTACCGCTGCCGGCTTCGGGAGCGATGGGGCGGCCGGGAGTGGTGGTGGTCGGGTTGAATCCGTACCGGCTGCCGGACGACAGCTACAGCGGGTTTCTGAAGCTGCTGGGAGGGCAGGTGTCGGCGAGCATTGCCAACGCCGAGGCCTATGAGCAGGAGCGGCGCAGGGCGGAGGCGCTGGCGGAACTCGACCGGGCGAAGACGATCTTCTTCAGCAATATCAGCCACGAGTTCCGAACCCCGCTGACGCTGATGCTGGGACCGCTCGAGGATATTCTCAATGACCGCGATCCGGCGATCCCGGCGGGCCAGCTGCAGCAGATCGAAACAGTGCATCGCAATGGGCTGCGACTGCTGAGGCTGGTGAATACGCTTCTGGATTTTTCGCGCATTGAGGCGGGAAGGATCAAAGCGCTGTATCGGCCAGTGGAACTTTGCGGCAGAACCGCGGAGCTGGGCAGTGTGTTTCGCTCGGCGATGGAGCGGGCGGGGCTGAAATACAAGATCGATTGCAAACCGCTGCCGGAGCCGGTGTACATCGATGTGGATATGTGGGAGAAGATTGTGCTGAATCTTCTCTCGAATGCATTCAAGTTCACGCTCGAGGGCACGGTGGAGATGACGCTGCGCGCCGTGGATGGTTATGCGGAGCTGGCGGTGCGGGATACGGGGATCGGGATTCAGGAGGGAGAGCTGCCTCGCATCTTCGAACGCTTTCATCGAATTGAAGGGGCGGTGGGGCGGACGCACGAGGGAACCGGCATCGGGCTGGCGCTGGTCGATGAACTGGTACGGCTGCACGGCGGAAAGGTCGAGGCGCAGAGTGTGTCTGGCGAGGGCACGACCTTCACCGTGAGGATTCCGTTCGGGTCGGTCCATCTGCCGCTGAACCAGGTTCTCAGGGGTGACGGGCAGGCGCCCGAGAATACGCTGGGGGCTGCGCCGTTCGTACAGGAGGCGCTGCGATGGCTGACCGGCGGCACGGCGAATGAGGAATCGCTGACGACGGATCTGGCCAACGAGGATTTGGCCGGATTTCTTGAGCAGGAGCGCGAGCCCGCCGGCGCTAAACGAGCCCGGGTGCTTCTGGCGGACGATAACCGCGATATGCGCGAGTACGTGCAACGGCTGCTGGCCCGCAAGTACGATGTGACCGCGGTTGCAGATGGAGAGGAGGCCCTGGCGGCGGTGCGCGAGAATCCTCCCTACCTGGTGCTGACGGATGTGATGATGCCTCGTATGGACGGTTTCGGACTGCTGAGGGCATTGCGAGCGGAAAGTGCGACGGCGACGATTCCGGTGATCATGCTGTCGGCCAGAGCGGGTGAGGAGGCCGAGTCGGAGGGTCTCGAGGCGGGCGCTGATGATTACCTGGTGAAGCCCTTTACGGCTCGCGAGCTGATGGCGCGAGTGGGGTCGCATATTTCCATGCACCGGTTGAGGCTGGAGCTGACGGCGAGTGAGCACGAGCTGCGCACCAAGGCAGAAGCCGCCGAGGAGCAGTACCGGGCGATGCTGGCGCGCATCTCGGAAGCATTTGTGGCGGTGGATCGCGAGTGGCGGATTACTTATGCCAACGAACAGATCGCAGAGCTGAGCGAATTTGACGCTGGCAATCTGATCGGGCGCGATCTGTGGGAAGTGTTTCCAGGGCTGGCCGAGTCGAAGTTTGGGCGGGTGTATCGGGAGGCAATGGAGAGCGGCCGGGTGACGCGGCTTGAGGATCACTACCAGCCCCTGGATCGATGGTTTCATGCGAATGCTTATCCGTCGCCGGATGGGCTGTCGATCTTTGCGCTGGATGTGACGGAGCAGCGCATACAGCAGGAGAAACTGCTGCTCTCGGAAAAGCTGGCGGCGACAGGACGGCTGGCGGCCACGATCGCGCACGAGATCAACAATCCGCTGGAGTCGGTACTCAACCTGATTTACCTGGCGCGGATTTCGAAGGCTGAAATTGGCACGATCCGGGAATATCTAGCCACCGCGGAGAGGGAGCTTACCCGGGTTGCACATATTGCGCGGCATACGCTGGGCTTCTACCGGGAAAGCTCGGCACCGGGCGATATCGACATGCCTGCTCTTATCGAGGAGGTGGTCACGGTCTACCATAGCCGGATCAGGAGCGCGGGGATTGAGGTTACGCGGGATTTCGCGGTGGTTCCCGCCGTCCATGCCTTGCGCGGGGAGTTGCACCAGGTGTTTTCGAATCTGATCTCGAACGCGATCGATGCCATGCGGGAGGGCGGGGCGCTCAGGATTTCGGTGCGCGAGGCCGTAGAGACGCCCGGCAGGGGTGTGGTGGTTACGATTCAGGATACGGGGGTGGGGATTCCGGCTCAGCACCTGCCCCGGCTGTTTGAGCCGTTCTTTACTACGAAGCCCAATGCGGGCACCGGGCTGGGGCTGTGGGTGGTGCAGCAGTTTGTGCAGTCCTGGCGCGGAACGGTGAATGTGAGCAGCAGCACCCAGCCGCCGGATCGGGGCACGAGGTTTACGATATTTCTTCCCCTGAAGTCCGTTTCTGAGACGCAGAACAAAACTAACGGAGCGTCGGGTGGGTTGAACTAAAGGGGGTAGCTATTCGGGAGGGTTGCTGTGTTGGAACAGATTGTTTTCGCCTTGGGAGATTCGTCGGCACCGCCTTTTGCTGTTGAGTCTCGCGTGCCGGATAGAGGGGGCTCGGGCGGCCGGCTGAGAGTGCTGATTGTCGACGATGAGCGGCTGATTGCCGATACGCTAACGGCGATTCTGAACGAACACGACTTCGAGGCGATGGGCGTGTACAGCGGTGAGGAAGCGGTGGAGGCAGCACGAACGATGCAGCCGGACGTGGTCCTGAGCGATGTGCTGATGCCGAAGATGTCGGGGATCGACCTCGGAATCAGGATACGCGGGGAGTTTCCGGAGACGTCGATCTTTCTGTTCTCCGGTCAGGCGGCGACAACGGAACTTCTGCGGAAAGCACATGCCGACGGACATCGATTCGAGTTGCTGCCCAAGCCGATTCATCCTGAGCACCTGATGGCCAGGTTGCGCGCGGGCTGTGACCTCAGCTACGGGGACCCCTCCCCCTGCCAGGTTGGATCCTGATCCTGAAAGCGATTGATTCTGCGCGGGTTGCGGTTCTTACCTCGGTAAAGATTTGAAAACAGGATCTTTATCGGCAAAGATCTGATTCTGAGAAGCTTACGGGCGCAATTGTCTCCTGACGCGAGAAGGCCCGGCTGCGATTGTCGGCCAGGCCTTACTAGTCTCTCTATTTCTATCGTAGCGACTTCAGGGAAATTGTCGGCCATTTCTTCAGGGTGCTCTAGTCGTGATCGTATCCGATCTTCCAGGCGTCGCTGCTCGTTGTGTTCAGGGTGGGCTTCGCATCTCCGGGAGATGTGATTTCAGCAACGACGGTGTGGATTGCGCGGCCACGATTGGTCACTACGAACATGAGTTTGATGACTCCTTTGGATCCGAAAGGAACGGGCACGTTCAAATCGATGGTCGCTGTGCCGGTGCAATCCGGATTCAAGCTGTAGGTGCCTGTCTCACCTGTTGAGAATACAAATCCCGTCATGGAATCGCCGTTTCCGGCATTGGGAACACCAGCGCTCATAACAAAATCCCTTTGCGTGAACTTGCCGGCGCCGTCGAAGTGCGTAATGGCTATTCCTCTAATCGGGCCTTGGGTGCCGTCGGGATTAGGCCCATTCCCTTGGATTGTCCAGCCATAATCGCCCCTGAGAGTGGCGTCGCTACAGCCGTCTTCGGCAGAGGCAGGGATGGCGCTCAGGCCCAGCATAAGAGCCGAGACTGCGAGCATTCTGCCCAGAAGCCGCGCCGTGGGACTGCAAATCGAGAAACTTTTCAGATCTATGCTCTTCATGTGAAGTCGCCTTTCGGGTTTGTGGGCAATCGATGCCCTGGTTTGAGGTTGCCCGGATCCACTCCGGAAGGTTGGGAAAGCGGGCCGGCCGGTCTGGTCGCCCTTCAGGCCATCGACATTGCATTGAGCCGCTTGTGAAGGGCAATGCACCAGCGCTCACTTGGCGCTCATCTGGAACTCATCCGGCAAGTGACTCAAAGGAAGGCCATTCGTCCGAGGCTTCCCCAAAACTCTCAGGGTTTCTGCTCCAGCCGGAGCGAAATCTGTGCAAGCGCCATCCGCTGCCGGGTACACTTCCGCATCAGGCTGGTCGCCAATGGAAGCTGCGGTCTCAAACCGCGTACGGCTCGGAGCGTTCGAGCTCGATCTGAAGGCGGGCGAGCTGCGTACAGGAGATCGGAAGGTTCGTCTTCAGGAACAGCCCTTCCAGATCCTGCTGATGTTGGTGGAGCGTGCTGGCGGCCTGGTCACGCGGGAAGAGATCAAGAAGAAGCTTTGGCCAAATGACACTGTGGTGGAGTTCGACCACAGCATTCATACAGCAATCAATAAGCTGCGGCAGGCATTCGGGGATTCCGCCGAAAACCCAAAATATATCGAAACCGTGGCCCGGCGCGGCTATCGGCTGATGGTGCTGGTGGGGCGAGTGGACGCGAGCCCGGCCAGCCTGGGATTCGACGTGCCTGCGCCGGCGGTGCCGGAACCGCCAATCTCAGGTCTAAGCGGCAGGAAAATCTCCCACTACCGCGTGCTGGAACTGCTGGGTGGTGGAGGCATGGGGGTGGTGTACAAGGCAGAAGATCTGAAGCTGGGCCGTCGCGTAGCCCTGAAGTTTCTGCCTGAGGAGATCGCCAGCGACGCGAAGGCTCTCGAACGCTTTGAGCGCGAAGCCCAGGCCGCTTCGTCGCTCGACCATCCCAACATCTGCGCCATTCACGAATTCGGCGAGCACGATGGGCGGCCGTTCATCGCCATGTCATTGTTGGAAGGCCAAACCCTGCGGGATCAGTTAGCCGCGAGGGCGGCGCCGTTTGCGACCGACCAATTATTGAACCTCGCGATTCAAATCGCGAACGGTTTGGCCGCAGCTCACGAGAAAGGCATCATCCATCGTGACATCAAGCCGGCAAACATTTTTATCACTCATCGGGGCGAAGCCAAGATTCTCGATTTTGGTTTGGCGAAGCTGACGGATGCAGGAGATCTAGGAAGCCTCCGATACAAGGCACCATCGCAGGAGCCCCACAGCGCGCCAGCCCATGATCTCAGCCTCTCGCTCACCGGTGTGGCCATGGGCACGGCGCCCTACATGTCGCCGGAGCAGGTTCGCGGCGAGAAACTGGACGCGCGCACCGACCTGTATTCCTTTGGCCTGGTGATTTATGAGATGGCGACGGGGACGCGCGCCTTCAGCGCGGACACGACGGTTGCTCTTCATGAGGCCATTCTGAATCGCACGCCCGTCCCGGCGCGGGAGTTGAATCCTGAACTTCCGGCCACGCTGGAAGAGATCATCAACAGGGCGTTGGAGAAAGACCGCGAAGTCCGCTACCAGGCAGCAGCAGAGATGTGCGCCGACCTGGAGAAACTGCAGCAGAGGTGTAGCGGCCGCCGAAGAAAATCATCGGTTCTGCTTACTGCTGGAGTGATCGCCGTTGGGCTGGCGATTCTGACAACCGCGTTTTTGCTGCGCCGTTTTGTAGGCAAGAACGGCAGGTCTGGACCTGCGATTGCGCAGCTGGCCAGCGAACAGCGAATCACCTCCAATCCGCCGGAGGCGTCAGTGCGGTGGGCAATCGTTTCTCCCGATGCGAGGGAGATCGCCTACAACGATCCCAACGGACTCTATCTGCGCGAGATCGGGAGCGGGGCAACACGACCGCTGGTCGTGCCGAAGGATTTCGAGGCTTCTCCAACCAGCTGGTTTCCGGATGGTACTCACCTGTTGGTCAGGAGGGTTGAAGGACAGGGACCGACGCGAACACCGAGCATTTGGAAGCTTTCCCTCACGGGTAGCGAGCCGCAAAAGCTCATAGACAATGCTGCGGGAGGAGCTGTGTCTCCAGATGGATCGCGGATCGCATACCTGCCGGGCCCGATAGGTCCGCTCGTCTCGACACAATCTCACTACGGCGGGGAACTCTGGCTGGCCGACGCGGACGGATCGAATTCTCGAAAGATAGCGGAGTCTGGAAAGCCGGATCAGCCAAATTCGAGAGGCAGCTGGATCTTCCCGGTTGTGTGGTCACCGGACGAGAGCGCCTTGCGTACATCGAACGCCATGGAGTTACTGCACCCGAGCCGGCTGAGGACACTTATTCTCTGCTAACCCGGGATGCAAATGGTGGCGATCCGCAGGTCATCATAAAGGATGATCCCCGGTTAAGGCTGGCCCTCTGGTGGGCCGCAGATGGGCGCATTTTCTACGCATATCGTGACGATCCTGGGAGCGAGCGCGGCGATGAGGGAGTTTACGCGATTCGCGTTGATGGGCGGACCGGGAAAGCAATCGGCCAACCCCAGCCGGTCACAACGGGACAAGGCAGCATCGGAGGCCTGAGCGCCACCTCGGACGGGAAAAGGCTTGTTCTCTGGAGACAGTACGATACGCTTCAGGCATTTATCACTGAATTTGATGAGACTTCGCGGAGGTGGAAGACGCCTCAGCGTCTCACGCTGGACACGAACAGCAATATGGCGGAGGCGTGGACGGCCGACAGCAAGGCGGTGCTGTTTGTTTCAAACCGAAACGGCACCTGGAAACTCTTCAAGCAGAATATCGGCGACACGACGGCTGAAGTCCTGGTGGAAGGGCACAGCATATTTCTGCCGCGATTGAGTGCGGATGGTTCGCAGGCGCTGTATCTATCCGCGACGAAGCCGGGCGACATTACATTCCCTGCATCGCTGATGAGCAAACCTCTGGCTGGAGGGCCTCCGCGAGTGGTTCTGCAAGAGAAGGGAATCATCAATTACCAGTGCGCTCGGAATCCATCGCAGTTGTGCATCTTCAGCAAACTCGAAGGATCCGATCTTAGTTTTGTGTCATTCGATCCCAAGCGTGGTGCGGGACGTGAGCTGGTGAAGATGCCGATCGGATATACCAACTGGAGCCTTTCGCCTGACGGTTCGCGACTGGCGATTTTTCTCGATCGGCATCGAGTGCGGTTTGTTTCCCCGAGCACCGGCGTTGCCAGGGATGTGGTCATCAAGGACTGGCCGTTGATGAACGGTGACTGGGCGGCGGATAGCAAGAGAGTTTTTATGCGAAGTGTGACGCCACAGGGCACCCCGGTGTTTCTCGCCGTCACTGAGGGCGGCAATGCGGAGGTAACTTTCGAGGGACAGCCACACACGGAGGTTGAGATAATGATTCAGTCTCCAGACGGGCGACATGCGATTCTCGAGATGCCTTCGCACGGGGACAACAATGCGTGGATGGTGGAAAATTTTTGACGCAGCCGGGCACGAGGTCGTCGGCACTCACTGGGCATCGGGCACGCCTTCTTAGGATCGCGGCGTCTTAGTGCGATTTCTTCGCAGGGCTGGCTTCCCGCATCTTTTTCTGCTTCTTTTGCATGCGCTTCATGTCCCGCCGGGATTGCTTCAAATTGTGCTTCTGCACGGCCGTCCGCGCCGAGTTCTCAGCTGAGTTCTTATCAGCCCGCGCAGCAGTCGGAGACGAAAGGGCCAGACCAAGGCCAAGAGCAAGGGCGTACGCTACAGTTTTCTTCACAGGCATTCCTGGAAAACCAATCCTGGCGGAATGTTACTGCGGGTTACCATCCTGCATGTATCACCCGCTCGTGTGATTACCGTGGCTCGGGCCTGCCGAGAGTCTTCCCGTAACTCCTCAGGTGTGAATCTGGTAAAAAGAACAGGGCTCCTTTGTGTTTTAAAAAAGCAGATCCTTCGACTTCGCGCTGCGCGCTTCGCTCAGGATGACATCGTAAGGGGAGGGTTCTTCGACTGTGCACGCAACGGCGCACTTCGACCAGGATGACATCGTAAGGGGAGGCGGGTGCTTCGACTTCGAAAACTGCGTGTGCCGCTCAGGATGACAAGAAGCAGGGATCAGGGATCAGCGTTTAGGGATTAGCAAAAGGTAGAGATGCGAGCAAAGACAGCAGTGGTAGTCGGCGCCCAGTGGGGCGATGAGGGTAAGGGCAAGATTGTTGATGTCCTGTCGGAGCGGTTTGCGGTTGTGGCGCGGTATGCGGGCGGGCACAATGCCGGGCATACAGTCATCATCAAAGGGCAGAAGTTCATTCTGCAGCTGATTCCGTGCGGGATTCTGCGGCCGGATTGCCAGGCGGTGATCGGCAACGGGGTGGTGCTCGATCCGATGGCGTTTCTGAAAGAGGTCGGCAAGCTGCGCGATCTGGGCGTGGGGGTCGATGAGCAGGTTTTTGTGTCGAACAGGGCGCAGGTGATTCTGCCCTATCATCGGATGATTGAACTGGCGGCGGAGAGCGCTCCCGGGCGGCAGAAGATCGGGACGACGAGCCGGGGGATCGGTCCGGCGTATGAAGACAAGATGGCGCGCAACGGGCTGCGCGTGATCGATCTGCTGAATACGAATCTGCTGAAGACGCATATCCAGAACGCCTGCCACGAGAAGAACACGGTGGCGCATGCGCTGTTCGGGACTGAGCCGCTGGATCCGGTGCAGATGTATGAGGAGTATGCGCGGGCGGCGGAGCAGGTGGCACCGTTTGTGGCGGATACGGCGGCGCTGCTGAATGGGGCGATTCGCGCGGGCAGGAGCGTGATGTTCGAGGGCGCGCAGGGCACGATGCTGGATATCGATCACGGGACGTATCCGTTTGTGACTTCGTCGTCGGCGACGGCGGGGGGAGCGATTACGGGTACGGGCGTGGGTCCGACGGCAATTGGGACGGTGATTGGCGTGACCAAGGCTTATGTCACGCGGGTGGGCGAGGGCCCGTTCCCGACGGAGTCGTTTGACGAGGCCGGCGAGCTGCTCAGGGCGCGGGGACATGAGTTTGGAGCGGTGACGGGGCGTCCCAGGCGGTGCGGGTGGATGGACCTGCCGCTGCTGCGGTATTCAAACATGATCAATGGGACGGAATGGCTGGTCGTCACGAAGCTGGATGTGCTGGATGGGATGGCGGAGATTCCGGTGTGTGTGGGGTACGAGATTGACGGCATACAGGTGGACGTGATGCCGGCGGATGTTCGGGGCCTCGAGTCGATCAAGCCGGTGTATACGAAGCTGAAGGGATGGTCGGAGCCCACGGAAGGCATTGTCGAGTGGGAGAAGCTTCCCAAGGAGGCGCGGGAGTATCTCGGGTTTCTGGAGAAGGAGTCAGGGGCGAAGATCGGGATGGTGTCGACGGGTCCGGACCGGGAGCAGACGATGGCGCTGCCGGAGTTTGCGCGGGCATTGAAGGAGATGGAAGGGTAAAGGCAGGGGTCAGGGCATAGGGCACAGGGCACAGGGCTCAGGGCACAGGGAACAGGACATAGATAGAGCGTTGGTCACGGAGTGCGCAGGGCTCCAATCATTCACCACAACGACGCAAAGAAAGCTCGGAGGCACTGACCCTAAAGTAGAGTGGCGGGAAAAGCCGCTGTTGCTATCCTGTCGGGGGAAGGTTCGTGACGGATGATCACTTTTACGGTACGGCTCAAGTTCAAGGCGGAAGACCGCGATGAGATTCGAGAGGCGCTGCGGGCGCTGACGGAGGCTTCGCGAAAGGAGCCGGGGTGCGTGACGTATATTCCGCATATCGTGGATGGGGATGCGGATACGATCCTGATCTACGAACAATATAAGGATGCGGTGGCGGCGGATGCGCATCGCGCGTCGGCACACTTCAAGAAGTACGCCGTGGGCGGTCTGTATCAGCGGATGCTGGAGCGCTCGATGGAGAATCTGCACGCGTTGGAGTAGCGTTTGGATGAGTGCTTCGTCCAAACCTCGGGCTCGGATTGTTAACAGCAATTCATCGAACACACAGGCCGGATCAGGATGGGCGCAACGGCGGAGGACGAGCGCGGCATCGAATCATCAGTGACTTGCAGGGCGTTGATTCGATGAGGGCGGTAGCAGCCGAAGGGCGAATTTGCGACGTTCGCCTGCAAATATTGCGGCTTCGGTCATTCCTTTTGACTCGCCGCGCGGATGCGGACTACCATCCCGATACGAACATGAACAGAAGCGCTTATGTCCAGGGGGCGGTGCAACAGGCCGGCGTGTCGCTTCTGTTCGTCCTGGCGCTGTGCGTGGTGATGGCGCATCCGGCATTCGGGCTTCCGAAGCGAGATAACCACGCGATCCACAAGCAGATCGAGGCTCTGGAGGAGCAGTGGCGGCAGGCGATTGTCACAAACAATGTGACGGAGATGGATCACCTGTTGGCGGATGACTACATCGGCATCAGCGCCAACGGAACGGTGGAGACAAAAGCCCAGGCGCTGGCGCAACGCAAGGCCGGGACGGTGCAGATCAAGTCGCTGGACCTGAACGACCTGAAGGTGCGGGTCTACGGGGATACCGCTGTGGTGACTTCGCAGGCCGCGCTTGAGGGGACGAATGGGCAGAGCGACATCAGCGGAAATTATCGCTACACCCGTGTCTACAACAAGCGGCTGGGGCAGTGGAAGATCGTGAGCTTTGAGGCCAGCCGGATGCACGATGCGGATGCCCGGGCGAAGCACTAGTTCAGGGCACAGGGCACAGGGCACAGGGCACAGGGCACAGGGCACAGGGCACAGGGCACAGGGCACAGGGCACAGGGCACAGGGCACAGGGCACAGGGCACAGGGCACAGGGCACAGGGCACAGGGCACAGGGCACAGGGCACAGGGCACAGGGCACAGGGCACAGGCTGCGATGCGTGAACCAGCAACGGTGCCGCGCGGCAATCAATAAAAACTTCTGGAAGATATTTCCGGCACTGCTTTGCCGGGCTACAAGTTGTCGTGTCCCTTCGGGACTCAGGGGTCGTGTCGTTAATTTCCCGGTACCGCTGCGCCGGGCTACAGGTTGTCGGGGGAGGGCTTCGACAAGGAGGGAATTTTCCTGGGTTCGAGGTTGGTGGGGTCGAGGGTGATGGGGACGAAGTTGAGTTTGCACGAAGCGACAGATATATTCTTTTCCTCAACGAGAAGCAGGAGACGGTTCCATGACATTTTTCGAAAGCCTGCTTGTACTCCTGCTCGTCGCGATCGCCTTATTACAATTGGCACGCCGTCTGTCATTGCCTTATCCCACGATGCTGGCCGGGGCAGGGGTCATCGTCGCGATGATCCCGAATGCACCGTCGTTTTCCATCGATCCCGCAACGTGCCTCGCCCTCTTTATTGCGCCGGCGGTGGTCGACGCCGCATTTGATTTTCCACCGGCGCGACGCGGCGTTTTGTGGCTCCGCTGGTCACTTACGCGGTGATCGCTGTGGTGTTGACCACGGCTGTCGTGGCCTGGATAGCCTGGGCGTTGCTTGGCCTGCCTCTTGCGGCGGGCATTGCGTTGGGTGCGGTTGTCTCTCCTCCGGATGCGGCTGCGGCAACTGCCGTGTTGAGAAAATTCTCTCTTCCCCGCCAAACCGATGCCGTGCTGAAAGGCGAGAGTCTGTTCAATGACGCGACCGCGTTGCTCCTCTTCAGCGGCGCCTTAACGGTTCTTGGGCGGGGAGGGCTTTCTTTACCCATAGGTCTGCGTCTTGGATTCGCGGCACCTGGCGGCCTGCTGCTGGGGCTCCTCTGCGCCTATGTGTTCGTCCATCTGAGCCGCATGGTCAAAGATACCCTAGGGGGCGTTCTGCTCCAGTTCGTGAGCGCTTATTGCCTGTGGATCATAGCGGAGCACCTGGGTTTGTCGGCCGTGCTTTGCGTGATCGGGTTCGCCATGACCCTGGCAAGCAAACTGAGCCCAACCGATTTTGACGCGCGCATGCGGGTTCAGTCATATGCGGTATGGAGTGCAGTCGTCTTCACGCTGAATGTTCTGGCGTTTCTTCTGATGGGCATGCAGGCCAGATCGATCGTGGCGCGTATGCAGGGACCGCATCTGCGAGAGGCTCTTGGATTCGCAGGGCTGGTTGTCCTCGCCGTTGTAGCGGTGCGCATGATGGTTGTTATGGGCTATAGCTACCTCGCATCGCGAAGAGACAACTCCGATGGAACATTCCGCCAGGGAATCTTTATGGGATGGTGCGGCATGCGAGGCTTCGTGACCATTGCAACTGCCTTCGCTCTTCCTGATTCGTTCCCGCACCGGGATACGGTGGTTCTCACAGCGTTTTCAGTTGTTCTGGCAACGCTGGTTCTTCAGGGTCTCACCCTGGGGCCGATGGTGAGACTTCTCAGGCTGGATCGTTCTGAGGAAGCACAGAGGGAGCTTGCCTCCGCCCGTATTTCTCTGGCCCGTACTGCTCTGGCCAGCGTTGCTGGCGAGCACGGTCCGGAAGCAGAGAATCTGCGGTATCGGCTTTCCCTCAAGCTGCAGAGATGCGTTGACAGGGAGAAGTGCGAACCGTTGGATCGGCTGCACAGCCTCGGATTGACAGCGATTGAAGCAGAGCGCACGGAACTGGAAAACCTGCGCAGCGAGGATAAGATCGGCCCGGATGCCTACCTGGGTTTGCAGGAGCAACTCGACTGGAATGAACTCACGCTGCTGCGCGATTCGGAACGCCGGATTGAAGAAATTTGAGATGGGGATTGCATGATGCTGCTCGATGCGGCGAAGGCGGTGTACACGCTGCCTCCGGACAAACTGGAAAAGGCGATCCATATCTACCATGCGCGGACGCTGGCGCATTTTGGCGACACGGCGTGGATGATTCTCGCGCTGTGGCTGCTCGTGCGGTGGGGCGTAGGGGCGAGGGTTCGCGACTGGGCGGCCCGTTGGACGGGGAGGTTCAGTTCGCGGGCATGGGTGCAGGGATTTCTGGTGGCTCCGGTGTGGCTGTTGATGCTGTCGCTGCTGGGATTGCCGGCGTCGTTTCTGATGCACCGGGTGTATCGGGCGTACGGGATCTCGGTTGAAGGCTGGGGGATGTGGCTGGGCGACTTTGCCAAGTCGACGGCGCTGACGGTGGTATTCGGATCGCTGGCACTGGGGGGGCTGTATGCGCTGATGCGGCATTCGTCACGGCGCTGGTGGTTGTGGTTCTGGCTGCTGGCGCTGCCGGTGGAAGTGGCGACGATTTATGTCGTGCCGATTTTTGTCGATCCCTTGTTTAATCACTTCTCGCCACTGGCGCAGGCCGATCCGGCGCTGGTTCCGCAACTGGAGCGGGTGGCGCAGCGGGGCGGGATGACGATTCCGCCGTCGCGGATGTTTGTGATGGATGCCAGCCAGAGATACACGGCTCCGAACGCGTATGTGACGGGGTTCGGCGCGTCGAAGCGGATCGTGGTGTGGGATACGACGATCGAGCATGTGCCGGCGGACGAGATTCTGGCGGTGTATGGGCATGAGCAGGGGCATTACGTGTTGGAGCATATTCAGAAGGGGCTGGTGTTTTTTGCCGCGGTGCTGCTGGCGGGGTTGTGGCTGGCGTACTGCGCGATGCGCTGGCTGGTGCGTCGGCGCGGGGCCGCGTGGGGGATTGGGGCGGTTGAGGACTGGGCGTCGGTGGGGCTGCTGCTGCTGGTGATGACGGTGCTGAGTTTTCTGGGGGAGCCAGTGGGGAATGCGTTCAGCCGCTGGGAGGAGCACCAGGCGGACGTGTATGGGCAGGAAGTGATCCACGGGCTGGTTCCGGATGCGCAGGCGACGATGGTGCGGTCGTTTCAGCGCTTAGGCGAGATGTGGCTGGATGTGCCCGATCCGAATCCTCTGGTGGTGTGGTGGACGTACAGTCATCCGACCACGGCGCAGCGGGAGGAGTTTGCGGCGGGGTACGATCCGTGGGCGAAGGGCGAGCGGCCGAGGTATTTCCAGGGCACAGAGCACAGAGCACAGGGCTCAGGGCACAGGGCTCAGGGCTCAGGGCTCAGCTCAGGGCACAGGGCACAGGGCTCAGCTCAGGGCACAGGGCACAGGGCTCAGGGCACGGAAAGGCAGGTTCCTTCGACTGCGCTCAGGACAGGCTCTTCGACTACGGTTGCCGCGGCGACCTTCGCTCAGGATGACATCGGAGTGTGGCATGCTGGAGGGTATGGACTGCCTCTTCTGTAAGATTGCTGACGGTGCGATTCCCGCAAAGAAAGTCTTTGAGGATGAGCATGCCTTTGCCATTCAGGACATCAGGCCGCAGGCTCCGGTGCATGTGTTGGTGATTCCGAAGAAGCATGTGCGGTCGCTGGCGGAGGCAGACGACAAGGCGCTGCTGGGGCATCTGCTGCATGCGGCGCGAGGTCTGGCCGAGGAGCAGAAGCTGGGCAAAGGGTATCGTGTCGTCATCAACACCGGGCCGAACGGCGGGCAGACGGTTGATCATCTGCATCTGCACGTGCTGGGCGGACGGGCGATGCACTGGCCTCCGGGTTGAAAATCGTGCCCTTCGACGCTTGAACCCACTCAGGCCAACACCTGGCTTGAATGGGGCACCCGCAGTGCAAAGAGTCCCACGTGCGAGAATCCGTACGGGGCACTGCGCGGCCTATCGGAAGAGCTGACTGTCGAGATCGGACAGGCGCTGGAGCAGACCGGTCTGCTCGGCGAAGGTGCGGCTGAAGTTAGGGTTGTCCGGCGTGGCGCAGCGCGCATGAGCCATCAATTCAGTGCGCTGGGCGATCTCGCGCAATCGGTCATGAATGCGGCGGCATTCGGCGATGTAGTCGTCATGTCTCTTGCTGTTCATATCAAACCTGTCGCTGGTCATTTTTAACCAGCGAAGAGTGGATCGTAAGGCGGGGCCGGTAGGGTTTCGGTGACCGGCGTCACACATGTGAGGGGTTCGCTTGCTAAACTTTTATTTCTTCGCTATTTTTTAATAAATGCGGGAGCACAGCTATCTCGGAGAGTTCGAGCTCATGATTCTTCTGACGATTCTTCGCCTGGGGGATGACGTCTATGGGGTTCCGCTGTCCAAGGAACTGTCGCTGCTGCGCGGGCGGGACGTGGCGCTGGGGAGCGTGTATGCGGCGCTGGACCGGTTGGAGTTGAAGGGGCTGATTGCATCGAGCCTGGGCGAGTCGACTCCGGAGCGGGGCGGACGGGCGAAGCGGTATTTTCGGGTGACCAAACAGGGGCTGCGCGCGGTGCGGGAGACGCGGCGTGTGCTGAGCAAGCTGTGGAAGACATTGCCGGGAGAGGATCCTGCATGAAGCTGATCAGGTAGGTTGTGTTGGCGACGTGGCTGGTGGAGCGGCTCACCTTTGGGCCGGTCGGGGATGCGATGGTGGGCGACCTGCTGGAGGAGTTCGAGCGGGGGCGCTCGGTGCGGTGGTACTGGCGACAGGTGCTGGCGGCGATCGCTGTCGGCGCGGGCCGGGCGGCGAAAGAGTGCGTGCTGCCGCTGATGTTTGCGGCGGGGTGGAGCATGCTCTATCCCGCGTGGCGGTTTCTGTTCAGGGGAGGATTGGCGCATGGCGCGCCTCATGTGTGGCCAGGGGCAGCGTGGCCGTGGTCGGCGATGCTGGAGCTTGGTTACGGGATGGCGCCGGCAGTGACGTTCGTATGGGTGGGGCTTCTGGCGTACATTGCGGCGCGGGGTGACGTGCTTTATGAGTTGTCGGGGCATCGGCTGGTTCGGAGCCTGTCGGGGAGTCTGACGGGGCTGCTCACAGCTACGGTGTGGACGCTGGAGCACCTGAAACATCACAACGTAGACCTAGCCTGGGTAAGACGCGAGGAGTTCTACTCGGTGTTTCGTCTGCCGGTGGTGGGCTCCGTGATCAGCGTTCCGCTGGCGCTGAGTCTGCTGGCGGCGCTTTTGTCGACGCTGCCGGGCTCGCCACCGAGGGTCGGTCGCATGCGACGGCTGGGGCGCGTGTGGAGCCTGGCGAGAACCATGCGGGCGGGGCACACGCTGTGCCTGATGCTGTGTGTGGGGATGCCTGCGGCGCACGCGGTCCAGACCGCCAGCCCGGCCGTTAGCGCCGCGGCCTCTCCGGCCCGGCAGCAATTCGATCAGTGGCTGGCGGCGTTTGACGGGAACGATCGTGAGGCCTACCAGCAATTTCTCGAGAAGAACTTTCCGTCAGGATCGCAGCGCGCCGGCCGGGACTGGCAGGTACGGGAGAACACCGGCGGATTCGATCTGAGAAAGGTCACCGAAGATGGTCCCACGAAGATCACAGTGCTGATGAAGGAGCGGGACTCGGACATGTTCGGGCAGGTGACGCTTGAGGTTGAGGCAGCGGAGCCGCACCAGATCGTGCGCATGGAGATGCGGCCGGTCGGGCATCCTCCGGAGTTTGCAATCGAGCACCTGAGCGAGGCGGAGTTGATTGCCGCGCTGCGCAAGCAGATGGATGAGAAGGCGGCTCAAGGGACGTTCGCTGGCGCGGTGCTGGTGGCGAAGGATGGCAAGCCTGTGTTCGAGCAGGCGTACGGGCTGGCGGACCGGGAGAATCACATTCCGAACTCGCTGAAGACGCGGTTTCGCAACGGGTCGATGAACAAGATGTTCACGGCTGTGGCGACATTGCAGCTGGTGCAGGCGGGTAAGCTGAAGCTCGATGATCCGGTGGGGAAATACCTGACGGATTATCCCATTAAAGATGTAGCGACCAAGGTGACGATCAACCAGCTGTTGACGCACACAGGCGGGACGGGGGATTTCTTCGGTCCGGAGTTCGATCAGCACCGGCTGGAGCTGCGCACGCACGCGGATTATGTGAAGCTTTTCGGGAATCGGCCGCCTAAATTTGAGCCGGGCAGCCGCTTTGAGTACAGCAACTACGGGTTTCTGCTACTGGGAAACATTATCGAGAAGGTGACGGGCGAGAGCTACTACGACTACGTGCGCGAGCATGTGTATGAGCCGGCGGGGATGACTTCGACAGGATCGCAACCGGAGGATGAGAAGGTTGCGGACAGGAGTGTCGGCTACACGAAAATGGGGACTGGCGAGTTGCATCCGAATACCGACACGTTGCCGTATCGCGGGACCTCGGCGGGCGGGGGATATACCACGGTCGGCGATCTGCTGGCGTTTGCGAATGCGATCGAGGCACACAAGCTGCTGGACGCGCACTACACGGAGCTGCTGACCACGGGCAAGGTGGACATGCCGGGTCCTGCCGGCGGGGCGCGTTACGCGTATGGCTTTGAAGAGATGACCGTCAACGGCACGAAGTGCGTGGGGCACGGCGGCGGCGCGCCGGGGATGAATGGCGAGCTGGAGATGTGCGGCGACTATACGGTGGTCGCTCTGACGAATCTCGATCCGCCCGCAGCGATGCGGGTGGTGGAGTGGGTGATGTTCCGGCTGCCGCAGGGGAAATAGAACGGGTACATCGAGCCATCAAAACCAGTTTGGCTCCTGATGGCTCGACGACCGTTGTCTCTTCAGGCGTGCACTACCGCGAGCTCATGCGGACGATGCGCGGCGGATGCAGCGATATCGAGAACTACGCGGCCATTTACTTTGCCGGTCCTGAGGCGATCGAAGATATCGTTGATCGACTCCAGCGGCTGGTCCTCGATGGTTGCCTTTACCTTGCCCTCGGCGGCAAAGGCGAGCGCTTCTTCGAGGTCCAGACGGGTTCCGACGATCGAGCCGCGGAGCGTGTAGCCGTTGAGGACCATGTCGAAGACGGAGATGGGGAACTCGCCCGGAGGCAGACCGTTGAGGACGCAGGTGCCGCCGCGACGCAGCATGCCGACGGCCTGCCGGAAGGCGGGCAGAGAGACGGCCGTCACCAGCACGCCGTGAGCGCCTCCGATCTGCTTCTGGATGGTGGTCACCGGATCCTGCTCGCGGGCATCGACTGTGATCTCGGCTCCGAGCTGGCGCGCCAACCGCATTTTTTCCGGTCCGATGTCGATGGCGGCGACATGCAGCCCCATGGCCTTCGCGTACTGCAGGGCAACGTGACCGAGACCGCCGACTCCGGAGATGACGACCCATTCGCCGGGACGCACTTCCGTCTGCTTGAGTCCTTTGTAGGTGGTGACGCCTGCGCACAGGATCGGGGCGGCATCCCTGAAGGACAGGGCGTCGGGAATGCGGCCGAGGTAATCCGCGGCGCCGAGCGCATACTCAGCGAAAGTGCCGTTTACGGAGAAACCCGAGTTCTGCTGCTCGTGGCAAAGCGTCTCCCAGCCGCCCAGGCAGAATTCACAGTGTCCGCAGGCGCTGTGCAGCCACGCAATTCCGACGCGGTCGCCTTCCTTGAGGTGGGTTACGCCTGCGCCCACGGCTGCCACGATGCCGGCTCCTTCGTGGCCGGGGATGAAAGGCAAAGTTGGTTTGATCGGCCAGTCGCCATCGGCGGCGTGAAGGTCGGTGTGGCAAACTCCGCTGTTGGCAATTTCGACCAGCACCTGGCCGGGCCCGGGATCAGGAACGCGAATCTCTCTCATCTTGAGCGGCTCACCGAACCGTTCGACTACGGCTGCTTTCATCATCTTCGGCATGACTATCTCTCCTAGACCACGAATAATGTCGGACTATTCCTGGAATCGTCTGTCATTAGATCGAGTCGGAGGGATGATTGACGGTGATAGCGGTCACAGAGCTATGTGACGGCCGTCATTCGATCCGCAGGAACAGGGGTGCACAATCTGACTGCGCGACGAGGGAATCTCGTTTGCGGAGGAGACTTTATGCTGCTCACTGCGCAGCCTTCCGCAGAAGGCTGCATTCGGGCCGCATGCCGTTCTGCAGGGCCCTTTGGCAATTTGAGTGGTGAAGCCTTGCAATACCTGGACAGAATCGCAGAGCGGGTCATATTGCCAGGGCGGGCGATTGTGTTTCGTGAGGATGAGCCGTCTGCAACCGTCTTTCTTGTCTGCGAGGGGCAGTTGATGCTCTTTGCGGTCTCAAAAGAAGGGCGCAGGATGATCGTGCGGATCGCCGCTCCGGGAGATATTTTAGGACTTAGCGCGGTCCTGAATGACGCTCCATATGAGGTAACGGCAGAAACGCTCGAGCCCACCAAGTTACAAAGAATCGGCCGCGCGGATTTCCTCGACTTTTTTCATAGTTACAGCGAAGTCAGCCAGAAAACAACGGAGCTTCTTGCGAGGCAGTATCGGGAGGTTTTCCTGGACGCGCGGCGTCTGGCGCGGTCAGGACTTGCACATGCCCGGCTGGCGCGGCTGTTGCTGGAATGGCCTAAAAGGTCGGCGGGGCGCAGACCGGATCCGGGGCCTGCCGTATCGTTGACGCACGAGGCTCTGGGCGATATGGCGGGCATCTCGCGCGAAACCGTGACACGGCTCCTGAGTCAATTTGAACGCGAGAAACTTATCGAGCGACGCGGCAGGTCGGTGATCATTCTCGATCCTGACAAGCTGGAGATTTTAGCTGAGTAGATTATGTGAGCCAGGTGTCGGCGGCGACGCGCCGGGGATGAATGGCGAGCTGGAGATGTGCGGCGACTACACGGTGATTGCCCTGGCGAATCTCGACCCGCCCGCGGCGATGCGGGTAGGAGTGGGTGATGTTCCGGCTGCCGGAGGGAAAGGAGCAGTAGCGGGGACGGCTTTCGCGAAGGTCTGGAGTAGGACGCGGACGTTCGTGGGATGCGCCCGCGCGCGTGGTGGGATCACTACCAGATGGATGCTTTGAACTGCTGGGGGACGAACTTCGAGCCACCCAGATCGGCGTCGGTGAATCCGAAGACGAAGAACTGGTTGGGGTTGGGGATGGTGTTTCCGTCGGCGTCGGTGGTGGTCTCGAGGAAGTCGTTGTCGTTGGCGATCCAGAGGGTGTGGTAGATCGTGCTGCCTTGCTTCACATCCGGTCCGAAGGTAACGCCCTCAATCTTGGCCGGGATTTCGCCGGCGGAGACGCCTACGGCGGTCAGCGACTTGACGATGTCGAGGAAGGGCGTCTTGGCCACGGCGTTGTTGGCCGCAGTCGTTCCGTCCATGTTGCTGACGTCAACGGCTCCGTCGAGGTCAATCTTGAAAAGCTCTTTGACCTTGGCGTTGTTCTGGTCGGCGCGCCCCTTGCCGTCGCGCTCGTCAACCAGAAGCTCATGGTCATTGAGGGCGACGATTTCGCTCACACCGGTTCCGGTGGTGAGCACGTATGCGTATTGATGGGTCACGCGGCCCGAGGCAATGTCGATGGTGACCATGCGCAGCAGGTTGGCTGCGTTGCTGCCTGGGGTTGTTGCACCTTCATTAGCGTCCTGGATGAGAGCGTTCTGCATGATGCCGACCAGGGTGCGGCCGTCAGGCGTGATGGCGAGGCCCTCCATGCCCTTGTTGGCGGTGCGGCCTACGGTGTTGTCGGCGATTTCAGTGTTGCCGACTGGGCTGAGGTTGGTTACGAAGAAGGATTGAGGCAGCGCAAAGGAGCGCAGGCGGAGGCCGGTGAGGCGGTCGAACTGGTAGACGTAGGGCCCGTACTCGTCGGAGATAAAAACGCTGCCGCCGTCGTTGGAGAGACGCATCCCTTCGGTGTCGAAGCGGGCGTCATTGGGATCGCCTGAGTTGTGTTTGGGGTCGAAGTTGTCGGAGCGTCCGGTGAAGAAGTGGAGGAAGAAGTTGTTGATGGGCGGAACGCCGGAGCCCACCCCGAGGCCTGTTCCGCTGCCGTACACAAGAGGCGTAAGGCTCCACAGTAAGGTCGTGGCTTTCAGCTCGGGAGTCAGCGTAAACGGCAGGCCGGTTCCCGTGGTATTCGGAACCAGCTGCATTTTGATTGTGTGGAAGCGGTTGACATAGCTGGCAGTGTTGTCGATGGCGTCGTCGAATTCAACGGCGTTGGGCCCGCGGTCAGGGAGCGCCAGGAAGGTGTCGCCGGAGGCGTAGGTGATGGCAGAGCCGAAACCGCCGAGCTCGTTGGCGCGAACGCCGTTTTCGAGTGTATAGGTGAGTCCGGAAAGATCCTCGAACGAGCCGGCACGGGACTGGTCCAGAGTGCCGATGGCAAGTACCGGCAGGGTTTGCGCCTGGGCCTGGGGTATGGTGAACGCTCCAATAGCGAGAGCGATGAGCGTGGTGGAGACGGGAGCTTTTTTCACTGACTGAATCCTCCTTGAAACCGGGGAATACCCGGCGAAACTCATGCTCCATGAGCGGAGGGGTAGAACCAGTAAAGATCTGATGAAATTTGGGACAGGATTTTCAGGCGACTGGAATTAAGTGAGCCAGGTGTCGGGTTCCTTGAGTATCCATTTGTGGAAGCTGATGCAGCCGCCGACGAACATCCGCGTGAAGTTGAGCAGGCCCTCCTGGTGGATTCCCTTTTCAAGGTCGAATGTCTGCTGCACCCAGAAGCGGCCCTTTCGGATGCTGTCTTCTTCCGCGATGACTACGTAGACGGTGGGAAAGAGATAGTTGCGGTGGTACTGGTTGCAGAAGTAGATGGCCTGAGACAGACGGGCTTCGGGAATCTTATGGTCGAACCATCCATAGATCCTGAACAGATCTTTCCTTTCGCCTCCGAGTGTAACTACCAGATTGAGATGGCCGAGCGAGGTTTCGGTGTCGTAGTTGATGCGGTAGTCGCCGTCGCTGTCGGTCATGTAGTTATAAGTTCCGGCTTTGAGCGCCCGCTCGATCAGCGGCATGGTCAGTGGTTCGATAGTGTCCATCTAGTCCCGGTCCTCTCAGTGTCCTGGTCTGGAGATAAGCCTGGATAGTTCGTCAAGGATGCCAGCATCGGGCTTGGGCTGGGGCGGCTCGGGTGCGGGAACGGGCGGAGTAAGTCGTCCGGCGTTGAGTATTGCATCGAGGTCGCGAATGATATTTCGTCGTGCACCGGGGTCGTCGGTCGCCGGCGCTGCCTGAGGTTGCGGATGCGCACTTGGCTGGACGGCTGAAAAGTCGGAGGTGGGGCGAGCCGGCGCGTCGCGGGTAGAAATTGCGGGGATTGGGACTGGCCGGGCCGGGGGTGCCACGCCGGGTTCGGCCAGAGACCTCAGCAGGATCTTCATTCCGCGATCGTAGTTGATGAGATTGACGTACTGGAGGCGGTCAAGGCGAAGGGGGATTTCGCAACCTTGGTAGAGGACGGGGATGACGGTCTTCTGCTTTTTGAGTGCGAAGGAGACCTCGTCGAGCACATTGGTGGAGTTGACGGAGGCGGGCGAGAGAACGACCAGCATGCGATTGCAGGCGATGAGAGCGCGCTGGATTTCGATATCCCAGGGCTTTCCCGGCTCGAGCTCGATCTGGTCGAGCCAGACACTGGCGCCGGCGGCGTGAAGGTCTTCAGCCAGCTTAAGTGCGAAGTCGGAGTCAGTCCGGCTATAGCTGAGGAATGCGGTGGAGGAGTTGATGGCCAATGCCGGATCTCCAAAGAGAGTTTCGGGGGAATGAAGCCTGCACCTAATGTACGACGTGGGAGGGCAGGATACGTCCAGGACCGCCGACATCAGCGCCTCAACATTGTGCCACACCGTTGCGCTTATGAGCACGAGGAGCCTTGCGGGGCGTTTTGAGGGGGATTAGCCCAATATTATGATGGCGAAAGGACGCACGGGAAAAAGACGCGCTATGAAATTCCTGGTTACGGGCAGTGCCGGTCATCTGGGCGAGGCCCTGGTTCGTACGTTGCGGGATGCGGGCCACGAGACGGTGGGACTGGATATCGTCGAAGCGCCGTATACGACGGTGGTTGGGTCGATCAGCGAGCGGGCGGTTGCGGAGAGGGCGATGCGCGGGGTGCAGGTGGTATTCCACGCGGCTACGCTGCACAAGCCGCACGTGGCGACGCACAGCCGGCAGGAGTTCGTCGATACGAATATCACCGGGACTCTGAATCTGCTGGAAGCGGCTGCGGGTGCGGGCGTGCGGTCGTTTGTCTACACGAGCACGACGAGCGTGTTTGGAGATGCGCTGATTCCTCCGGCGGGGTCTCCAGCGGCATGGATCACGGAAGATGTGACGCCGGTGCCGAGGAATATCTATGGCGTGACGAAGAGCGCGGCAGAAGATCTGTGCCAGATGTTCTGGCGGAATCAGGGTCTGGCGTGTGTGGTGCTGCGGACTTCGCGGTTCTTTCCCGAGGAAGACGACAACCAGGCGGTGCGGGAGGCCTTCTCTGATGAAAATGCGAAGGCGAATGAGTATCTCTACCGGCGGGTGGATATTGAAGATGTGGTGACGGCGCACCTGCTGGCGGCGGAGCGGGCGCCGGAGCTGGCTCAGGAGCTGGGATTTCGCAAATATATTGTCAGCGCGACGACGCCGTTCAGGAGGGAGGACCTCGAGCGTCTGCGGAGTGATGCGCCGGAGGTGGTGGGCGAGCCGTTTCCGGGATATGAGGCGGTCTATCGGGAGCGCGGCTGGAAGATGTTTCCGGGGATCGACCGCGTGTATGTGAACGAGCGTGCACGCAGGGAGCTTGGCTGGCAGCCGCGATACGACTTCAGGTCAGTGATCGAGAGTCTGAGAACCGGCGTTGACTTCAGGAGTCCGCTGGCGCTGGCGGTTGGATCGAAGGGCTACCACGATGAGGTGTTTGCCCACGGGCCGTATCCGGTGGAGTAGCGGGAGTCCCAGCTCGTGCCGACTTTGGGGTTACAACGCGCGGACCACGGCGCTATTGTGCCTTCTCCAGTGCTAGGACAGCATAGGCCGTCGCAGCATCACTCATAAAGAGACTCGCATCGCTCTGCGGATCACGCTTCATGTTGATCGATGAG
>CAVRNK010000074.1:0-59741 GCA_963721995.1 uncultured Acidobacteriaceae bacterium | reverse complement strand
GTGGAAGCTGATGCAGCCGCCGACGAACATCCGCGTGAAGTTGAGCAGGCCCTCCTGGTGGATTCCCTTTTCAAGGTCGAATGTCTGCTGCACCCAGAAGCGGCCCTTTCGGATGCTGTCTTCTTCCGCGATGACTACGTAGACGGTGGGAAAGAGATAGTTGCGGTGGTACTGGTTGCAGAAGTAGATGGCCTGAGACAGACGGGCTTCGGGAATCTTATGGTCGAACCATCCATAGATCCTGAACAGATCTTTCCTTTCGCCTCCGAGTGTAACTACCAGATTGAGATGGCCGAGCGAGGTTTCGGTGTCGTAGTTGATGCGGTAGTCGCCGTCGCTGTCGGTCATGTAGTTATAAGTTCCGGCTTTGAGCGCCCGCTCGATCAGCGGCATGGTCAGTGGTTCGATAGTGTCCATCTAGTCCCGGTCCTCTCAGTGTCCTGGTCTGGAGATAAGCCTGGATAGTTCGTCAAGGATGCCAGCATCGGGCTTGGGCTGGGGCGGCTCGGGTGCGGGAACGGGCGGAGTAAGTCGTCCGGCGTTGAGTATTGCATCGAGGTCGCGAATGATATTTCGTCGTGCACCGGGGTCGTCGGTCGCCGGCGCTGCCTGAGGTTGCGGATGCGCACTTGGCTGGACGGCTGAAAAGTCGGAGGTGGGGCGAGCCGGCGCGTCGCGGGTAGAAATTGCGGGGATTGGGACTGGCCGGGCCGGGGGTGCCACGCCGGGTTCGGCCAGAGACCTCAGCAGGATCTTCATTCCGCGATCGTAGTTGATGAGATTGACGTACTGGAGGCGGTCAAGGCGAAGGGGGATTTCGCAACCTTGGTAGAGGACGGGGATGACGGTCTTCTGCTTTTTGAGTGCGAAGGAGACCTCGTCGAGCACATTGGTGGAGTTGACGGAGGCGGGCGAGAGAACGACCAGCATGCGATTGCAGGCGATGAGAGCGCGCTGGATTTCGATATCCCAGGGCTTTCCCGGCTCGAGCTCGATCTGGTCGAGCCAGACACTGGCGCCGGCGGCGTGAAGGTCTTCAGCCAGCTTAAGTGCGAAGTCGGAGTCAGTCCGGCTATAGCTGAGGAATGCGGTGGAGGAGTTGATGGCCAATGCCGGATCTCCAAAGAGAGTTTCGGGGGAATGAAGCCTGCACCTAATGTACGACGTGGGAGGGCAGGATACGTCCAGGACCGCCGACATCAGCGCCTCAACATTGTGCCACACCGTTGCGCTTATGAGCACGAGGAGCCTTGCGGGGCGTTTTGAGGGGGATTAGCCCAATATTATGATGGCGAAAGGACGCACGGGAAAAAGACGCGCTATGAAATTCCTGGTTACGGGCAGTGCCGGTCATCTGGGCGAGGCCCTGGTTCGTACGTTGCGGGATGCGGGCCACGAGACGGTGGGACTGGATATCGTCGAAGCGCCGTATACGACGGTGGTTGGGTCGATCAGCGAGCGGGCGGTTGCGGAGAGGGCGATGCGCGGGGTGCAGGTGGTATTCCACGCGGCTACGCTGCACAAGCCGCACGTGGCGACGCACAGCCGGCAGGAGTTCGTCGATACGAATATCACCGGGACTCTGAATCTGCTGGAAGCGGCTGCGGGTGCGGGCGTGCGGTCGTTTGTCTACACGAGCACGACGAGCGTGTTTGGAGATGCGCTGATTCCTCCGGCGGGGTCTCCAGCGGCATGGATCACGGAAGATGTGACGCCGGTGCCGAGGAATATCTATGGCGTGACGAAGAGCGCGGCAGAAGATCTGTGCCAGATGTTCTGGCGGAATCAGGGTCTGGCGTGTGTGGTGCTGCGGACTTCGCGGTTCTTTCCCGAGGAAGACGACAACCAGGCGGTGCGGGAGGCCTTCTCTGATGAAAATGCGAAGGCGAATGAGTATCTCTACCGGCGGGTGGATATTGAAGATGTGGTGACGGCGCACCTGCTGGCGGCGGAGCGGGCGCCGGAGCTGGCTCAGGAGCTGGGATTTCGCAAATATATTGTCAGCGCGACGACGCCGTTCAGGAGGGAGGACCTCGAGCGTCTGCGGAGTGATGCGCCGGAGGTGGTGGGCGAGCCGTTTCCGGGATATGAGGCGGTCTATCGGGAGCGCGGCTGGAAGATGTTTCCGGGGATCGACCGCGTGTATGTGAACGAGCGTGCACGCAGGGAGCTTGGCTGGCAGCCGCGATACGACTTCAGGTCAGTGATCGAGAGTCTGAGAACCGGCGTTGACTTCAGGAGTCCGCTGGCGCTGGCGGTTGGATCGAAGGGCTACCACGATGAGGTGTTTGCCCACGGGCCGTATCCGGTGGAGTAGCGGGAGTCCCAGCTCGTGCCGACTTTGGGGTTACAACGCGCGGACCACGGCGCTATTGTGCCTTCTCCAGTGCTAGGACAGCATAGGCCGTCGCAGCATCACTCATAAAGAGACTCGCATCGCTCTGCGGATCACGCTTCATGTTGATCGATGAGGCGTTCCAGTTCCCGTCCTTCTGCTGGTGCTCCGCGAGCCAGTCCAATCCTCGCTGAAGTGTCTGGTCGCGGCGAGACGTTCCCGATTCCTCCATTGCCAGTACCGCAAGACCGGTGGCATATCCGTCGCTCTCCATTGGCTGGGGCGAGTGATCGATTCTCTCTCTCATGTCCATCGCCATGATCCTCCAGCCGCCGTCAACCTGCTGCTTGCTCCGGAGCGCCGCCAGCAACGCGTTCCGCTCGTCCCCGGTCAGCAACCCTGGCTCCTTTGCGGACGCCCACAGGATGTAAAGCTGATTTACCAGAGGCTGAGTGGCATATTGCCGCCGCAGGTAATCGCGCTCCAAGTCCAGATGTCGGTTTACCTCAGCTTCTCTCGCATATCCATCGGGAGCATTCACCGCCTCCAGCATCAGCAACGCGGCACCCTGGTAGCCGGACTCGGCCGACTCCCAGGGTCCCAGGTGGAAGTCCTGCCACTTCCACCCGCCGGCTTTGTCGCCTGTCTCTTCCTGCAGCGCCCAGGCTTCGTCAAATGCGGTCCGGGTGATCGGACGCAGATGCCCCTGCCGTGTGTCATAGCTGGCCAGGATCACCGCATTCAGCACCGCCTCCGTCGCATGGGCCTCAGCGGTTTTGCCGGGGCCGTTCTTCGCATCGGAGTAAAACGGCACCATCTCGGACCAGTGGCTGACGCGCTTTTCTACGCTGTCCAGCATGGTCTTTTCGGGGGGAGTTATCGCCGTCTCTCCCAACTCCAGCCGCAAGCCAGGTCGCGCCATCGCATAGGGCACAACCGTATGGCAGGATATGCAGATCGTTCCATGATCCTTCTGCGCTCGCGGCCAGGCCTGCCACCAGATTTCGCGATCATCGAGGTAGCGCGCCGCCGTCTGCCGATTCCAGCTCGATGAAGAGACCGTCGAGGACCCGTGCACGGGCATTGCTCTCCACAGAGCGATCATGGCGAGACATCCGCCCAGCGACAGATATGCTCCTGCGAATCTGCTCCTCATCCTCGTCATCTTCCTTATCCGGGGGCGGAACCTTCCTGCTTTGAATTGACCACGGGGATGGGTTAGATAGTACTCCAACCCCGGCCCCGGACTGCCTGGCAAATTACACGGAATGGCCGGAGGTCCAAGATCATTTCGAACGCAGGAATCCAAAAGCTATTTGCTCAGGAACGCATTGCCTTCGATTACGAATCTGAGGGGGTGTTCGATGGCCTTGCTGATGCCGATACGGGGGGTGGAGCGGATCATCTCGGGTTCGAAGCCGTCGTCGAGGAACTGCAGGACGGACATGCGGCTGGTGACGTCGAGACCGTTGTGGGCGGCGCGGGTGATGTCGAGGGCCTGGCAGAGGCGTCCGGGGCCGGAGGTGAGCAGGCGCGGCGCGGCGCCGGCGGGCAACTTGCGCAGGCGGGCCATGATGTCAAGGCCTTCGACCGGCTCAAGGGCGCGGATGAGGATGCCTCCGGCGTGGCCTTTGGGCTGGCAGGAGACATTGAGGCAGTAATACATGCCGTAGATGAAATAAACGTAGGCGAAGCCGGGCGGTCCGAAGAGAACGGCGTTGCGGGCGGTCTTGCCGATGTAAGAGTGCGAGGCGGGATCGTCGAGGCCGAGGTAGGCTTCCAGCTCGACGATGCGTCCGGTTACGCGATGTCCGTCGATGCGGCGGCTGACGAGTTTGCCGAGCAGCTTGCGGGCGACGACGTCGGGTTGTTCGAGGTAGAAGCTGCGAGGCAGGATCTTGCGCATCGTTCAACAGAGAGATGCAGCGGGACGCGGGAAGGGCGCGGATTTCGTCGATGATACGGCTGGCTTAGGCAAATCTCATTTTTCTCTGCGGCACACGATTGTGAGCGAGGCAGGCGCTCCATTCTCAGCGTAGAGCCACGCAGTCTGCTCGAGCAGCTCCGCGTGCCCCGCCGCACTTCTGAACGAGATCAACTTAAATCCATCGTGGCAGTTCAAACCGAGATCCTCTTCTCCGTTAAGAAAGTACTGAACATAAGGTTCCCATGGTTCCAGTCGACGTCCCGACGATGAGACCTCACCGCGTAAAGGCTTGTTCCCGAGAATCTCGGCAAAGACTGTCGCTTTGTAGGAGCTGATCGAGTCGGGGATGGTCATTCTTGTGTAGTCGGGATCGGGCGGGAGGAGGTGGCATCCCGGATCAGGTGTGATGACTGGACCGAAGATATTCAGATCAGTGGAGTAGTAGATGGTTGGGCTCGCGCCGATCACGCCCTTCACGGTGACTGCGCAGTGATCCATTTGTTTGGCGCGAAACTCTCCGTCCTTGAATGCCAACTCGATTTCAGAAGCACCGCAGGCTGGTTTTGGCAGAACCAGACCGAGCCAAGGCCGCGTTCCAGGGTGAAATTTGATGGTCCCATGCATGACGGACGCTTGAGGCGCGTCGTTGTCCTTTGCGTCTGAAGGAGGGCAGGACTGAGCGAACAGCGTCCCGGCGCCTAGCATGGCGAGGGTGATAAGAATACGCATGCTGGAAGTCATGGATCGCGACTATTAGAACAGAGATAGGGCGGACTGTTGCCTTCCCACCCTTCGCTGCGCTCAGGACGGGGGCCCCAGAGTCGTGCCGCACGTTGAAAAGAAGAGGGACTTCGCCGATCACGATAACGGTTTTTAGTAACGTGCCTAATGTGTCTTTCCGAGAGGATCTTTTCGTGGTTAGCTAGTGACGATCCATTCCACATAGGGGCACAGGAGGAACGATGTACCGTGCACAAATAGTGGCTCTCGCAATCCTCGGGATGATTTATCCCGCTGTGGTGCTCGCGCAGCAAACTCAAGCCCAGGCGCCAGGCTCGGCATCTACTTCTTCGCCCAGCGAAGAAAAACCTAAATTGGTGCTCAGAGAGGGGTCAGATGTGCAGCTCAAATTTTCGCAGGACCTCAGTTCTCATACCGCGTCGGAAGGAGACCCTGTTAATTTGGTGCTGTCGGAAGACCTGACCGTGAATAATGTCGTCGTCGCAAAGGCCGGGGACAAAGCTGTGGGTGAGGTCAGCCACGCCAAAAGAGCAGGGATGATGGGAAAAGGCGGAGAGCTGAACATCCGGCTGGACTACCTGAAAGTGGGCGATACCCGAGTGATGCTTCGCGGGACGAAGGATAAAACGGGAGATGACAAGACGGGAACCACAGTCGCGCTAACCGTCTTGTTCGGACCTATCGGGCTGATCAAGCATGGCAAAGAGATCGACATCAAAGAAGGAACGCCGCTCAAGGTATTTGTAGCCAGCGATACCACTCTGCCGCCCGCCTCCTAAGCGCTGCTGGTACCAGAACAGCAGGTCCTTCGACTGCGTGCGCCGAGGCCCACTTCGCTAGGATGACATCGTAGAGTGTATTGCTTCCCACCCTTTCCGCAAAAAACGCGGAAAGGATGGGGCACCCAGGCACCCAGGTCTCAGAAATGCAAGTTCGGTTTAGCTCTTCTTCCACTCCTTGATGGCGGCGAGGACTTCGTCGGCGTGGCCTTCGGGTTTGACCTTGGGGAAGATGCGAAGGAGGGTCTGGTCGGGGCCGATCAGGAAAGTGGTGCGCTCGATTCCGATGACTTTCTTGCCGTACATGTTCTTTTCCTTGAGCACGCCAAACTGTTTGCAGACTTTTTCGTCTACATCAGCAAGGAGTGGATACGGCAGGTCGTACTTGGCTTTGAACTTGGCCTGAGCTTTGGGCGTGTCGCGTGAGATGCCGAGGACGATGGCGCCGGCGCTCTGAAGCTTTTTGAAGGTGTCGCGGAAGCCACAGGCTTCGATGGTGCAGCCGGGAGTATCGGCCTTGGGGTAGAAGAAGAGGACGACGGGCTTTCCGGCGAAGTCGGAGAGGTGGACGGTGTTTTCCTGGTCGTCCTGAAGCGTGAAGTCGGCGACTTTCTCGTGCAATTCCATAAAGGTTCCTTTGGTGGAGAGGATCGCGCGCGGCCTTGCGCCGCGTCCTATAAGAGTGTCCTATAGATTGTTGCTTACGGCGCGAAGTATGTCACGGTGGAGAGAGCACGGATTGAGGCTGCGGTGCGGCGCGGTTATTGCCGGATGGATGCTGGCGGGGGGATTTTTTGCCGTGGCGCATGCGCAGTATCCGGGCCGGGTGGACCCCAATAAGGGCGCGGGCGCGGCACCGGTTTTGCGGGCTACGGCGGTGCTCGAGTACACGGGCGATCTGACCAGGCCGACGGCGGCGAGGCTGGTTCCGGTGGCGGTGTGGGACGGAGAGCGGTACCAGCCGGGCGGGCTGTACATGGCGCAGCCCCTGCCACTGACGGTCGAGTCGGGGACCGTCTATGAGCTGCTGGATGCGGGGACGTCGAAGGGGCTGTTCGATGTGAAAGCGGCGGCCAATGTGTCGGGATCGTGGGTGGCGACGGGAACGTATCAACAGCCGATGCAGCCGAAGGCGGCGAGGCTGAAGACGTCGAAGACGCTGCCCCAGTTTGTGCATGATGTGGGCGCGGATGACAGCAAGCCTCACTTTGCGCATCGACCTCCGGCGGATTCGGGGAACGGGTCTGGTTCGGGATCGGCCTCGGGCTCCGGGAGCGGGTCAGGGTCGGGGAGTGGGTCAGGCTCGGGTTCGGGGTCAAACACGGCGAGCAATGCTCCGGCGGCAGATTCCGACAGGCCGACGCTGCACAAGCGTACGGACTCGACGACGGGTGAGCAGAGCGGGGCGGGATCTGGGTCCGGCTCGGGTTCTGGGTCGAGTACGGGATCGTCGTCGAGCACGGCTTCATCGAGTCCGGATGTGGATTCGGACCGGCCGACGCTGCACAAGCGTACGGACTCGACGTCAGGGAATTCCAACGACAATGGCGCGCCCGTTTCGGCGACGACGAATATCGATCCCGACCGGCCGCACCTGGGACGGGGAAAGCCGGCGGAATATGAGTCGCTCGACGTGCCGACGAAGGTGGAGATTGCGAAGCTGGCGGGAAGTCCGAACAACCTGAAGCTGATGGCGGCGGTGTCGGATGCAAAGACGCGGGAGCCGCATTCGTATGTGTATTCGTGGACGGATCCCGAGGACGCGAAGAAGATGCAGGCGGCGCTTGAGGATGTGGCGAAGAATCTGCTGGCGGGAAATACGGTGAAGGCGACGGTCTCGGGGCAGACGGTGGCTACAGCGAAGGCTCCGGTGCATAAGAGCACCAATACGGTTACAAATAGCCACTCTACGACTGCCAGCCACTCTACGACTGCGGCGCATAAGAAGGCTGGGCCGAAGCCGGTGCTGCCGGATCTCGAAGACGAGCAGTTCAAGGCGTACGAGCTGTCGTTTGGCGGCGGGGCAACGCTGGTCTTCTCGGCGAAGACGGGCGCAGGCGATCAGACGAAGTATGTGACGATCATTGCGCAGCCGGATTTCAACGGCGTTCCGCAGATTCTGTTCAAGCAGGTGACGAGCGAGCCGGAGCTGGATGTGGTTCCGCGGATGCAGCTGGTGGATGCGGTGGACACCGACGCGGACAACCGGGCGGAGCTGATCTTTGCGCTGGCGGGAAAGACGGACCAGCAATTCGCGATCTATAAGGTACACAACCGGTCAGTAGAGCAGGTGTTCTCGACGGGCGGACCTGAGTAGCGGAGCGAAATGTCTTACGCTGCCGGTGAGTCGAGCTGGAATGGAAGCCTTCGCAGGCGTTTTCCGGTGGCGGCGAAGATGGCGTTCCCGACACTCGGGCCGATGAGCGCGAGCGGCGGTTCCCCGATGCCGCCTGGAGGACGGCCGCCTTCGATCAGATGAGTTTCAAGCAGCGGAGCGTCAGGAATCCGCAGAAGATCATAGTCGTCGAAATTCTGTTGCTGGATGCTGCCGTTCCTGACTGTGACACGCTCCTTAAGGGCGGCGCTTAAACCCATGAGTATGGCGCCCTCGATCTGCGCGCGAATGCCATTCATGTTGATCACGCGGCCGGGGTCAACGACAGTGACGACGCGATCGACGCGAAGGTTGCCGCCGTTGACTGTGACCTCTGCCACCTGGGCAAGATAGGTCGTCTTCGAAAAGAAACAGGAGATGCCGCGGCCACGGTGCGGCCCTAAAGGCTGGCTCCAGTCGGCCTTCCCGGTAACGAGATCGAGCAACTGGATCATGTGCCGAGGATCAGCGAGTTTGCGGTCGTCGAAGTTGGATCTGGGCGCAGCAGGGTTCACAGCAGCCCTCTCAAGCAGACGGCGGCGGAAAAGGTAGGGATCCTGCCCGGCGAGGCGAGCGAGTTCGTCGATGAAGCATTCGACCGCCAGAAGGTTCGACTCGATATCGACGCCTCGCCAAGCTCCGCGAGTGAAGCCGCTTGGGACAGGAACGTAGGAGATTCGGAAGTGCTGCGCCGGGTAGGGATGGTCGATGGCTGCGTCGACCCCGGGAGCCCCTCGTGTTGGGTCGTAGGGGCGAATCGCCGTGGTGTCGGAGATACGGTGAGACCACGCGACGAGATTGCCTTCGAGATCGACGCCACCGCGGAAGCGGTGCATGGAGGCAGCGCGATATTTATCGTGAGTGAAGTCGTCTTCGCGAGTCCAGACAAGCTGAATGGGGCGCCGAATGTGCTCGGCGATCCGGAGAGCCTGGTGATCGAACGGCCAGCCGAAACGGCGGCCGAAGCCTCCGCCCATGAAGGTGACGTGGACGGTGACACGGCTCTGGTCGATACCGAGAACCTCGGCCGCCTTCTGCTGGGTATTCTCGCCGTCCTGGGTCGGGGACCAGATCTCGCAGCGGCCGCCGTCGAGGTGAACGGTGATATTCATCGGCTCCAGGTTGGCGTGGGCAAGAAAGGGAAACTCGTAGACGGCCTCGATACGTTTTGCCGCGGCGACTGTATCGGGGTTGAGCGAAGTATTGGTGGAGTTCCAGACCGCCGGAGCATTGAGACTATCGCTGAGCTGCCTGGTGATGGACTCAGTGGACTCGTCGTGATATTGCCCGGGCTTCCATTCAATGACCAGAGCCTTTCGGCCCTGGATGGCAGCCCATGTATTTGTAGCCACCACGGCAATCTCGCGTGTGTCCTTGTTGGCAGTAACAGGATCGGTGGGGATCTCGAAGACATCGAGGACGCCGGGGGTGGCTTTGGCTTTCGCAGCGTCGAAGCGGAGAAGATCGCCGCGAAAGTACGGGCACTGGGCTACGACGGCATAGACCATACCGGGGAGACGAACATCGAGACCGAATCGCGCCGTCCCCTTCACCTTATCGGGGATATCGAGATGAGGGATGGAGCGGCCGATCAGCGTGAAATCTTTGGGGTCCTTCAGCGGAACGGTCCCTGGGTCGGGGAGCGGAAGCCGGCGGGCATCTTTGATAAGAGCGGAATAGGGGAGGACACGGCCCGAAGGCGTATGACTGACCTGACTGTTGCGGGCGCGGCATTCGCCGGCAGTTACTCGCCATTGGCGTGCAGCGGCGGCGATAAGGACTTCGCGGACCTGCGCTCCAGCCCGCCGCAGCGGCTGGTAGCTCTCCCAGACGGAGCCGCTTCCGCCGGTGCCGTCGGCATTGTCGGCCTGAACGACAGTGATTTTGGAGAAGTCGATCTCAGCCTCTTCAGCAAGGATCATGGGCAGGGAGGTGAAGACTCCCTGGCCCATTTCGGATTTGTTCAAAACGAGCTGGGTCTGTCCATCGGGATGAATACGGATCCAAGCGTTGAAGGGATCGGTCTCAGGGGGGGCCGAATGTCCAAGGTGGAATCGGCCGCGCAGTGTAAGGCCGACTACGAGCGCCCCGCCAGCGGCTGCGGAGGTGGCAAGGAAGGCACGGCGGCTGATCTTCGCATGCTTCTGAGGACTGGGACCAGGCGTTGTAGTAACGGGATTCATGCGTGCGTCTCCCGGGTGGCGCGGTGGATGGCGTTGCGGATGCGGAAATAAGTCGCGCAGCGGCAGAGGTTGCCGGACATCGCGTCGTCGATCTCGGAGTCGGTGGGATGCGGCTTCTGAGCAAGCAGCGCGGAGGCGGACATGATCTGGCCGGGCTGGCAGTAGCCGCACTGTGGCACCTGCTCGGCGATCCAGGCCTGCTGGACGGGATGGAGGCTGTTCCTACCGAGGCCGCCGTCTTTCGCGAGACCCTCGATGGTGACAATCTGCTTGCCTGCTGCGTCCGAGACGGCCGTCTGGCAGGAGCGCATGGCGGAGCCGTCGATGTGAACTGTGCAGGCGCCGCATAGTCCCATGCCGCAGCCGTATTTGGTGCCGGTCAGGTTGAGCAGGTCGCGCAGGACCCAGAGGAGGGGCATCTGCGGCTGGGCGTCGACGGTTTTCGTCTCGCCATTCACGTTGAGCGTGTACTGAGCCATCTCGGCCTCTGTAAGAGGTTCGGACAGAGGCAGGGCGGACTCCAGAGTTTTGCAGGTAAAGGGCAGGATGGTGCAAGGAAGCGTGCGGAAGGTGCAGCGAAGGTGCCTCATCCCGGGGCGATTTCAGGGTGAGTGAGTCGCCCCGGGACGTTTTTACTCTGAGCGCAGTGCTTCTACGGCATTAACCCGGGCGGCGCGCGCCGCGGGCACTGCTGACGCGATCACTGCTGCCGCCAGAATTACGAGGGCGGAGGCGATGAACGAGGGCAGGCCGGGCATGGGCAGCTCTCCAACGTACCGGCCGATGATGCGGGAAAGAGCGAATCCGATCACCACACCGGAGCCGACTCCAATGCAGGCGATGACGAGGCCGTCCCGGAGGACGTCGGTGAGGATGTGTCGCGGCTGTGCGCCGAGGGCCATGCGGATTCCGAACTCGCGGGTGCGGCCGCTGACGGAGAAGGCCAGAACGCCGGCCACGCCAACGACGGAAATCAGGAGGGCCACGGCTGCGAATCCGCCGAAGACGATGGCGTTCAGGCGGTCGGGTGCCAGGACCTCGGTGCGAATGTCCTGGAGAGTGCTGGCATGCTCGACGGGCTGATCGGAGGCCATCTCATGGATGGTGCGGGTGATGGCGGGGACGAGAGCGTAGGGATCTCCCTTGGCGCGCACGAAGAGGCGGCCCGACCATCCTTCCTGGTCGGAGGGCTGGTAGATGGTCATGGCGGGCGACGGGATGATGTTTTCGTCGTCGATATCGGGCACCACGCCGACGATGCGGCGCGGCTCATAGCTGATGCCGATGAACTTCATGACGCCGTCGGTCCAGTGCAGCTCGCGGTTCAGAGCGGGCTGGCCGGGGAAGAGCGAGTTGGCGAGACTCTGGCTGATGATGACGACGCGCTCGGAGCCGTCCTTGTCGGTGTCGCGGAAGTCGCGGCCTTCGACGATCGGAAGCCCCATGGTAGCGAAGAAGTCCGGCGATACAGAGCGGAACTTAGCGCGGAGATCGTCCTGACCGTTCTTGCGCGTGGCTCCCTGGGCGGCGAAGGCGAAGCTGATGCTGAGTCCCTGATCGTCGCGCCAGGGAACGCTGAATCCTGTGGCCACATGTTCCACTCCCGGCAAGGTTGCGATCTGGCGCTGTGCATCGTGATAGAAGTCACGCACCTGCTCGGGCGTTCGTCCATAGGAGATGACGGGAAGATTGACGGCGAGAACGTGAGAGGTGTCGACTTGCGGGCGGGTGTGCTCGAGCACGTAGAGAGTGCGCATGAGCACGCCGGCTCCGGCGAGGAGCAGGAAGGAGGCGGTGATCTGCATGACGGCGAAGACGCGAAGGCGGCGGCCGCTCCTGCCCGTGACGCGCACTTCGCCGGTGAGCGCGAGGCTTCGCGACCCGTCGGCCGAGGGCAGCCGCGGGATATACGCCAGGAAAACGGCGGCGACCAATGCCAGCAAGATGCCAAACCACACCAGGCTGAAATCGAGCGTGATGCCGTCGGCGCGCACCGAGAAGCGAGCGGCGTAGCGCCCGAGGATGGCCACCATGGGCCAGGCGAGGATGAGGGCGGCGAGTGTGCCGCTGCCGCAGAGGATGATGCTTTCCGCGAGGAGTGAACGGCGCAGGGCGGCGGCGCTGGCTCCGAGGGCCGAGCGGACGGCCAGCTCGGGCTCGCGGCGCACGGTTCGCGCCAGCACGAGATTGGCGACGTTCGAGCAGGCGATGACAAAGAGCAGGCCAGAGGCGGCGAAGAGCACCCACAGGACGGTGTTGGCGCGGGAGTTGATCTGGTCGTGCATGCGCGTCACGCCGATCTGGTAGTGGTCGGCGGACTTGTAGACGTCGGGATGGGACCCGATCATGGCGGAGTATGCGGTGCGGAGCTCGGCGCGCGCGGCTTCGAGGGTGGCGCCGGGAGCGAGGCGGCCGAAGACCTCGGTCATGCGGTGTTCGCGGCCGGTGACCATGGTGGCCGAGAGATGATGGGGGCTGGTGACGACGTTGGCGATGATCTCGGTCGCCACCGGGTAGGGTACGGACGGCTCAAGCACGCCGACGATGACGGCGTTGCGCGCGCCGGCGAAGCTTTCAAGGCGGACGGTCTTGCCGATCACCCTGGGGTCGGAGTGCAGCGAGGTGGTCCAGAACTTATAGGTGAGCACGACGGCGCCGGCGGCATTTGGGCCGTCGTCGGAGGGAGTGAGGAGGCGTCCGAGTACGGGGCGGAGGCCCATGACCTCGAAGTAGTTTCCATCGACGACTCCGGCGGGAATTTCGCGCGGCGTGCCCAGGCCAACGATGGTGAAGTCGATGGCCGAGAAGGTGCCGAGCTCCTTGATAGTCTTAAGGCCCTTGCCGAGGTCCTGAATTTCCGGGACGGAGAAGGTCGCGTTGGCGACGCCGAGGCCGGGTGCGCTCTGGCGCAGGTAGAGCAGATGGTCTTCGTCGCGATTGGCGAGCGGACGCAGGAGGACGGCGCGGACCACGCTGAAGATGGCGGCGTTGGCTCCGATGCCGAGAGCTAGGGTAAGGGCGACGGTGATCCACAGAGCGCGAACGCGCGACAAGGAACGCGCGGCAATTTTCAAATCGCGAATGAACGACATACAGGTCCTCACTTATCCTGAAACGGTCTTCGGGCGGCCCGGTTGCCCAGCCTTCACGATATAGTCGAACGGCCGGACCGGAATTCGACAAATCGTTCAATAAATTTTTCGGGCAGATTCGGGTTTCCGGCGATTACCTGCCTGCGCGCTGTTCCCGGGCTTTTCGTGCTGTCGGAGCGCGTCTCTTCGGTAAGCCATAACTAACGTTAGTGTGTGCTTACGGTGTGGCTTTGTCAAGCATGTCTTTACAGGGTCGCCGGTATCGATTACGTTGATATCAACGCACTGGCGCTGATGTCAAGAATTATGTCAAAAGACCCGGCGGTTCCATTTGAGACTACGCTGCGGGTTCGAGACTGCTGCCTCTGTCTGCATGTGCAGCGGGCGGCGCGGGCGCTGGCGCGTCGTTTTGACGAGGTGCTGCGACCACTGGGGCTGACGAACGGCCAATTCTCGCTGCTGATGTCGCTGAATCGGCCGGAGCCTCCGGGGATGGCTCCGGTGGCGGCGCTGCTGGCGATTGACCGGACGACGCTGACCGCAGCACTGAAGCCGCTGGAGCGTCGTGGGCTGGTGAAAGTCATTACTGATCCCGGTGATAAGCGGAGCCGGCGGTTGAAGCTGACGGCGGAGGGCAAGGCACTGCTGGCGGAGGCTGTGCCCGTCTGGGAGCGGACGCACGTGGAAGTGGAAGGATTGATCGAAGACGGCGATGCGGATCGGCTCAGGAGCGACCTGCAGGCTATTTCGCAGCCGTCCAAGTGATCTAAAAATTCTGTAGAAGACTTGCTTGCCCGCTCTGTTTGTTGACAACACGAACTAATTCCCCTTCTAATGCCGTTGCGTTCGATTTGCCTTCTGTGCGGCGGCTCTAGGGGCGTGCTCGGGTGATGTCGCTGGTATGCGAAGGGCGTGGTCGGCGCGGAGGGTGAACTATGTTTCCAATCACTACAACTCATTGCGGCCCACTCTGATCGCCGCATTATGTGCGGCCGTGGCCGCGGCGGTCGCCTTCCCTTCTATGGCGCGGGCGGAGGTCAAGGTCGATGGCTCGGTGACGGTGGTGGAGAGCGCGCAGGCTTCGGGACCGGTGCTGCGGGCGACGAAGGATCTGCTCAGCGACTTCAATAAGGTCTTCGGTACGACGCCGCGAGTGGTGAAAACGCTTGCGGAGGCTGGCCCGGTTTCGATTGTGATTGGGCAGGGGCCGGAGATGCCATTCGGTCTGAAGTGCTCGATGGCGACCGATACGGAGGGTTTGCGTTTTCGATCGTTAACGTGTCGGGCAAGGGCAAGAGGCAGGCGGTGTGTCTGACGGGCGCGGATATGCGCGGGACGATCTTTGCGATCTATGAGCTTTCGCAGGCATATCTGGGAATCGACCCGATGTATTTGTGGACGGACAAGGAGCCGGAGAAGCGCAGCTCGATTACGCTGCCGGCGGATTTTGCGCGCGCCTATCCGAAGCCGGTCTTTCGCTATCGCGGATTCTTTCCGAACGATGAGGACCTGCTGACGGGATGGGTTCCGGCGGAGAAGGGTGAGGAGACAGGGATCTCTCCCAAGACATGGGACAAGGTGTACGAGACGATTCTGCGGCTGAAGGGGAATATGGTGGTGCCGGGGACGTGGATCTTTCCCGATGATGCACAGGTGCACCTGGCGACGGAGCGCGGGTTGATCGTGAATCAGCACCATGCGATTCCTCTTGGCGTGAATGTGGCGCGGTGGCCGAAGGATGTTCCTTACAACTATTCGACGCATCCGGAGATTCTGGAGCGGGCGTGGACGAATGCGGTGGCGGCGTATAAGCCGGATGAGGAGATTCTGTGGAGCGTGGGGCTGCGGGGCTTGTCGGACCAGAGCTATGCGGCGCTCGATCCGAGTGTGCGGGATAACGATCCGCTGCTGGGCGAGCGGGTGAGCGCGGCGATTGCGGACCAGATGAAGATTGTGCGGGCGAAGTATCCCAAGGCGCAGTTTGTGACCGACCTGTGGCAGGAGGGAGCCCGGCTGATGGACAAGGGCTATCTGAAGATTCCTCCCGAGGTGACGCTGGTGTGGGCGGACACCGGCTATGGCGACATGCAGGACGGCGGCAAGGTTGCGGCGGGGCAGGGCGCGTACTTTCACGTGGCGATGATGAATGGCGAGGCGAATCAGCTGTCGGAGATGGTGCCGGTGGAGCGGATTCAGTCGGAGCTGGGGCGGTATATCAAGGCGGGAGCGACGTCGTATCTGCTGGTGAATACCAGCGACATTCGGCCGGTGGCGATGACGACGCGCGCGCTGATGGAAGTCGCGTGGGGCCGAGTTCCGGCGGGCGGCGATGGGGATTTCTACAAGCGGTGGGCGACGGAGGAGTTCGGCGCGAAGTCAGTGGATGCGCTGACGGCGCTGTACAGGGAGTATTTTGCCGCGCCTGCCCTGCGTCCGCAACGTAACTCTGTGGGTGTGACGCCGACGCAGACCGAGGTGACGCGCGAGTATGGCGACCAGCATTATCACTCGGAGATGCGGCGGATCATTCTGGATACGCTGAGCGAGCACCAGGTGGCGGCGATGCCGAGCCAGTCTCCCAAGTGGACGCCGCCGCGATTGTTTCCGGCGTTCGACGCGCAGATGCGAAAGACGTTGCTGGATCGGGATATTCAGGAATGCGAGGGGGCGCAGCGGAGATGGGATGCGGTCTGGGATCACGCGGTGAAAGCCGAGGGTGTTGTTGATCCCGACCGGCGCGATTACTACCAGGCGGGCGTGCTGACGATGATCACGATCCATCGCGAGAGCAACCGCGCCCTGATGCTGGTGGCGAAGGCGGTGGAGGATGACGAGGCGGGGCGGACAGATCAGGCGCGGTCAGAGGCGGCGGATGCGTTGCACGCGCTCGATGCGGCGCAGGAGTCGATGGCGAAGGCCGAGTACGGGCAGTGGAAGAACTGGTATCGCGGGGACTGGCTGACGGGTGTGTATCGCACGCGTGAGTTGGTGCAGAGCTATGCGGATCACCTGCAGGACCGGATGGCGAAGCTGCCGGCTCCGATGCTGTGGAGCGGGTGGGAGGCGTACTTTCACATCATGGAGTATGAGGGCGACCGGACGGTAGATGTGAAGTGAGGACTGCTCGTCCAGAGATACGCGCCTTCGGCGCCAAGGAAGAGCGTCGGGTTGAAAAGCCTCGTTGGCGGTGATGAACGCAATTTCCACAAAAGTGCGGATGTTTTCCACGCGGGAAAATTTGTAACAGCTACTTGATTTATTCGGGATCGCGATTAGTATTCAAACCAACGGAAGAGAGATCTTCCAGAAGGAGAGAGTAGACAAGGGCTATCGAGAGGCCTGGAAACGGGACTCGATGGAGTGTTCGGGCAACCGGATGCTCTGAGGATGGATCCGAGGAAGCTCGCGCGGCGGATGTGATCGCGGCGGAATGAGGGAAACACGGGCGCAAGTCCGGAAGTCTCTAGGGAAGCCGGGATTAACAGGGTTGTGGTCTGGAAGCCGAACCAGATCTTCGAAAAACCGGAAGAGAGGGCGACGACTCGCGAGAGAAGTCGCCCTTTCGCTTTGTACGCGTTCCGGACTACTCCTTGCTCACATTGATGTAGAAGTGGTCGGTGTCGACGGCGAAGGTAGTTGGCGTGAGACTTGTCTTCATGGTTTGCCACTGGGTGGTGGGGTGGATGGTCTGCCGGTGGGCCGGGTCGCCAACGCGCACCGGCATGGCGAAGTCGGCCTCGTCGGCTTTCCAGCGATAGGTGACAGTTCCCGCGGCGGGATCGAACTTGAGCTCGAGGAGCGGAATGGCGGTGTGGCGCAGGTACTGGTCGAAGATGGGCGTGAGGTTGAGACCGGTCTGCTGGTTGAACCAGGTGACGACGTCTTCGGTCATGATGTTCTGATATTTGAAGTGCTGATAGAAATCGTGGATGAGCTGGAACCAGCGCGGGTCGTTGTCGATGACGCTGCGCAGGGTGTTGAGCATGAGCGCGCCCTTGAAGTACTGGTCTTCGGGAGGGGTGGCGTTGATGCCGCGCTCGGTGATGATGGGCCGTTGATCCCTGACTTTTGAGTTGTAACCGCTCAGGTAACGAATGGCGGCGTCCTTGCCGTACCAGTATTCGACGTAGAGCGATTCGAGGTAGGTGGCCCAGGCCTCGTGAATCCACATGTCGGAGCGGTCCTGAGCGGTAACGCTGTTGCCGAACCACTCGTGGGCGCTCTCGTGGATGATGATGAAGTCGAATTTGGGGCTGATGCCCACGCCGGTCCAGTCGCGTCCGAGGTATCCGTTTTTGAAGAGATTGCCGTAGGCGACGGCGGTCTGGTGCTCCATGCCGGAGTACGGGACCTGGACGAGCTTGTATCCGTCGCGCTCGAAGGGATAAGCGCCGAAGTAGTGGGTGAACGCTTCGATCATGCCTTTGACTTGCGTAAATTGGGCCTTCGCCTTGTCGAGGTCGGCAGGGAGGACGTAGTAGTCGAGGGACAGCGTGCCGTAGTGATCGGAGAAGTGCATGTAGTCGCCGATGTTGAGTGCAACGTCGTAGGCGTTGATGGGGTAGCTGACGTGCCAGTCCCAGCGGGTGTATCCGTCGCCGAGGTCGGTTGAGCCTTTGAATTTTCCGTTGGAGACGTCGGTGAGGCCGGTGGGGACGGCGACGCTGATGTCCATGGATTCGACCTCGTCGCGCCACTGGTCTTTGTTGGGCCACCAGATACTGGCGCCGTCGTCTTCGCAGGAGGTATAGATCCAGGGATGGCCTGCGGGATCTTTGGCGAAGACCATGCCGCCGAAGCGTCCGATGGTGAGGGGGTGGCCGGAATAGTAGAAGTCGATGGAATAAGTCTGGCCGGCCCGGAGGGTGCGCGGGAAGTCGATGAAGACGGCTCCGGAGTCGCGCTGGTATTTCAGCTCGGTCGTGCCGAGGAGGATCTTGTCGACGTGCAGGGCGTCGCTGAGGTCGATCTGGATGCGGCTGCCGTCCTGGAGCATCCGAAAGCGGATGGTGTTTTTGCCGGTGATGGTCTGCCTGTCGGGGTCCACTCGAATGTCGAGATGGTAGGAGAGCAGGTCATTGTTGGCGCGGTAGGGGCCGTATGCTCCGCGGAGGATGTCGGCGTGCGTGAGCGGGGGCGGAGCGGCTGCAGATGGAGCGGTCGGAGGCTTGGTCTGGGCCGTGGCGGCGGCTACGGTGAGGGACAGGAGAAGGGTGGTCAGGAGGCGCAGGCGAAGAGCGTGCCGGGACATGTGTCAAGACTATCGCGGAGCTATGTAATTGTGATGGTTACGTGTTGGAAGGGAGCGTCGTAGAGGTGAGCTGGCTCTAAGGATCGGGCGTTAAGGTGCAGGGCTGTGGCGGATAAGTCCGTAGGCAGCCACGAAGAGCACCGACAGAGCGGGAAGCGCACCGACTCCAGCAGGAACATAGCGAAAGAGGCAGCCGGATAGCACGGCGGACAGGAAATAGACGGCGAGAATTGCAGCCTGCATCAGGAGACGCTGCTCGAATTTGCGCTCCTGATCGGACGTGTCGCTTTTGACGCGTACCAGGCCGCTCATCAGAGTTGTCCAGGTGCCCGAAATGTAGGTGGTGACGATTCCGGGGATCTTCAACTGCAGCATGGCGGCGCTCTGCAGCCCGATGGCGAAGGCGACGGTTCCGAGCAGGAGGCCGAGAGGAATCGATATGAATCGGGACGAAAAGGTGAGATGCACGTGCATCTGGGTGGAGATCCATCCGGCTTCGGCGAGCACTAACAGGAATGCTTCGAGGAGGACGGTACGGGAGATGGCGCGAGGCCAGAGATCTGAGTTACTTTCTGCCTGAATGTTTCGGGTCAGGAGGGAGCCAGTGATGACTCCGGCGGCATAGCAGGCCAGGGATATGAGGAAATGCAAGGGGTTGTCGTGCTTCTGGAAGATAGACATCCCGAGAAACACGGTGTTGCCAGTCATATTGGCGACGAAGGCGTGGCCGAGGCCGAAGAAGCTCCAGCCGTCGGCGGATCCGGCTGAGACAGCAAGTACACCCAGGAGCACATCCCGTTCAATCATGCGCACAGAGGCACCTCACCTTGTTGAGTGTAGATGGGGGCAGCGGAGGGTGGGCTGGATTGGGTGAGATCGCGGGGTGAGCTGCTTCCCTGCTGAGCGGTATTCGCGGTGTTCGAGGCTCCGCGGTAAATGTAATTGTCGTGGTTACGTTCTGGTAGGGCATTGAATGGCAAGATATTGACTGGCTACTTTTCCCACAAAAATCGCTGTATTTCCACAGCGGAAAATTTGTAACAGCCACTTGAATTATTCGGGATCGCGATTAGTATTCAAACCAACGGAAGAGAAATCTTCCAGAGGGAGAGAGAAGATACGTTGATGTCACGAGGCCCGGCGACGGGACTCACGGAAGTGTCTGGGAGACTGGGCGCCGAAGGACAGAAACGAGGAAGCTCTCGCAACAGGTGTGATTCGGGAAGAATGGGGGAAACACGGGCGCAAGCCCGCAGGTCCCTCAGGACGCCAGGATTAACGGGTTGTGGTTTGGAAGCCGAACCAGACCTTCGAAAAATCGGAAGAGAGGGCGACGACTCGCGAGAGAAGTCGCCCTTTCGCTTTTGAGGCAGGGTTCAGATGGATCGGAGTTCCCAGGTCCGAAAATCCGGACCTGGGGCACCCGGTATGTTGCTCGGTTCAGGAGTTAAGGTTTGGGGCCGTCTTCCTGGGGGACTTCCTGACCCTCGCCGGGGAAGGGCCACTGGCGATTGAGGGGCTGCTCTTCTTCGCGGACAGCCTTGGGAACGTTGTTGATCTTGAGATTCTCGAGGACGTGTACGCCGAGCTTGCCGGCGCTGGCGATGTCGATGTCTCCGTCCTTATCCAGGTCGGCGGCGATGAACTGGGTTCCGGCGCTGGCTGTTCCGTTGACGGATAGGGCGTAGCGGATGAAGAGGGGGTCGGCCGCCGGATTGGCGATGCGCATGGTTACTACAGCGCCGGGAGTGGTTTCAGAGGATGAGGATTTTGCGGCAGAGAGTTGAGGTGGCCCCGGAAGCTCATACGCATAGACGACGACGGGGTCGTAGGAACCGGGGTCGTTGCCGGAGTGGCCGCGGTAGCGTTTGCCGGTGATGAGCTCAGGCTTGCCGTCATTGTCGAGGTCGGCGAGCAGGAGGGCGTGCGATTGCGAGAAGGATTCGTCGATGGTGTGGCGGATCCAGAGTGGCTTGTCAGGAGTGCCGGCCTGCTCGAGCCAGTAGAGCCCGTAGCCGTGGCCCTGGCCGTAGATGAGATCCATCTTGCCGTCGTGGTTGACGTCGTAGCCGATGATGGGAAAGCCGGTGTCGCCGAGGACCCAGTCGCCGTGCCATTTCCACTGGTCATTGTCGGCGTCGATCTGCTCGAACCATCCGTGGGTGGTGATGACGTCGGCTTTGCCGTCTCCGTTGATGTCGGCAACGCCGATGCCGTGGCCGTCCTGCTCCTTGCCTCCGAGGTGGTGAACGCGCGGCTTGTCCTTGCTGAAGTCGATCCAGAGAACGCGGGAGCGATTGTAGTGGGCGAGGGCGAGGTCGGGCTTGCCGTCTCCGTTGATGTCGAAGAAGGCTCCGCCCTCGGTATCGTAACTGTCGGTGATCTTTTCCGCCTTCCACATGGTGCCGGCTTTGGTCGCTTTGGGGCCGGGGTTGTGATAGACCCAGACGCCGTTGGAGATCCAGCCGGTGGTGACCAAGTCGGGCAGGCCGTCGTGGTCAACGTCGACGATCCACTCGCCGCAGTCGGAGACGAATTCATTATGGATACCGACGGTGCGGAACTGGTGCTGCTTCCACGCGCCGCCGTTGGGGCCGGGGTTCTCGTACCAGTAGGCTCCGCTGAGCAGATCGGGGTAGCCGTCGCCGTTCATGTCGAGCAGCGAGATGCCCTCGGCGTGATCGGTGCCGAGACGATGAGAGAGAAAGGCGATGCGCGGCTCTCCGCCGGGTCCGTTGCCAGGATGCTGCATGCGGAATTCGGTGGCTTTTCCCGGTTCCTGGGCGAAGGCGAGGGGGGCGAGGAGAAGTAGGAGGGGGACGAGGCGCTTGATCATTTTGGGGCTCCGATTGGGCTTCCTCAGGGGCTAAAGCCCCATTGTGTTCACTTTGCGGTACGGCACGGCTAAAGCCGTGCCCTGATACAAGAATTAGCACGTTGATAATTCGGGACGTGGGGCACCCGATTTAATGCTTGAAAAGCAGGTCCTTCGACTTTGCTTCTCCACCACCGCGTAAAGATCGCGCGTCGGGGGGCCCGAGCAGCGCTTCGCTCAGGATGACAAGGTAATGTGAGCGGCACAGTTACGACTTCTCTAATTTCATAGTTTCGGGGTTCCAGTGGACGACGTTGCCCTTTTCTACGCTGAGATTGCTGAGCAGGGCGGCGCCGGCGGCGCGGAATCCGAAGGTGGGGTCTTCTACGACGGGCTGGCGGCTGCGCACCGAGTTGAAGAAGTTGTGGAAGTGATCGTAGCTGTCGGAGTAGCCGGCAGGCGGAGCGAATTTCTCAATGGCTTCGGGCACCGGGCCGGAGAAATGCTGCTCAGGATATTTCTCGCGGTACTGGGCGATGTACTCCTTCTGCATGGCATCGGTGAAGGTAGAGACGGTGTAGCCGGGCTCCTTTTCGGGCGGGACGCGGTTGACGGTGACGCTCTGACCGGCGATGACCATCTGACCTTCGGAGCCCGTGAAGATGAAGCCTTCGCTCTCCTCGCCGCCGTCGACAAAGTTGACGCGCAGACTGAGGTTGAAGCCTTCGGGATAGTCGAAGAGGGCGAGCAGGACATCGTCGGCGTCGCGGCCGTCTTTCCAGTAGCGGATGGCGCCAGTGGCCATGGCGCGCGTGGGGCCGTGGGCTCCGGTGATGAAGTGGGTGCCGCTGAAGAGGTGCACGAAGAGATCGCCGGCGACGCCGGATCCGTAGGCTTTCCACTTGCGCCACTGGAAAAAGTGCTCGGCGTTCCAGGGAATCTTAGGCGCGGAGCCGAGGAATTGAGGCCAGTCGCAGGTCTCGGTTGACGCGTCGAGCGGGATGGAGTAATCCCAGGCGCCGATGGCGGAGTTGCGGTCCCACCAGGCGCTGACCATGTTGAGCTTGCCGATGACGCCGGAGGCGAGCAGCTCCTTGGCCTTGGCGTATACGACGGAGCTGACACGCTGGCTGCCGATCTGGATGATGCGGTTGGTAGAGCGGGCGGTCTCGATGATCTCGGGGCCGTCAGGGTAGATGTGGATCATCGGCTTTTCGAGGTAAACGTCCTTGCCGGCCTTCATGGCGTCGACGGCGACCGTCTTGTGCCAGTGATCGGGCGTGGCGATGAGGACGGCGTCGACGTCTTTGCGGGCGAGGATCTCGCGGTAGTCGCGGGTAGTGAAGATGTCCGCGCCCCAGAGCTCTTTCGAGTGGGCGAGACGGCCGTCGTAGCAGTCGGCGACGGCGACGAGCTTGACGCCGGGGACCTGGATGGCGGTTTTGGTATCGCCCTGTCCCTGGATGCCGGCACCGATGAGGGCGAGGTGGATGTTGTCGTTCGGCGAGGTGGACGTTGAGACGGCTTGTGCAAATAGAGGTTCGATGCGAGTGGTGACGGCGGCCGCGGTGGCAGTTTTAGCAGCGGCTTGAAGGAAGGATCTGCGATCGAGCATCGGCGAGGGGGTCTCCCTTTATTTTGATGTGGCTTTTCGACAGCCTGAGCGGGCACGGCTGCAACCGTTATCAACGATACACCTGCGAGCGGGTTGCATCCGTAGGTCAGATGATCCTAGCGGGAACACTCTGGTGGAGAGCGAGCTGTTAAGGCAGGAATTATGGCAGTGTTTCTGCGACTGCGGCGACGGCTTGCGCGGTGATGGCTGGGTCGTCGCCGAAGCCGGGGAGCCAGAGGACATCGGGCTCGCGGCGGAACCAGGTGAGTTGGCGCTTGGCGTAGTTGCGGTGTCCCTGCTGGGCGGAAGCGATGGCTTCGGGCAGGGTCATGTCGCCGCGGAGGACGGCGCGGGCCTGCTTGTATCCGAGGGAGTCGAAGGGGCGGGGAGATTCGCCGTATTTGGAAATGAGATGGCGGGTTTCGTCGACCAGGCCTTGAGAGAACATTTCGGCGGCGCGTGCGTTGATGCGGGCGTAGAGGGCTTTGCGGTCGAGGTCGAGGCCGATGCGCAGGAGACGGAAGCCGGTGAGCGGATCGCGGCCTTGTTTCCAGGCCTCGGAGATGGGCTGGCGGGCGGCGAGTGAGACTTCGATGGCGCGGATGAGCTTGGGGGTGTCGTTGGCGTGGATGCGGGCTGCGGATGCGGGGTCGAGACGGGCGAGTATGCGGTGGAGCCAGCCGGTCGCGTGGCGCTGGGCGCTGCGTTCGAGGCGAAGTCGAAGATCTGGAGACCGCTGCGGGCCGGCGAAGAGCCCGTCGGTGAGGGCGCGCAGGTAGAGGCCGGTGCCTCCGGTGACGATGGGGAGATGGTTGCGGGCGGCGACGTCGCGCAGGGCGGCGCGGGCGAGGCGGGAGTAGTCGCCGGCGGTTGAGTGCCGGTCGGGAGTGTAGACGTCGATGAGGTGGTGGGGGACGCGGGCACGCTCGGCGATGGAGGGCTTGGCGGTGCCAATCTCCATCTCGCGGTAAACGGCGACGGAGTCGCAGCTGACGATTTCGCCGGAGAATGTTTCGGCGAGGGTGAGGGAGAGCGCGGTTTTACCGCTGGCCGTGGGGCCGAGAAGGATGACGGCGAGCGGGTCGGGTTGCGGGCTGCGGGACATCGCGGAGATTATCGCCTAACGACGCTCGCCATCTCGACTATCTGAGCGAAATCACTTTCGCTGAGTATTCGAAGGGGCTGACCCTTTTGAATTAACGCTTCAGCCTTGCGATGTTTCGCGCTCTTCTCATGTCCAGCAAGCTTCCTCACGTCTTGATCGCCCACGATCAATAGCGTTGTATGTTTCATGACACCATCCGCAATTTGACAACCAGCGGAGAATGCCAGTTCTGCTGCTTCGCCACGCGTCATCGAAGAAAGAGTGCCAGTGAAAACTAACACCTCACCAAACATCAAACCTTCAGGATTAGGGTCAGTTGCGGTCCCAGAACGGGGATGAATCGGCTGATTGACTCGATCAAGCCATTCATTGATGCTCAACCCAGATTCGAAAATTGCTCGCAATAGTATTTCGCCAGCGCATCGAGCATCTTCGAGTGCATCGTGCGCTTTGAAATAGATTCCAAGCTGCTTAGCGACACTTGTAAGCCCATATCCAGATCGTGAAAACAACGGCCAAGCACGTCTTACGACACGAGCAGAATCGAGCCACGTGCATTCGCAAGAAGGAATGGAGGCCCTTTCACATGCTCTTTGTATCGCGATACGGTCAAATGCCGTGTGACTAACGACAATATTTCCACGCATCAAGCGCGAAACTTCCCAGTAGACATCCTTCCATAGTGGCGAGAGTCGAACTGTTTTCTCGTCGATTCCGTGGATTGCCACGTTAATCGGATCGAAGTAGTCTTCTGGATCAACAAGCGTTTTCCACAAATTCGACTGGCTGCCTTTGGCGAATGATGCAATACCAATTTGGCAGATGCTTGATAAATCAACATTTGCCGTCTCCACATCGACAACTACGAAGTCCATCGGGATTTATGCTCCTGGATGCAGCCAGAAAACGATAGCTACCGCTTTTCAAGCGGGCGATAACGGCAGTGAAGCGTGTCCAAGTGCTCATGTGCCAGTCTCTAACAGCCTAATTAGCTCTACTTCGTCGATAACCTTAACCGTTAATTCTCGCGCCTTGTCGAGCTTCGACCCGGCATCTTCGCCGGCGATGACGTAGTGCGTCTTCTTGCTGACGGAGCCGGAAACGCGGCCGCCAGCCGCCTCGATCCTGGCTTTCGCGTCTTCGCGCGTGAGATTCGGGAGCGTGCCCGTCAGCACAAACGTCAGCCCTTCGAGCTGCGATGACTTCTTCCGCTTTTCCGCCGTGAAATTCAGCTTCGCTTCGCGCAATTTTCTGATCAGCTCGCGATTCTGTTCTTCATCAAAGAACTCCCGTATCGCCTGCGCCACCCGTGGACCCACCTCGTTCACCCGCTCCAGATCTTCAGCGGAAGCGTCCATGAGCGCCTCTACCGAACCGAATTCTTCGGCGAGGAGTTGCGCCGTGCGTTCACCCACAAACCGGATGCCGAGACCAAAGAGTACGCGGTTCAACGGCAAGGATTTCGATTTTTCGATTTCGGCGAGGAGATCTTTGCGCTCTTTTGGTCCGAGCAGAGCCTGCGTGCGGGTCTTCTCCTCGCCAGTCTTCTTATCGCGGGTGGTGACGAGGTGCTGGAGTTGCGCGAGATCGGCGTCGGTCATTGAATACAGGTCAGCGATGCTCTTCACCATCTGGCGATCAATCATCTGCTCTACCACAGCTTGGCCGAGGCCTTCGATGTTCATCACCTTGCGGGCGGAGAAGTGGAGCAGGCTCTCGATGAGGCGCGCGGGGCAGTCGGCGTTCACGCAGCGGTAGTCGACTTCGCCTTCGGTCTTTACGATCTCGCTGCCGCAGACGGGGCAGTGAGTGGGGAATTCGAATTTTCTGTCGCCGCGCGGGTGGTCCTTGTCTTCGACGACTTCGACGACCTTGGGGATGACGTCTCCACCGCGCTCGACCTTGACGTAGTCGCCGATGAGCAGGCCGAGGCGCTCGATTTCGTCGGCATTGTGGAGGGTGGCGCGACTGACGGTGGTTCCGCCGATGAAGACGGGGGTGAGCACGGCGACGGGGGTGAGCTTGCCGGTTCGGCCAACCTGAATCTTGATGTCTTCGACCCTGGTGATGCCGGCGCGGGCGGTGAATTTGTAGGCTACAGCCCAGCGGGGAGCCTTACCGGTGTAGCCGAGGCGGCGCTGGACTTCGGCGGAATCGATCTTGATGACGACGCCGTCGATTTCGTAACCGAGATCGGCACGTTTTTCGTCGGCGCGGTTGACGAAGGCCATTACCCTGTCGATGTCCTTGATAGCCTCGCGGTGCGGGTTGACGCGGAAGCCGGCGGCGGCGAGTGCATCGAGAGCGTCGGACTGTTCGTCGAAGAGATTGTCGCCGGTTTCGGTGAGCGCGAAGTAGGCATAGAAGTCGAGGCGGCGGCGAGCGACGATGTTGGGCTCGAGGGTACGGATGGTTCCGGCGGCGGCATTGCGAGGATTGACGGCGGGCGAGAGTCCCTCGGCCGCGCGCTCCTCGTTCATTTTGAGAAATGCCGCAAGAGGCATCACGACTTCGCCGCGTACTTCGAAGACGGGTGGCAGCTTGGCTTTCTGAAGTTTGGCGTGCTGGATCGATAGGGGAACAGAGCGGATGGTGCGGACGTTTCCGGTCACGTCTTCGCCGATGGTGCCGTCGCCGCGGGTGATGCCTCGGATGAGGTGAGAGGCGCTACCGTTTCCGTTTTCGCGAGAACCTGCGGCCTCGCGAACTGCGCTGCTCTCGTTCCCGTAGCGAAGCGCCATGGACATGCCGTCGAGCTTGTATTCGCAGACGTAGGCGATCTCGGCGTTCTCGCCAGCGAGGGAACGGGCGCGGCGGTCCCAGTCGCGCAGTTCCTCTTCGCTGGTGACATTGTCGAGCGAGAGCATGGGGCGAGAGTGCGGAACCTTGGGAAATCCTTCTTTGGGCTTGCCACCTACGCGCTGCGTGGGCGAGTCGGGAGTGACCAGCTCAGGGTTCTCGGCTTCGAGCTTCTTAAGCTCGCGCATCAGGGCGTCGAACTCGGTGTCGGAGACCTCGGGGGCGTCGAGGCCGTAATAGAGGAATTCGTGGTGACGGATGGTCTCGCGGAGTTTCTCGATCTTGTTCTCGGCAGACTTTGGACCCATGGTTCGGATTAAATCATTTTTGGCTGCCCTGTATCCTGTGTGCGAAGGGCTATGGATCCACTCACACACTTCCTTACCGGGGCGAACCTGGGGCGCTCCGGTTTCAATCGCAAAACTGCCTACGCCACGCTGGCCATGACCCTCGCTGCGGAGGCGCCTGACCTGGACGTCTTCTGGGGATTCCGCGGACCGCTCGACGGCTTTGAACATCATCGCGGGATTACGCACACATTTATCGCCGCGCCGGTGATCGCGCTGGTTACGCTGGGGGTGATCTGGCTGATACATAAGGCGCGGCGCAAACCGCTGAAGGCCGGGCTGCCTCCCCCGCGCTGGGGGCTGATCTTTCTCTTTGCTCTGATTGCCGACCTGAGCCACCTGCTGCTCGACTACACGAACAACTACGGCCTGCGCCCTTTCTTTCCGTTCAACCCGCGCTGGTATGAGCGCAGCATCGTTTTCATCGTGGACCCATACATCATGGCGGCTCTCGCCGGGGCGCTGGTACTGTCATGGATCTTCGGGCTGGCGGACCGGGAGATCGGCGCGAAGCGGCCGCTGTTCCGGGGACGGGGATGGTCGATTGCGGCGCTGGTTTTCGTGGTCCTGTACTGGTCGCTGCGGAACGCGGAAAAGGGCCACGCCGTGGAGCTGGTCGAAAACAGCGGGGTGGTCGCCGATCCGATTACGAAGATCGATGCCGAGCCTTATCCCTTTAATCCCTTCGCCTGGCATGTGGTCGCTGAGACCAGGGACTACTACCAGACGGCGGAGGTTCATACCCGGCGCGACGATGTGCAGACGGGGGATATCACTTATAAGCCGGCGGTGACTCCGCAGGTTGCCGCTGCCGAGCAGTCGTGGCTGGGGCGGGTGTATCTCGACTGGTCGGAGTTTCCGCTGGTGACGGACGTGGGGAATGATCCGGTTGCCGGCGAGCCGCCGCCCGAGCCGAACTGGCATACGGTGGAGTTCGACGACATGCGCTTTGGGTACTCGGCGTTTGGCGAGGGCTCGAGCCAGAATCCGGGGCGAAACCCTCTGGGCGGTTCGGTCTATGTCGGGCCGGCGAATGAAGTGGAACAGATGTTCATAGGCGGGAGGGAGCAGAAATAACGTGTCAGGGAGTTGGCAGGTCAGCGAAGTTGCCTTCATCAAGAACCCGAAAAGCAGATCCTTCGACTCCGTGCGCCACGGCGCACTTCGCTCAGGATGACAGCATCATTCCTGCGCACTTTTGGAAAGGGAAACTGACTTGCTGACTCGCGGATCCCGCTTGCTCCAACTCACCTCATCAAAATGTATTTTGACTCTGTAGCGTACTTTTTCTTGACCCTTCGTCCGGCAGTCCGCAGAATAAAGAAGCCAACTCTTTATCCATCCGAGATTTTCCCGAGGTTTTTTATGTCTGCCTATCTGCTGATTCTTCTGGCCGTTCTGAGCAGGATTGCGGTGCTTCCGCACCTGCCCTGGCTCAACTTCACCGCAGTCGGCGGCTCGCTGATCTTCTTTGGGGCCCGGCGATCGCTTCCTCAGGCGATTCTGCCGGTAGCGCTGCTTGCGGCGACTGATTACTACCTCACGGTTTACGCGTACAACTATCCGTTCCATGTGTCGGCGTACCTGATTACATGGGCGTGGTATGCGGCGGTAATCGTTCTCGGGCGAGTGCTGCTGGCGAAGCAGGTTTCGGTCGGACGCGTCGGAGCCGCGGTGCTGATTGCGCCGACATCGTTCTTCCTGATTACGAATTTTGCGGCGTGGGTGGGCTCGCCGATGTATCCGCAGACCTTTACGGGACTGGGCATGTCATATGTTGCCGGGCTGCCGTTTTACCGGAATGACCTGATCTCGACGGCGCTGGTGGCGGGGCTGGCGTTCGGCCTGCCCGTCCTGGCGCGGCAGTTGACGACACATCGCCAGGTTGCGGGCGTCTAGGCTCGGTCAATCATAGAAAAAAGGCGGCTCATGCGAGCCGCCTTTTTTGCTGCGTATCGGATCGGTTATCAGATCGGTTATCTGGGCTGAGGATTTCCCGGCTGGTAGGGAGTCTTGGTGTTTCCGGGGCCGCCGACAAATTGCAGCGTGGGAATGCGGTCGCTCATGTCGGGCAGCGGGGGAAAGGGCATGTGCGGCTCGGCCTGATACCAGTAGGCGACGGAATAGAAATTATCTGATCGGGCGTTGGCGTGGCCGTGCTCGATGCCGGCCTTCATGTACTTCGTGAACGGAATCGGCGAGTCGAGGTGAAAGCGGTAGACGCTCCAGCGTTCACCGGCGAGTTCTTTGCCGATCATGGGAGAGCCGTGGAGGGGATAGGCCTGGGGCGCGCCGCCGAAGTCCCATGAGCCGAGGAAGTAGTCTTCGCTGCCGGTGCCGACGGCGGCAATCTTGTTCGGGTCGTCGATCCAGAAGGTGTCGTTGCCTTCGCCCCACCAGCCGTCCTGGTTCTGGAGAATGGACATGGTGACGCCGACGAACTGGCCGTGTCCTTTGGCCTCGAACCAGATGTAGTCGTCTTTACCGTCGAGGTCGCGGCGGTAATTGATGAGCGGGTCGCCGTTCTCGTACCAGTCCTTCGCCCATCCGTGCGCCGGCTGTGCCTGGCGGTACTCGGCGTGGAAATAGAGGGTGCCGGGCAGCAGGGGTTTGGCGTCGGCGCGGTAATCGATGTTCCAGTAGAGATTGTTGAGGGTCTGCTTGCCCTCATTGGTGATGGTCATGCGGGCATGCTTCGCGTAGGGCATGGGGAACCAGCAGTTCATGGACTTGTCGGGACCGACCGAGAGCACGGCCGATTGCCAGGGATAGTAGATGCCGTTGCCCAGGCCGAAGAAGTCGCCGATGGGTGTTTCCACGCTGGGCGAGTCTTCGCCGTCCCAGTACATGCGCAGCACGATGCGCTTGAGGCTGTACGGTTCCCAGTCGTTGAGGGTGAACCAGATGTGGGAGATCATTCCGGGGCCGTCCACGTCGAGGATGGTGAGCGTCTGGCCTGGTGTCACGGTGCGGTAGTCGGCGTTCGCGCCGGTGGCTTCGCGGCTGGATGAGCGGTGCAGCGTGTAGGTCTGCTGCTGGGTCGGGTCAGGCATCCACGCCGGTATCTGGCTGAAGGCCGGCGCTGCAAGGCATAGCCCTGCGAAGATCGCAAAAAGACGTTGCATGCAAAAACTCCCGTGCCGCAAACGGCAATGCATCATACCGCCAGAGGCGGCGCGGGAAAAAGATTCATCTGAACCGCGGCGTTTTCAGGGACTTGACAAGGGTACCGCCGGGAAACTCCCGGCAGCCGGGCCGCGTCTACCGTGACAGTGCCTTGATCTGTTCGCCGCAGCGAGACCTCATCGGCCTTCGCGAAGACAAAGGAAGTTCATGCACATCCAAGCTCGTCTCGCCGTTCTTTTTCTTCTGTCATCTTTCTCGACGGCCGCATTCACTCAACAGCCTCCTGAACCGGCTCCGGCGCAGGATGGCCAAATCCATCTGGACGTCGTGGTCACGCCGAAGTCCGGGCCGCCGGTCACCGGGCTCGACCAGAAGGACTTCACGATCACGGACAACAAGGTTCCGGTGACTATTTCCTCGTTCCGGGCGTTTTCCGGCCCCGAGGCACCAGTCGAAGTGATCCTGCTTATCGATGCCGTTAACACCGATTATCAGATCATCGCCTACGAGCGCAATCAGATCGATGGCTTCCTTCGTGCCAACGGAGGCAAGCTTGCTCACCCTGTGAAACTCGCCATTTTCGGCGATACCGGAACCCAGATTCAGCAAAGCTTTTCGACGGACGGCAATGCGATCGCCGCCTCGCTCGATCAGCAGACCGTCGCTCTTCGGACTCTCCGTCGTTCCGCCGGCTTCTACGGCGCAGTCGACCGCTTTGACCTGTCGTTGAAGGCACTGGCGCAACTTGCGTCAAGCGAAGCCGAGAAGCCGGGCCGCAAGTTCATCCTGTGGGTTTCTCCCGGCTGGCCGCTTCTCTCCGGTCCCGGGGTTCAGCTCGACTCAAAGCAGCAACAGGGTCTCTTTGGGGAGATCGTGGAAGCGTCCACCGAGCTTCGTCAGGCGCGAATAACCTTGTACAACGTCAATCCGATTGGCGCGGGGGAAAATACGCTGCGCGTCTTCTACTACCAGCAATTTCTGAAGGGGGTCAGCAAGCCCAATCAAGTGTCGGCCGGCAACCTTGCGCTGCAGGTGATCGCCGCGCAGAGTGGGGGTCTGGTTCTGAACTCGAACAACGATGTGTCGGCTCTTCTGCGGCAGGCGTTCGCGGATGCCGACGCGTGGTACGAGCTTTCTTTCGAGCCGGCAAAAGCCGAGCGGTCGAACGAGTATCACCAGATCGAAGTCCGCGTCGACAAGCCGGGACTGACTGCGCGCACCCGGCAGGGCTACTACGCGCAGCCGTAGTGTCTCGAGTATGATGGCCGCGCCGGACAATACAGCGGCGCGGAATACTCGAGAGGACGATGAACCAGCGATTGATTCAACTTGCTGCAGCGGCGGTCTGGGGAGGCCTGTTGGCGACGGCGTGTGCCGGGGCGCAGGAGGCGCAGTCGCGCATTACGCCTTCGACGATGCCTCGCATGGGCAGTGTGGATGAGCGCTTCCAGTCGTACAACATCGAAATGGTTGAAGTCACCGGGGGCAGGTTCTGGAGACCGTATGATTCAAAGGTCGATGCCATTCTGGCGGCGCAAAGCGCGACGAAGGACAAGGGCGGTACGAATCAGCCGGTCGGGATGGATCCTGACCTTTATCAATACCGGCCCCCCATCGATCTGAGTAATTCACGGCTGCGCAAGCTGGCTGCGGCGCTGGGGCCGGCCTACCTGCGCGTGAGCGGAACGTGGCAGAACACGACTTACTTTCAGGACACAGATGATCCGGCTCCGGAGAAAGCCCCTCAAGGCTTCAACGGTGTACTGACGCGAAAGCAATGGAAGGGAGTGATCGACTTTTCGCATGCCGCGGATGCGAAGATCATCACCTCGTTTGCGACGAGCATGGGCACTCGCGATGCGGCCGGGGTGTGGACGACAGAACAGGCGAGCCAGTTCCTTGCGTATACGAAATCGATCGGCGGCAATATTGCGGCCGCCGAGTACATGAACGAGCCGACGTTTGCGGCCTTTGCTGGCGTGCCCAAGGGATACGACGCGGCGGCGTTTGGCCGGGACATAGCGGTGTTTGTTCCGTTCATCCGGAAGACTGCGCCGGACATGGTGATTCTTGGACCGGGGAGCATCGGCGAAGGCTTTCCTCTGGCGCCGGGGGCGATACATCTCATCAGCACCGAAGACATGCTCAAGGCCACCGGTCCAGTGTTCGATGCCTTTTCTTACCACTTCTACGGGACGATCTCGCAACGGTGTGCGGCGTCGTTGGGCGCGGGTGCCGGGACGACTCCTGAGGCCGCATTGTCGGAAGAGTGGCTGTCACGCACGGACACGGTGGAGGCGTTTTATGCGGCGCTTCGCGATCGCTTTGTGCCAGGGAAGCCTGTCTGGCTGACAGAGACGGGGCAGGCAGCGTGCGGTGGCGACAAGTGGGCAGCGACCTTCATCGACAGCTTTCGCTATCTCAACCAGCTGGGAACACTGGCGCAGCACGGTGTGCAGGTGGTTGCCCACAACACGCTTTCGGCGAGCGACTACGGTTTGCTCGATGAGAAGACATTCGCGCCGCGCCCGAATTACTGGGCCGCCCTGCTGTGGCGCAAGTTGATGGGGACGACGGTGCTCAATCCCGGGGAGTCGCCGAACTCCAGGCTGAAACTCTATGCGCATTGCCTGCGGAATACTCCCGGAGGCGTGGCGATGCTGGTGATTAATACCGATCGCGGTACGGCGCTGTCGCTGGATGCGCCGGCCGCTGAGCGTTACACCATGACGGCTGTGAAGCTGCTCGACTCCGTGGTCGAATTGAACGGCCACGAACTCAGGCTGGGCGCCGATGACAGCCTGCCGGAGTTGACCGGGACTTCCACGCAGGTGGGGAATCTCACGTTTGGCCCGGCAAGCATCACCTTCCTGGCAATGCCGAAAGCGAACAATGCGGCGTGCCGGTAGCTGGTTTGGTCCGGTGCAAACGGCGTTGGACTATCGGGCCATAAGCGCGGGGAATTTGTGACCACCGGCGAAAACGGTCTGTACACTCTACGGTGATCTGAGTTGATTCTGAATAGAGAGACGCCGATGAAATCTGCCTCGCATCTTCTGCTCGCAGTTGCGCTGCTGTTTTGCTCCTCAGCGGCGGTTTTCGCCGGCAATGTCAGGATGGATTACGACCACAGCGTGAACTTCTCGCAGTACCACACCTACTCCTGGGGGCAGGTCAAGACCAGCGATCCGTTTTATGTCGACCGCATCAAGCAGGCGGTAAATCAGCGTTTGCAGGCCAAGGGATGGCGACTGGTGGCCTCAGGCGGTGCGATCACCGTATTCGCCACCGACAACGTGCACAATCACAAGGAAACCCAGACGATGTACGACGGGATAGGCGGCGGTTGGGGCGGCGGCTGGGGGTGGGGTGGCTGGGGCTGGGGAGGCGGCTGGCCGCAATCCGATTTCGGCGACGCCACGACAACGACGAGCAAACAGCCGGTCGGGAATCTGGTGATCGATATGTTCGACAGCGGGTCGAAGAAGCTGCTGTGGAGATGCCTGGCGACGGAAGATCTCTCGACAAATGCGAACAGGAATACGAAGCAGCTGGATGGGGATATCGGCAAGATGTTCAAGGATTTTCCGCCGAAGTCGGGCAGCTAATCGTTAGCCGCCAAGCTTATACTGCAGCGTGGCGGGGGTTGAGCCGTATATAGACATATGGGACGCTGGGCGTCACTACTGATCGCAGCGCTGTTCCTAGTATCCGGCGCGGTCTATGCTCAAGCTCCGCCCGAAGCGCTCAAACCTCTTCCGCTGGAACAAACCACCCCGACCAACCCGGCCCAAGCGGTGACTCCGGAAGATCTTCTTAAACAGAATCAGCAGCAGCAAACGGCTGGCTCGAGTCCCACCCTCTATCACGAGCTTGATTTGCTCCGTCGCGACGGCTTTGCCTCGGCAAATTCCGCGACGGTCTCGCTTCGGGTGCTGGATCGTGAGGGCTTCACTCCGCCGAACCTGCAGCCTGCTGAGTTCGCGCTGGTCGTCAATGGCAAGCCGCGAGACTTTCGCCTGCATGCGCCGGGGACGCAGACGAGTGTTGTGCCACCGCTGGTGCTGCTGGTCTTTCCGCCGAATGATCCGGTGGTGCACAACATCGGAGTCCGCGAGGCGGTGGGTTATTTCTCGAAGCAGCCTGCGGAAGTGCTGCCGTGGCGGGTGGGCATCTTCGACTCCAACGGCAAGATGACGCCCTTCACAAACGGACGCTCCCAGCTTCTTGCTTTCCTCGACGAAGTCGCAAACACCAAAGAGCCATTTCAGTATGCCAGCGATGTAACACTACCTGGTAACTTGCGTTGGGACGGTCCCTGGCTGAACAAGGCCGAAGCGGCCATCAGCGTTATGCAGCGCTACGAAGGCCCGAAAGTCATCCTGGCCATGAATCCTATTGCCGGCTCCTTCTACGGCCTGAACGATCAGATGCTCGCCCACGATGGCCCCGAAGCCCTCACCGGAGTCGCCCAGCATATCGGCGCTCACATCTACATCGGCAACGTCGGGGGCCCTGATCCGATAATCCCCGGCGGTGACGCTACGACGGATCTGTCTGGCGCCAGGCCTTCCCAACACATGCATGTCGAGCAATCCTTCAACGACGCGATCAGCAACTCTGCCTATCGCGCCTCGCAGATGATGCAGGCGGCTGACGCGACGTACGGCGGCTTCGCCAATTCACTCGATGACCTGGCCCGCCAGATTCATCGCGATCTCGACGGAGGGTACGCGCTGGACTTCGACATGACGCCGGCGGACCAGGACCACGGCATTCCGGACGTGGAGGTTCGGCTGGCGCGGAAAGATCTGCGCGTAGCTATCCTTGACGTGATCCCGGTGGGGGTTTCGAGCGATGTCGAGCGAGGGATGGACCAGAGGCATATCTCGGCGCTCCTCGAGAAGGCCGCGTCTACGCCTATTGCCTCGCCCGAGTTTCGGATCACGCAACGGATTGACTACTTCCCGCTCCGTGACGGCCTGGAGCCGGTGCTTCCCATGAGCGCGGTGATCGAGTGGGCCGGGCACGGCCGCGGGCCGATGGTGATCTCGGTAGCGGAACGGGTGAAAGACGCAAATCTGGAGACGGTGATCCTGGAGCGCGAGCTGCGCGTGCATTGGGATGGCCGCAGCCTCTCCTGGGAGCGTGATGGCCAGCTGCGGCCGGGACACTATCTGTGGAACATCGCGGTCCACGACGGGCAAGGCAATATCTATGCGTACAGCGAACGAAAGGTTGACGTGGCCTTTCCGCGTCCGGGCGTAGCGGTCAGCAGCCTTGTGCTGGGCAGGTCGTGCCGCGATAACGAACCAGCGACTGGACTGCAACATCGCGCGCCGCCCGGCGTGAAGCAGCAACCGCATCTCTCTATTGATCCGATGCGCGCCGGCGATTGCCGCATCAAGCCCGACACGCTGGGTAGCTTTGAAGCGAGCGATACGGTTCATGCCTTCGTGCGGATTTATCCGCCGGAGAAGATCGACAAGGGCAAGCCGGAGAGCTGGACAGCGAAATTTGTCCTCCGGTCCGAGTCGGGCGCGGTCGAAACGGCGCAAGAGATTCCGTTCACTCTGGACTCCGGTTCGGGTTATCTCGCGTCGGTGGAGATGCCCCTGAACGCTGCCGGGATTACGCCAGGTCCGCACACGCTGGACGTGGAGATGCGGGGCCCGGGGATACACAAGGAGCTGAAGGAGTCCCGTCCCATTTCGATTCTGAGCAGACCATAACAAACAAGCCCCGGAGACAATTTGTCTCCGGGGCCTGGTGGAACCAAGGCAGTGTTACTACTTCAACGCAACGAAGATCTGGCTGGCGTTCTGCAGGCTGGCTTGCTGGTCATGCGCCCGCGTTTCCGCCTTCGAAGTGGGGACCGCCATGTTCATATCAGCCGACGCGCAGAGAATTTCGCTCAGGAAGTACTGGTCGCCGTATTTGTGGAAGACCAGCTTGGCTGTCTTCGATTCATTGGCGTCGTGAGTGGTGGTGCTCAGCATGGCGACGTGCGCGTCCCTGTTCTGAATCTCGATTACGCCGTACGAAACAGCGGAAATCGTGTAGGTTCCGGCGGGGACAAGCTTGTTTCCTACGGTGAAGTCGAAGGGAACATCGGCTTTCACGGCGCGTTGCTGTGCAGATGCGAAGCCCACGGTGACGAAGCTGACGAGGGCGAAGAGTGCGATGGAAGCGATCCGTTTCATGACCTTTCTCCTTTTGAAGACGCCCTCTTCTGAGCGCGTCGGGGACTCCTCACAGTGGAATCCGAACTGAATTTGTTTTTGCCAGCTCCGGAAGTTTTCTGCTTCAGGTGCTTGCTGTTACGCCTGCAGATAGTGCATGCGCCGTGCCAAAGGCAGGCGACGGCCTGAAGATTCCCGCTCCCTGATCTCGTTCCACTGTTTGCAATGGGATAGGAGTGATGGAGTGATACGCGGCTCGCGCGCTCTCGTGCCGCGCTGCACGCTACGGTATCCGAACGGATACCGGGAGGAACCGTTCGGGTCCGAATCAGCCCCTTTTATCGAAGCAGATCGACCACGTTCACGATGAAGCCGGTGCGCGGATCGTACACCACCACATATCCCTGGTAATACGCGACCTGGTAGCCCGGCGGCGGAGGCGGCAGGTATCCATAGAGGTTTGGCGGCAGTGGGGTCAGATATCCGAGGTCTGTCCACGGGATGAATCCTCCGGCGATCCATACGGGGCGTCGGGACCGATTGATATATCCGAGATTGCGGTAGTAATAGCGGTGCAGATAATCCCAGTCGCCCGGACGCCATTGATACGGTGGACGATACTGCGGCGGCCTGCCCCAGGTCGGGGGGCGTGGCGGCCTCGGGCCGGGCTTTGGCGGATATGGATATGGCTGAATGGTGACGTCACCGGTCGGCCTGGATGGGGGACGCGATGGCGGCCTCGCTCCGGGATTTGATCCTGGATTCGAACCGGGATTCGAACCTGGATTCGATCCGGGTGGGCGCTGTCCGGGGTTCTGTCCAGGTGGTCGCGGCGTTGGCCCGGGTTTTGGAGGATTCGGGTAGGGCTGGATACTGACGTCCCCACCTGGCTTGGATGGACGCGGCGCGGGAGCAGGGCGAGTGCTCGGCTGTTGCTGAGTGCTTTGCGCGACGGCCGGCAGACTTGCCGCCAGGCAGCAGATCAGAGCTGTTCGACACACCATCATCATCGGGATTCTCATCAGCTTTTTCGCACTTTCAGGTTTGGGCGTCAGATTACTTTGATCGCGGCTGCTAAGCAATCTTGACAAGACGGTGTTAGTGTCGCTATCTTCCCCTAAGATAGTTATGGAACGGGCTTCGGACGCAGGCGAATTAATCCAGGGAACGCTGGAGATGCTGATTCTCAAGGCTCTGGCCCGCGGGCCATTGCATGGATACGGTGTGGCGGAGTGGATTCACCAGACATCGCAGCAAATGCTGAAGGTGGAGGAGGGCGCGCTCTATCCGGCTCTGCATCGCATGGAGCTGCGCGGCATGCTGAAGGCCAGATGGGGCGCTTCGGACAATAACCGCCGGGCCAAATTTTATGAACTGACGGCGGAAGGACAGAAGCGCCTGCACGCCGAGGCACAGCGATGGGCACGCCTGTCGTCGGCGGTCGCTTTTGTGATGCAGGCTTCGTAAGGCGCGGTTGAGGTCAATCATGGCTCCGAATCTGCACGAGTTTCTCCTGCGATTGAAGGCGCTTTTTCTCAAGCGGCGCATGGATCGGGACATGGGAGATGAACTGGCCTTTCACCGGGCGATGCTGCGCGACAAGCTGCTGCGGGAGGGAGTTCCGCAGACAGAAGTGAACGTCGCGACCCGCCGCACCTTCGGCGACCCGAACCGATGGCACGAACGGCTGCGTGAGCTGTGGCAGTTTCAGTCGCTCGAGAATCTCGCCCGCGATGCATCCTTCTCGGCGCGAATGCTGCGCAAATCGCCCGGCTTCAGCGTTGTCGCCATTCTCACCCTGGCACTCGGCGTGGGAGCGAATACGACCGTTTTCTCGATAATCGATGGACTGCTCTTGCGCCCGCTGCCCGTGCGCGCCAGCGACCGGCTCGCGGTGCTTGGCATCCATCAGGGCAATCCACTCCCGAACTATAGTTTTTCCGAGCCGTTATTCCGCTCCCTTGAGCATCGCCATGAATCGTTCTCCGAGGTCTTCGCTTTCAGTCACACGACGTTTCAGGCGAAGGGAAACGCCGGATCCGAAAATATCTCCGGGCAATTTGTAAGTGGCGATTTCTTCCCCGCGCTCGAAACTGCGCCGCTGCTCGGCCGCACGCTCGGCCCGCAGGATGACCGCAAGGGCGGTAATCCGGCGGGCTTCGGCGCGGTCATCAGTGAATCGTTCTGGCAGCGCTGGTTCAATCGCGCGCCCGATGTTATCGGCAAGAAGCTGGAAATCGACAACACCGTCGTGACGGTGGTGGGCGTGATGCCTAAGCGATTTATAGGAGCCGACCCGCTCGAGCGTCCGGAGCTTTACATCCCGCTGGCGGCCGAGCCGGTTCTGAATGGCGAACGCAGCATGACTGCGGCCGGCATTCATGGCTGGTGGATGACTGTCATGGGACGTCTGCAACCACAGGCGACCCTCGAACAGGCGAACGCGGAAATGTCGGCCATCAGCAGCGCGGTCCTTCACGAATCAACATCCGACACGGAATGGATCGCCGACCGCGAGAAGCGCCGTTTTCACTTCGCCGCAAAGTCAGGGTCGGCCGGATTCACCTACGTCCGCCTGCTCTTCCGCAAGCCGCTGGCGGCAGTCTTCGCCATGTGCGGAGGCATTCTCTTACTGGCTTGCCTTAACCTTGCCAGCCTGTTGCTGGCCCGCGGAGCTGCCCGGCAACGGGAACTGGCCACGCGCCTCTCCATGGGCGCGACCCGGCGCAGGCTTGCCGGCTCCATCGCGCTGCTGGCTGCGATCGCAAGCGCAGCTTCCCTGCTGCCGGCGTTGCGTGCGGCCAGGATCGAGCCCATGGCTGCTATTCGCTGCGAATAGCTCCCTTTACACAGCCGAGGCCCGTTTGTTCATGCCTTTGCGCAACGCCAGCACGGCCAGCACGATCAGGATGACTCCCAGCGCCACCAGCATGGCCAGCATGTGCTGTTGCATCAATATGGTCAGGTCGTGGACGATTTGCGGGCCGTAGCGGATGGTCAGCAGGCTGACCACGGTAAAGCGCACGATACGGCCGGCGAGCACCGCCAGCATGAAGCTCGCCACCTTCATTTCGAAGACGCCGGCGGCGAAGACGAAGACCTTCCACGGAGTGGGGGGCGGCATCATGGAGGGGATCATCAGCGCCAGGAACTCCTGCCGCTCGAAGCGGTCGCGCATTTTCTCGTAGCGGGCCCGGTCGATGCGCTTCATGAGGAAGATCTCGCCGCCGGCACGCCCGAGCCAATAAGGAACGAGGCCGCCGATGGCCGATCCGATGGACGCCATCAGAACGTAGAGATAAAAGCGGTGGGGATCGCTCCAGGCATAACCGGCGACGATCAGGTCCATGGGAACGGGGATGGAACTCGAGTCGAGGACGGCCACCGCGCCGACACCCCAAAAGCCCAGCGGCTTGAGGAATCCGACCAGCAGGACCCGGTATTTTGTGGAGAGCTCTGCCAGGCGCTTCAAGACGGATCTCCGGGATATTGCGCGTCGTGTTCGGTCTTGCCGGACAACAGGTCGAGAGCGTGGCCCACCAGCGGCAGCACGGCGCGGAGCGAAGTGACTGCACCGCGGGGGCTTCCGGGTAGGTTCAGGACCAGCGAGGTGCCGATGGTGCCGCACAGGCCGCGCCCCAGGGCGGCGAGCGGAGTCTCTCTGCGGCCCTCGGCGCGCATGACCTCGGCAACGCCCTCGAGAAGGCGGTCGCAAACTGCCCGGGTGGCCTCGGGGGTGACGTCGCGGGGGCTGATACCGGTGCCTCCGGTGGTAACCACCAGGCGGGCCGCGGCGGCCGCGGAGCGAAGTGCGTCTTCGATGGCGCTAATTTCGTCTGGTACTGAAATGCGCGCGTGTACGTCGAATCCATGTGATTCGAGTACTTTAGCCACGGCCGGTCCGGAGAGGTCTTCGCGCTCTCCCCGGCTGAATGAGTCACTTACGGTAATCACGACTGCCTGAGTCATCCTCAACGATTGTAGGGGATCAGGGTGAGATCCCGGCCGGTTGGACCTGTGAACTGCCTGCCTCCGTGGCAAAACATCGCTGCGGAAAAGCTTCAAAGGATGAGAGAATAAGATGATCCTCAACAGTGTGCCGGCGGCCGGATCGCGAGTCCCTGCCGGGCACAAAGTGTCCACACAGTCTTAGAATGCCGATCACCGAAGTTCCGCCCAGTCCTCCGAGCACTCCGCCCGAAGCGCCCCGTTTTCGTCGTCCCACTCGATACGAGGATTACGAGCTCCATGACCTGCTGAACGTCATCGAGGAGCTTGAGGGCAGCCGCAACTGGGCCAGTTTGCGCGAGAAAATCTGGATCGCGCTGATTATTCACCTGGTGATCTTCTGGTACCTGGCTTACGGTCCCAAATATCTCTTTAATGTGAAGGTGGTCGATCCTTCTGTTGTTCTCAAGCAGCGGGAGAAGGAGATGACTTACCTGGATCTGCCTCCTGACGCGCTGAAGCAGGTCAAGCCCAAGCCGGCGCCGCTCTCAGACAAGAACCGCATCGCCGAATCCAAGAAGCCGACGCTGGACAAGAAGACGCTCGAGCAGCTGGAAGCCATGCGCCGCGCGGGGCCGCCTACGCCCCGGCCGGAAACTCCGGCGCCGCCTGTCCCCGCGCCACCGGCTCCACAGGTAGCCCAGGCACCGCCGAAACCGCAGCCACCCGCACAACCCCTTCCGCAGAATCAGCAGAGCCAGATTGAAGCGCCGCGGCCCGCGCCCAAGCCCAGCTTCGACACCGGACACGGCACCATCGGTCAGGATCTCCAGCAAATGGCGCGCCAGGCCCGGGGAGCCGGCCAGTACGGCGGTGACATGGGAGCGAATGCACCTGCGCAGCATCCCGGGCTGCAGGGCGGAGCCGAGATTCTTTCGGACACCATGGGCGTCGATTTTGGCCCCTATATGCAGCGCGTCATCTTCGACACCAAGCGCGCGTGGTATCCGATTATTCCCGAGGCGGCGCAACCTCCGCTGCTCAAGCAGGGCAGGGTGGGGATACGGTTCAAGATTTTGCCTGATGGGAGCGTGAAGGAGATGATTCTCGAGCTACCCTCGGGCGACGTATCGCTCGATCGCGCGGCGTGGGGAGGCATCACCGGCGCGTCGCCTTACCCGCCGCTTCCCAAGGCCTTCAAAGGTCCGTTCCTGGAGCTGCGCTTCTTCTTCCTCTACAACACTCCGCTGGGGCAGCAATAGGTCTGAAGATGGCTGCCAACGAACGGCTGTTCCGGAGGCAGATCTCGGGGCTGCTGATCATCGCTGCCATTATCCTGCTGATTGCGCTTCTACGCGCGGACAAGCATGCCCTTTTCCCGCCGGGGTGGTGGCGGTTCTGAGCGCGACACGGCGTCGCTGCCTCGCGTAGCATGTTCGGCGAAGGTAAGCGCGTGATGAAGCAACTTTGGATATTGTTGAGTCTTATGCTGGGAGCCAACTCGATGCTGGCTGCCCAGACGCCGCCTGCACAGAGCACGGCGGCGAAAGAGGTCCTTGCGACTGAAGAGGCCCGCACCACCGCGCTGGATCAATCCGACGTAGCGGCGCTCGATCGGATCATGGCCGACGATGTGACCTACGTTCACGCCAGCGGCAAAGTCGACACGAAGAGGAGCTATCTCGACGCGATTCGCTCCGGTCAGCTGCACTATATTTCGTGGAAGCCTGTCAGGCTGGACGTGCGCACAATGGGCGATGGCGCGGCGATCGACGGCGAGTATGCGGTGCGGGTGACGGATTCCCGGGTGCAGCCCACGCCTTTCGATATCAGCATCTTCATTCTGACTGCTTACGCGCGGCGCGACGGCCGCTGGCAGCAGATCGCCTGGCAGTCAACGCGCGACGTGGCCAAGTCGCCGCCTTCTAAATAAATGCTGATCGTAAATAGAGTGCCTGGGCCCTGTGCCTATCCTTTGGGGGCGAAGTAGCCCTTGCTGGCGCGGACCACGTAACGGCGGTCGAGACAGAAGAGATAGATGGGGCGGAAAGCTCCATCGTTCTTGAAGTCGGCAGGCTTATAGACAATTGCGTACTGGCTGCGGAGCTCGTCCTGGATGTCCTGAAAGCTGACAGGCATTTCTTCGAGGCGCTTGGGAAAGAAGGCGCGGCCACCGGTGGCGTCGGCGATCTTCTGCAGGGTGTCGTCGCCACGGTCGCGGCTGGGGCTGGTATTGGTGCTGATGGCGTAGACGATGGTCGAAGCGCGCTGGCATTCCTTGATGGCGTCGTCGAGATATGCGTGGCTTTGGTTGTCATCGCCGTCGGAGATGAGAACCATGGCCTTGCGCACCGGTTCCTGCCCGCGCGCGGCGTCGAGCAGCTTGTCACGACAGGCGCTGTAGACGGCGTCGAAGAGCGCGGTTCCGCCGCCGGGGCGAAGGGCGTTGATGCCGGTGGTGAGCGAGTCGAGGTTGTTGGTCCAGTCCTGCTTGTAGTCCGGCGTGACGTCGAAACCCATGACGAATCCCTTGTCGGTCCTGGGCTTCAGGATCTGGAGAAGGAATTCGATGGACGCCTGCTGCTCGAACTGGAAGCGCGTGCGGATGGAGGTGCTGGTGTCAATAACGATGCCGACGCGCAGGGGCAGATTTGTCTGCTGGGTGAAGCTGTAGACGCGCTCCGGAGCCTTCTGGTCGTCGAGAAGGGCGAAGTCGCTCTGCTTGAGGTCGGAGATGAAATGGCCGTGCTTATCGGTGACGGTGAAGACGAGATCGACTTCGTTGACCTGCCGGGTGATGGTGTACTGCTGATCGTTCTGCTGCTGGCCGGCTGCGGGCTGCTGAGCGGGCGCGGGCTGCTGTGCAGCCGGAGGCACGTCGGCAGGCTGGGCAGTGGTCGATGGCCGGGCCGGCGGAGCTTGTGCGAGTCCGGATACGGCGAAAAACGCTAAAGGCAGGACGGAAAAGCGGCGAAGGATCGTGGAAAAACCTTTAATCATAATGCTTCGGTATACTCGGTCATTTTACATGGCGGGACGGACTATTCGGTACGGAGAGCCTCCACGGGATCGAGGCGGGAGGGGCGCGCCATGCAGGGACGAGGCAGGCGACGGCGGCGACAGCGAGCAGCGCGATAGTCACGATCACGAAGACGATGGGATCGAGTGGCTGGGTTCCATAAAGCAGGGAGCGGATGAGTCGGGTGACAGCGGCGCTGGCGGCGAGGCCGACGACCAGACCGATAATTGCGGGGCGGAGGCCGTCGGCGAGCATGAGACGCAGGACGTGTTCGCGCTGGGCGCCGAGGGCGATGCGGATACCGATCTCGCCGGTGCGCTGGGACACGATGTAGGAGAGGACGCCGAAAAGGCCGACGGCGGCGAGGATGAGCGAGAGCACGGCAAAGACGAGCAGCAGGAGGGCATCGAAACTGGCCGCGGCCGTGTCCTTGCCGATGATCTGGTCAAGCGTGAGGACGTCGGCTACGGGCAGGGCGGGGTCGAGCTTGGCCACGACCCGCTGCACGGGCAGAGCCATGCTCAGAGGGTCAGAAGCCGTGCGCACGGCCAACTCCAGATCACCGCGCAACCCTCCGTAGAGAGGATAGTAGACGGTGGGGCGAGGGTCGCGGCTCACATACTCGCGAACATCGCTCACCACCCCGATGATCTCGCTGCTGGGCACAGGCTTTTCGTTCAACTCGCCATTGTTGGGATCGACCACGTGCTTGCCGATCGGGTCTGTGTCGGGCAGAAACTGGCGCACAAACGACTGGCTCACGATGACGTATTGCCGGCGCGTGAGGCGCTCCTCGGGCGAGAAATAACGGCCGCGCAGCAGAGGCATTTCGATTGCCTTGAAATAGCCGGGATCAACGAAGCGAACGGAGGCGTCCCAGAACTGACCCTTTGGCGGAGGCGGTATTTCGGGGATGGTGAAGGCGTCGTCCGAGCAGTGGCCCTGACCGGGCAGGCAGGTGCTGATGCCCGCGCTGCGGACGCCGGGTAGAGCGCGCACGCGCTCGATCAGCTGCTCGATAAAGGCGAGCTTCTTCGCCTCTTCCTTGTAGGCTGCATCGGGAAGGTTGACGCTCACGTGCAGAACGTTCGCGGTCGGCACCCCAATATCGACGGCGCGGAGGTGCTGAAAGCTGCGCAGAAACAACCCCGCGCCCACCAGCAGCACGACGGTAAGCGCGACCTCGATGGAGAGCAAGGCGCGACGCAGGGCGACGCTGCCGCGGCTGCCGCTCACCGAGCGGGAAGACTCCTGTAAAGTGCGCAGAACCTGCTCTTCGTCTTCAACGAGGGCCGGTGCGAGGCCGGAGGCTATGCCGCATAGCGCGGCGAGCCCGATGGAAAACAGGACCACCGTGAAATCGAGATGGATGGACTCGAAGCGGGGCAGATCAGTCCGCTGATGGAGGAGCCACTGCAGAGCCAGCTGGGCGAAGAGCAAACCGAGCAGGCCTCCGGCGAGCGACAGCAATATGCTTTTCGCTGACACGTTCCTGGAGCAGTCGGACCCTTGAGCCGCCGAGAGCGGTGCGGATTGCCGCTTCCTTGCGGCGCGAGGCAGAGCGCGCCACCAGAAGATTGGCAATATTCAGACACGCGATCAGGAGAAGGCATCCGGTGGCGGCAAAGAGCGCGTAGAGCAGGGTCTTGACCTTGTACGTTTCGGCATCGAGAAGCGGGCGAACGTAGGCTGCGTCGAAGACGGGACCCTCGGGCAGTTGTTTGCGCACCTGCGCGGAAATGTTGCTCAGATCGGCCTGGGCAGCCGCGACGGTGACGCCGTGCTTCAGCTTGCCGATGATCGTGAAATTATGCGAGTCGTGGGACGCCATTACCTGCGGGGGCACTTCCGGATACACAGGCACCCAAAGCTGCACCCGCGGATTGGGGTAGGCGAACCAGGCGGGCAGAATGCCGACAACGGTGTACGGTTTCGAATCGAGCAGGATGGTGCGGCCGACGATAGCAGGATTGCCTCCGAAGCGGCGCTTCCAGAAACCCCAGTTGAGGATAGTGGTTTCATTGGCGCCGTATTTATCGTCGTCGGGCGTGAAGAGCCGGCCGTATGCAGGCTGGACGCCGAGCAATGGAAGCGCAGCCCAGGAAGAGGCCACGGCGTGGATTCGTTCGGGAAGCTGGCCGTCGCTCGAGGAAAAATTGCCGTCGGTTTCGGTGCTGATAGCGATGTGCTGGAAGGTGCGATTCTCCTGCTCCCAGCTTTGGAATGTGCCCCCAGCGACCACATTGTTGTTGAATTTGAGCTTCGTGTCTGCCTCATAAGCCGCCACGAGGTGATCCACATCGGGGAGCGGCAACGGCTTGAGCAGAACGGAATGCACGACGGTGAAGAGCGCCGCCGAGGCACCTATTCCCAGAGCCATGACGACGATGGCAACAACCGAAAAGCCGGGCGCGCGAACGAGAGTGCGGATGCCGTAACGGAAGTCGCGGATGAGCGAGTCGAAGACCCCGGAGGTGGATTCGGCCATGGAGGGATTATCCATGTGGGGAAGTGATGGTCAAGGCTGAAGGTTAAGGGATGGTGTGGCCGGGTGGGTCTCGAAGTTGAAATCCGGCGGGGTTGGACTCCCATCCTGTATAAGGTTTCCGGAGGATGCACGCGGTGGACCGACGAGACTTTATCCTGACGGGAAGCGCCACTCTGGCCAGCTTGCTTGCCTCGCCCCATGCGCGGGCTTTTTCGCCGGCGGCGAAAGAAAAGGTTTCCCCGGGGTATTCGTCCGCGCGTCTCCCACTGCTGTTCGGCACCGATTACTATCCCGACCAGACCCCCGAGAACCTTTGGGAACAGGACGCCGCGGCCATGGCTGCCGCAGGCATCACCAATGTGCGCATCGCGGAGTTCGCTTGGGGGCTTATGGAGCCGCGGGAAGGAAGGTTCGACTTCAAATGGCTGGAGCTCGTGGTTGGCATTCTCCATGCTCAGCAGATATCCGTCATCCTGGGAACGCCATCGGCGGCGCCGCCTCCGTGGCTGACGCAGAAGTATCCCGAAGTGCTGATGGTCAATGAGCACGGGGTCACGCTGAGCCCGGGCACGCGCCGCTTTACCTGTCCCACGAATGCGACCTATCGCCGTCTGTCACTCGCGATCGCTACCGAGATGGCGCGCGCTTTCAACTCGACTCCGGCCGTCATCGGCTGGCAGATCGATAACGAACTGACGCTCGGCGAATCCGGGCGCTGCTACTGCCGTTTCTGCCGTGAGGGATTCCAACAGTGGCTGCGCGGCAGGTACCCATCACTTGACGCGATCAACCAGGCGTGGGGAACGGTCTTCTGGAGCAACACCTACACTGACTTTTCGCAGATTCCGGTACCGCTCCCTTCGGGCGCTCCGCCCAATCCCGGGTTTGCGCTCGATTATGACCGTTACCAGAGTTATGCCAATGTCTCGTTTCTTGAAGAGCAGCTGGCTATGCTGCGCAAGCTCTGTCCGACTCACTTCATTACGACTAACAACGTCGGGCTGGTCGATACCATTGACATGCGCGACCTGTACCGCAATCTCGATTTTGCGTCCGCGGATAACTATCCAGGGTTCTTCGCAATTCTTCTGAGCGGCGCTGACTCGGGAGCGAGCGGGCCGCCAGACGCGATAGCTACTACGAGCGCTTTCGGGCACGACATCATGCGCTGTGTGAAGGACGGCGAGCCTTTCCTCATCATGGAAGAGCAGACCGGCAAGGCGGGGCAGCGCTTCTTCTCGCCTCAACCCGAGCCGGGCCAGCTGCGGCTATGGTCTTACCAGGCAGTCGCGCACGGAGCCATGGGGATTAACTACTTCCGCTGGGACACGGCCGATTTCGGCGCGGAGGAGTACTGGCATGGGCTCCTCAAGCATGACCGCTCGCACAGCGTCGGCTTTGATGAAATTCAGCAGACCATCGGCGAGCTCAAGTCTTTAGGTCACGACGCGCTCCACGCCCGATACGAGGCCGACCTTGCGCTCTGCTACGATCCCACCTCGAGCTGGGCGCTGACCATTCAACCTGGCCAGCCGAAGGTCAAGTACCTTTCGGAGCTGCTGCCGTGGTATGGCTCGATGGCGGCGTCCCACGCCGGCGTGGATATCGTCAACGCTACCGAGGAGCTTTCCCAGTACAAGGTTCTCTGCGCGCCAGTGATGTATGTCGTTTCGCAGGAACAGGCCAAGCGTATCCGCGGCTTTGTCGAGAACGGCGGAACGTTCATCGCGGGCTTTCGCCTGGGCGTAAAGGACGAGCACAGCCGCATTTGTCGATACGCCGCTGCCCGGACTGCTGCGCGACGTGATGGGGGTCGAGCTGTTCGATTATCAGCCGATTTATTCGGAGAAGCAGAGCGTTCAGTTCTCCGGGCCGCTCGCGGGACCGAACGCCGAGTGCCGCATATGGGCCGACATCCTGAGTCCGCAGAAGGCGGGGGTGTTTGCGTCATACACCGGCGGCGCTTATGCGGGCAACGCGGCCATCACTTCGCACAGCTACGGCAAGGGGAAGGCGATCTACATCGGCGCTCACCTTGAAGCCAAGGATCTTGCCCGGGTGCTTCTTACGCTGATGGCAATGAGCGGCGTTTCGCGACCGATTCAGGCACCACCGGGCGTTGAGGTGACCACGCGCCGGGCGGATCGGCAGGCATGGACTTATGTGTTGAACCACAATGCCAAGGCACAATCTGTAACTATTACTGGCACCTATCAGGATTTGCTCAGCAAGTCGACGGTTTCCGGACCGATGAGCATCGAGCCATATGGGGTGAGGGTCCTGGTGCAGGCGTAGCGCGTTCATCTGCAATCTAGCCGCCCTGCGATTACTGACTGGCTTTTAGTTGGAACAGGAAAGCTGTGAGTTCTTCGGGCAGCGGCGCTTTCAGATCGAGGGGCTTGCCGGTGCGGGGGTGCGCGAAGCGGAGCTCGGCGGCGTGGAGGAAGTTGCGGTCGAGCGAGATGGCTTCGGGCTCGGGGTCGGATTTCTTTCGGCGCGTGGGGATGGCGATGCGGGCAGGTGCTCCGTAGAGAGTGTCGCCGACGACGGGATGCCCAATCGAGGAGAGATGCACGCGGATCTGATGCGTGCGGCCAGTTTCGATGCGGATGGAGACGAGGGTGAAGGCGCCGAAGCGCGAGGTGACGCGCTCGAGAACGGCGTAGTGCGAGATGGCGGTGCGGGCTCCGGCCTCCAGGGATTCTCGACGAGTGGTCATGCGGGTGCGGCGGATGGCATCGCGGGCGATGGCGGCGGAGATGGTTCCGCGGTCCTGCTTGACGTGGCCGTGGACGAGGGCGAGGTAGGTTTTGTGGACCTGGCGGCGGGAGAACATTTCGCCGAGTTTGAGATGGGCGGCGTCGTTGCGGGCGACGATGATGAGTCCGCTGGTCTGCTTGTCGAGGCGATGGACGATGCCGGGGCGGAGCGGGCCTCCGGTTGTCGAGAGCTGGCGGTAATGATTCAGTAGCGCGTTTACCAGCGTTCCGCGGTTGCGGACGTCGTCGGTTGCTCCCGCACCGGCATGGACCATCATGCCGGCGGGTTTATTGATGACGGAGAGATCGGCGTCTTCGTAGACGATGTCGAGTGGGATGTCTTCGGGCGTGGCGCGCAGGGGTGGTGGGGTGGGCTCGCCCAGGATTTCGATGGATTCACCGCCGCGCAGTTTGAGCGAAGGTTTGGCGGGGGTTCCGTTAACGAGGACTTTCGTCTGGGACAGCAGTAACTGGACACGGGCACGGCTGACGTTTTCGAGTTGCGTGGCAAGCCAGGCGTCGAGGCGCTGTCCGGCGTCTTCAGGCGGAACGGTGTGGGTGGTCGGATTCACGGCTTGGGTTGGCCGGGGCCGGTGAGTCCCTGCGGCCATACTGCGGAGTTGGGTTCGGGCGGGGGCATGGGCGGCGCGTTGGGCGGCAGATAGCTGTGCTGCAGCAGCCAGTTGCGCAGCAGCAGAGGCCAGGTGGAGAGCGGGCCGATGGAGCCGCAGAGCCCGCAGCCGTGGTCGGCGTAGTCGTAGATGTGCAGCTCGGCGGGAACGTGGGCCCGCTCGAGGGCGCGGTAGAAGTCGAGCGAGTTCTCGACGGGTACGGTAGGGTCTTTGGTGGTCGCCCAGATGAATGTGGGCGGCGTTTGCGCGGTCACGGCGAACTGGTTCGAGTATGAGTGGGCGAGGAAGGGATCGGGTTCGGGACCGAGGAGGTTATTGCGGGAACCGGTGTGCGCGATAGGGCCTTCCATGCTGATGACCGGGTATTCGAGAATCATGAAGTCTGGCTTGCAGGGTTGATTGTCAATGGGGTCGTCGCTTGTCGCCGTTGCTGTTACAGATTCGCAGTGGGTGCCAAGCGTGGAGGCGAGATGGCCTCCGGCGGAGGATCCCCAGACCCCGAGGCGGTTTGGATCGATGCCGTAGTCGGCGGCATGGGCGCGGATGAGTCGCATGGCGCGGCGTCCGTCATCGATCTCGATGGGAAAGTGGTAGGGGGCGACGCGGTAGTCGAGGACGAAGGCCGGCATTCCCTGGGCATTGAGCCAGGTGGCGAGCTGGAAGCCTTCGTGGCCCATGGCGACGTGCTCGTATCCTCCGCCGGGAATAACGAGGACGGCGGCGCTGGTGGAGCGGGTCCTGGGCAGGAAGGCATACATGCGGGGTTTGTCAGCTTCGGTGTTCCCGCGGGCGCCGGGGGCTCCGCTGGGCCATAGTTCGATGGAGGGTGGGATAGCTGCTCCGGCCTGGGCGTGGAGAAGCTGTGCGAGAGAAAGAACGAGCATAGAGCAGAGCTTAGGGAGCAGGCGGGTCATCGGTAGAAGTATAGCTGCGGGACTTGCTGGATCGGTCGAGCCAGAGCGTGGCTCCGGCGAGGACAGCGGCGATGGAGAGAGCGAGCGAGAAAGCTGGGCGGGTCTGACCGGCACGGCAGAGGTCCAGGAATGGAGCGGTGAGGCCGATTAGGAAGAGCGCGGCTCCGGCGATTTCGCCGTCGTGATGGCGGCGCGGGAGATACCAGATCAAAAGCGCAAAGAGGATGAGAGCGGCTGCCGCCTCGTAGAGCTGGGTGGGGTGCAGAGGGATGCCCAACGGCGTGCGGTACCAGATGGCGGCGATGCGGCTGGTGTAGGTGACCGACCAGGGGAGCGCGGCGGGTGTGCCGAAGTCGAGTCCGGCGAGGAAAGCTCCGATGCGATTGACGGCGATAGCAAGCGTGACGGCAGGGGCGAGGCAGTCGGCGGCGCGGAATAGCGGCAGGCCCTCTGAGAGCGCGTAGAGGACGGCGGCGGCGATGCCGAGCGCGACGCTGGCCGGGACGATCCACCAATCGCGCCCGCCGGTAAGCCCGAGGATCCAGAACGGGTGCTCGCGGAAGATGCTGAAGTGCGCGGCGACGAGCAGCAGGCGTGCGGCGATGAGCGCGGTGAGGGTGGCGGTGAGCGAGAGGGTCCAGACTTTATTGGGGTCGAGCGAGAGGCGGCGGGCGAAGTGGACGGCGGCGGCGAGCGCGGCAATGAGGGCGAGCGCGGTGAGGGCTCCGTAGGTGGGGATGGCGATGTGTCCGAACTGGAGAAGGCGGGGATGCACAAGGAGAGTCAAGCCCGGCCGGAGCCGCGATTGGCGTCTCGCCGTACTTTGATCAGGCCACCGAGGAGCAGGGCGATGGAAAGGCCGATGCAGAGCCCCTCGATGAACTGCATGGTGTCGCCCTTGAGGTTGGCGACGAAGCGGAGGATGAGGCCAAGGGATAGCGCGGCCAGCCCGGCCGCCAGGAACCACCATTCACCGGAGACTTTTTTCATGGCGCAACTTTTTTGGGGGGACGCGTGTGAAGTAAAGACCGACCCACTGGGCCGTGCAGTAGCGCGCCGGTGAACCCGTCCTAAGACGGTGGGAACTCTCCGCGGCTCTTTAGGCATTCCGGACTGGCGGACACTGCACACCGAGCCGATTGTCGAGTCGAGCTCCCTGTTCAATGAATGTAGGTTCAACCAGCGTTAGCCACCACACCTGCTTTGCAGGCCGGTCTCTGAGTGGATGCTAACGGGGGTGCGGCGGGAATGCAAGTTCTTGACAAAGGCAAATCTTTCATTTCGGGAATCAAGAATTTGTTGTCCAAGCCGCCGCACCGATCCGGGAATCATGGCAAGGGAAAATTACATCGCAGGCAATGGGCTCTTGCTCGGCGCCAGGATTTCGTCGAGGCGGTCCGTCGTGCCGTCGACGCGTTCAAGCGACGGATACCGCATTCCGTCGTAGTAGGGGATAGTCGCGATCCAGTAGCGATTATCCTTGCGGAATTGCAACTGCAGCGGTTGCTTGTCCTTCTCGGCGGCCAGAATGGCATCTTTCAGCACGTTCGCCGTGTATGCCGTGCCGTTGACCGAAACCAGCACCATCTCCGGCGTGATGCCAGCCTTGAAAGCGGGGCTGCCCCAGAAGACATTCCCGATGGCCCCGGATTCGCCCGCGCCGCTCCGGCCCCCGAACGAGCCTACGGAGAAGCCGAGTGAGGTTGAGAAGTCCGCCATGCCGCGTTTTGCCAATTCCTTCTCCCGCCATTCGACGGGCTTGTCGGTGTACACCAGCTTGTAGCCGCCCTGGGTGAAGCCGTTCATGGGTACCTCAGGATGCAGATCGTAGACACGCTCCTGGAGGAAGGTCCGCCAATCGTAGGGAGCGACCTCGTTCAGGTCTTTGACTACGTCGTCGAGCGTGTACTGATAGGTGATGAAGCTGCCGTTGTATACACCGAGGAACTTCTTGCAGAAATCGTCGAGCGATTTCTGGTCGTTGGTCAGTTCGCGGATCTTCGTATCCGCGTCGAGCCAGATCAACATGCCTTCGGTGTAATAGTCTTCCGGGCGCTGGTAGCTGACCCAGCTCACCGCATGCCGCTGCGAGACAATGGGCTGGTTGGTTGTGTCGACCAGAGGCCGCCAATCGCGTCCGCGGCTGATGGCGAAACCCGCGGCAGTGCTGGCGAGGATGTCGCGCGTCTGTTCCGCGGTGCGCATGCCGGCGCGGGCGGTCAGCACGTTGCCCCAGTACTGAGTCATGCCCTCGTATACCCACAGTAGATCATCGCGCATGGGAACGTTGAAGTTCGGCGTCCAGAGGTCGGCAGGGCGGCGGAATTTGCCGTCCCATGAGTGCGTGTATTCGTGGCCAAGGAGATCGCGGCCGAGAACGCCCCCCGCCCAATCGGTGAGGTAGTCGGTGCGCAGTCCGTCTTCGCTCGATTGATGATGTTCGAGGCCGATGCCGCCAACTTTATCGCTGAGCAGGAGCAGGAAGTCGTAGTGCTTGTAGTGGTGCGAGCCATAGAGTTTGTCGGCCTCAGCGGCGAGGTTCTTGTGTGCCTGAAGTTCCTCGGGTGTCATCTTCAGGTCTTCCGGCTCGTCAGCCACGATGTTCAGGTGCACGGGATCGGTGGGTGTTGGCGACAAGTCGATGCGGCTGTAATAAAGGCCGGCGTAGAGCGGCGAATCCACCAGGGTGTTGAGGGTGGTGCGCTCGAAGCGAACGGTATCGCCCTGGTTGGATGCCGTTTCCAGCGCGGTCGCGTATTTCCAGCCGGAGGGAAGCTTCAAAGTGGGGTCGAAGGAAATATCTCGCGAGAAATATCCCGCCGGATACATCACTACTTCGTTCCATGCCAGGTCGGCAATTGCGTCGGAGACCTCGATGCGGCCTGCGCTGGGCTTGATGGGCGAGAGATAGTCGAAGTCCAGGCCTACGGTCTTCGCGCCCGCGCTCAGCGGCACGTGGAAGGCGTACATGTTCACGCGGTCGCGCACCCACTGCACGCGCTTGCCGTCTACGCTGGTAACGATTCCAGCGAGAGCTGAGATGGGGCCTGACGGCTCATGATCCCCCGGGATCCACTCGGGATAGAGCAGGACCATTTCTTTCGCGCCCGGCCCCTGGGTCTGCGTTTCTACAGGGACATCCTCGTGCACCTTCCAGACGCGGTCGGTAATGTCGGTGATGTCGACGGAGAGCTGGATCGGTCCGGCGTAGGGCTTGTCCACCGGTGCCGCGATGGCAGGCGGCATCGGGGTCGGCTCAGGCTGGGGTTGCGGAGTATTTTGGGCGATGGCGGCGAGTGTGAGAGCAGAGACGGCAAGCAGCACGGGAGCAAAACGCGTCATGTGAAAAGTGTAAACGCGCCCGCGCCGGGCTGCCGGAAGAAGGGAGTCGAAGATGGGAGTTAAGGGGGGAGCCGGATTGCGGATATCCGGCTGCCCGAATTTGCAGGTTAGTGATGGTCAGGGTTCAAAGGGAGCGGTGAGCCAGGGCCTGAAGGTCACTCCGGGCTGAACGATAGTGGCGCAGCCACTTGTGCCGGGGCCGGTTGCACATCCCCACCAGTTAAACGTCGCACTGACAAAACCGGTGCCGATGTTGTCGACGCCGATGCCGTTGATATCGAAGTTGTTGAAGTGGGCGCTGATCTGATTGGAAGGCGCGTTGAAGGCGATGCCGATGGATTCATCATGGATGGTGTTCTGCGAAACCACGGTTCCATTGACAGGCGCCTTGCTGAAGAGGTTGATACCCGTGGGTCCGGAGGTGGCGGCGTCTTCGGTGTCCTTTCCATTGCCCCAGATGCGGTTGCCGACGATCATGTTGTCGTCCATATTGACGGGGGGCGCCGGAGCGGGAGCCGCAGCGTGATTGTGCATGGTGACGCCCGGCAATCCGTTATCGTACAGATCGTTGTCGATGACAACATTGCCTGAGTCGCGGGTGCCGGGAAAGGGAGCGAAGATGCCGACTCCGGCGCCGGCGCCGGGAACCTGGAAGCCGTTGCGGGCGACATCGTTGTGAGCGACGGTGTTATTGAATACGCCGTAAGGCAACTTCGCATTGGCGGGGGGATGGGAGGCGAGTGTTATGCCGCAGTCGTATGGGTTGTCGTGGACGGAGTTCCCGATGATGAGATTGTTGTTGCTGGTACCGGTCTCGTCGGTGATGAGGATTCCGCCTGAGTTCTTCTCGCTCTCGTTGTCAACCACGGAGGAGTGATTCGTGCCCATGAAGTGAATACCTTCGCCGCAGTCGTCACCTTCGTTGGTTTCGAAGGGCGGCTGACCGGGACATGTGCCGTTGTCGATATCGAGCGCCTTGTCGTTGTTGAGGACATGATTGCCGGTGATGGTGACGTTGGAGCCACTCACAACGAGGATGCCTTCAAAATTAGCGTTCTCGACTGTGAAACCGGAAACGAGCACGTTCGATATACCGAGTGGGGGAGCGGTGGTGAAACCGTTAACGAAGATGCCGTTGGGCAGTCCGGTGGCGTCGATGGTTGGATGGCTACCTGCGGTGGCAACCAGGGAGAGCGTCTTGGCGATGACTACCGCTTCTTTGTAGGTACCTTGCGAGACCTGAATGACGTCTCCGGGAGATGCGGCGGCGATGGCCGCGGAGATGGTGGATTTGCAGCCGGAGGTTCCGCCGGGGTTTACGCAGATGGTGTTGGCAGCGGTCAGAGTGGAAACTGCGAACAGCGACAGCAGGCCGAATCCGACGAGATGGCGCGTGGGTCTGGCAGAGATGGTTCTCTCGTTTTGGGTCATGAGATTTCTCCTGATCGGGGTTTTAAGCGTAGTTCCGGAGCGTTTACGAGTGGGACTTACCAGGGGAGTTCGGACCGGCGACGATGGTAGTCCTGCTTGCCACGACGTACAAGAGAAATCAATGAATTGTTCGAGGAGACAATTACTTGCGGGTTAAAGAGTTAGGCGGCCACGTGATCTGGCCGTTGCCGCGGAAAGCCAAATTGGCGATCTGACCTGCGCGGGCTGCGGCGACCCCGGCTTCAACGGGTGCGTTGGGCTCTTTGCGCGATCTGACGCATGCGAAGAAATTCTCCATATGCGTGATAGTTCCGTCAACGAAGCTGTCTTCCTTGAGGATGGGATTCTGGTTAACGGGAATTCCCTCGCGGTAGACGGTGAATCCGCTGCGATTGATTTTCAGGGTGGCTTCGGTCCCGCGAAATTCGAGGCCGCCGTCATCGATAGAGGATGCCATCATGCCTTCGTAGACGACATCGAATCCGGGATAGCGGAAGGTTGCCTGGACGGTGTCGGGGCAGTCCCATTGCTCGAAGATGTATTTGTCGCCGAGCATCTGCGCTACGCGCGGCTGATCGGCCTTCATAGCCCAGTGCGCGACGTCGATCCAATGGGTGAACAGGTCGGTCATCGCGCCACCGCCAAAATCCCAGAACCAGCGCCAGCGGAAGAATTTTTCTTCACTGTACGGCTGGTCGGGAGCGTCTCCCAGCCAAAGCTTCCAGTCGAGCGCTTGCGTATCAACTGGCTTGTGCGGCCAGTTGCGCAGATAGTTTTGCCACCAGTAAGTGCGTACCTGCGGGACGCGGCCGAGGCTGCCGCCCTGGATCAGATCGACGGCGTCACGAAAGTGCGTCCAGCTGCGCTGCTGCATGCCGCATTGCAGAATCTGCTTGCCGGAGCGAACGGCTTTGGTGAGGATGGCGCCTTCTTCGACGGTGTGGGTGACGGGTTTTTCGAGATAGACGTCCTTGGAGGCGGCCAGAGCATCGACCGACATGCGAACGTGCCAGTGGTCGGGTGACGCGATCAAGACGGCGTCGATATCCTTTTCGAGCACCTCGTGGTAGTCGAGATGCGTGCTGGCTGTGCCGCCAGAGCGCTCCTTCACGGCGTCGCGTCGCGGACCGTAGACGTCACTCACGGCGACAATCTGGCAAGGGCCGACCTCGTCGGCGCAGTCGAGCAGGGTCTGCATCCGGCCTCCGGCTCCGATGACGCCGATGCGAAGAGTGTCGTTTGCGCCAAGGACCCTGGTTGAGGCGAGGGCGGTGAGTCCGCTGGCGATGAGAAAGCTGCGACGGTCGGGCTTATATGACATGGCGGCGCTGTCCCTTTGTTCCGCCGACCATTATCTATGAGGAGCGGGATCAGGGAAGAGGGGGGGTTCAAAGTAGAGCGGATTCGCCAGAGATGATTTAGCCCGGATAACGCGATTCCTGCTCCAAGATTCCTGCTTCCAGGAGAGACGGCTAGCTGATCTTGCGTTCTTCGCCGAGGACGGAATCGAGCAGGCCGGTGAGCGAGTGGGCGCGGGTGCGAATGGAGGCGCGGGATTCGTCGGTTGTACCGGTAAGGGTGTTGTATCGGTGCTCGAGGGTGGCGAGCTCGTCGGCGATGTTGAGGGCGGCGAGGACGGCGACGCGAAGGGAGTCTACTGTTTTTCCATGAGACGCGACGGCGCGCATCTTGGCGTCGACGATGTCAGCCAGGCGATGAATGTAGTCGGGGTCGTCGCCGCGCAGGTGGTAGGTCTGGTCGTAGATGTCGACCGAGATGTAGTCGACGTTTTCAGGGGCACCGGTCTTGGGGTCGTTCGAGCTGGCCGGCGCGGGCTGGGTCCTGGTGGCTTCGGTCATCCGCGATTGCTCTCCTTGGTTCATCCGGTGATTTCGTCGAGGTGCTTGAGGAGGCGCTCGACGCGGGTGCGGACGGTCTCGCGCTCCTGCTCGAGGGTCTCGATCTGGGCGGTGTCGCTGGCGTTCTGCTCGGTGAGCTGCTGGACCTTGTGTTCGAGCGATGCGATGCGCTGCTCGGCGGCGGCGCGTGCGTCACGCTCCACCTTGAGGAGCTCGACTGTGCGCAGCACCCGCTGCTCGAGTGCGCTGAAGTCATCGGCGGCGAGTGGAAGTTCGGGTTCCTGAACGGCGGCTGCGGTCGACATGCGAGTTTCTCCTGAAGCTGGTTTCTACGCGAAGTATATCGCTGGGGAGGCGGAGGAAATCGCGGAAAGTGGCTGAGCCGGTGCCGTGTTGGGTACCGATTCAGGGAACAGGGAACAGGGAACAGGGAACAGGGCTCAGGGCTCAGGGCACAGGGCACAGGGCACAGGGCACAGGGCACAGGGCACAGGGCAAAGCGCAAAGGGCACAGAATCCCAAGTCCCACAACTGACCCTTCGGCAGGCTCAGGGGCACAGTTGTGGAAGAAGTCAGGTGCGGAGGCGGCCCCCGATTGATTCCATTGCGGTGACGATGGCCTGGGAGAACTGCTGCAGCTCTTCTTCGCGCAGGGTGCGCTCCTGTGACTGGAAGACGGTGCCGAGGAGAAGCGAGAAGTGTCCGGCGGGAATCGATTTTGATTCGCGGAGGATTTCCTTGGGGGAGAAGATGCGCAGCTCGGGGATGTCGAGCGAGCGGAGCTTGTCTTCGATGGCCGCGTAAGTAGTGGAGTTCGGGAACAGCAGCGAGAAGTCTCGGCGGACGGGCTGGTAACGCGAGAGCTCGCGGACGAGCGGCTGGCGGAGCTTTTGTCTATAAAGACGGTCGAGGTAGATTGCGCCGATGAAGACGGTTTGCTTGAGCTTGCGGCGCGCGGCTTCGGCGGGATGGAGCTGGCCAAACCAGGCGACGGTGGCTCCGTCGAGAGCGGCGCGCGCGGAGCGGCCTGGATGCAGCCAGGAGGGCAGCTGCAGGTTGTCGAAGTAGACAGAGCGCGACGAAAACTTGCCGAGCAGGTCTTCGACGGTGCCCTTGAGGTCGTAGAAGGTGACGTCGGCTTCGGTCAGGGCCTGGCCGGTTGCGCCGATGGCGAGAGCGGGCTTTTCGTCGACGCGGTCAGGACTGCCGCTGAAGACTGTTCCCATCTCGAAGAGGGCTGCGTCTTCAACGTCGCGGTTGAGATTGAGGGTGAGCATGGAAAGCATGCCGGGCAACAGCGATGGCCGCAGCATGCCGGCTTCCTCGCTGAGCGGGTTGCCCATGGCGACAGCCGAGTTGGGCTGAGGCGCGAAGAGGGCGGCGTCATCGGCGGAGCAGAAAGTGGAGGAGATGGCCTCGGTCCAGCCGAGGGCGAGCAGCGTACGGCGGACGGCCGCTTCCTGCTCGGCGTGGGGTAGTTCGACGACCGAACCGGCGAAAGCGGGCAGCGTGTTGCGGAAGCGGTTGTATCCGTAGACGCGGGCGATCTCTTCGATGAGGTCAATCTCGCGCTCAAGGTCGAGACGCCAGCTTGGGAGCGTGACATTGTAGGAGGGGCTGGCCGTGGGCGAGGCCGCGCCAGATTCGGTGGATACAGCACGGGACGGGTCAAGGGATGAAGTCGAGCCCGTCGTATGAGGTGACGGGTGACCGTTTTTCGCAAGTGAGCAGCCGAGGCCAGTGAGGATGGTATCGGCGGTGGATGCGGTGATGCCCTGCTCGTCCTCTGTCGGCCCGAGGATGCGGCGGACTTCGCCCAGGCTGAAGACAATGGCAGAGCGCTTCGCGGTGCGGGCTTCGGCTTCAGGGATGACGACGTCGGTGAAAGGGCCGGCCTGGTGGCCTCCGGCTTCCAGCAGAATGCGGCTGACGAGGGCCGAGGCGACGGGCGGGGCGTTGAAGTCGGCTCCCCGCTCGAAGCGATGCGAGGCGTCGGTGTGGAGAAAGTGGCGCTTGGAGGAGCGGCGGACGGTGACGGGGTCGAACCACGCGGCTTCGACGAGGACGTTCCTGGTGTCGGCGGTGATCATCGAGTCCCAGCCTCCCATGACTCCGGCGATGCCATGGGCCTGCTTCTCGTCGGCGACGACGAGGTCGTCGGGGTCGAGGATGCGCTCCACTCCATCCAAGGTGCGGAGCTTTTCGCCTTTGCGGGCTCGCCGCACGATGATGCCGCCTTCGAGCTTGTCGAGATCGAAGACGTGGGTCGGTTGTCCGATGGCGAGGGTGCAGTAGTTGGTGGCGTCGACGGCGTTGGATATGGGCTTCTGCTCGAGCAGGCGGAAGCGCTCGGCGACAATGCCAGTCGAGGACTGGATGGTGACGTTGCGGAGGACGCGGGCGGTGAAGCGTCCGCAGAGTTTGGGCTCTTCGATGGTGACGGGAAATGCGGAGCCGGAATGTGGCTCGGGCAGTGCGACGTCGATGGGCTTTAGCTGCGATCCGTAGATGATTGCCGCTTCACGGGCGATGCCGTAGTGATTCATGGCGTCAACGCGGTTGGTGGTGATGTCCATCTCGAAAAGCGAGCCGTTCGCGCCGAGGTCAGCGCCCGCGGTGTCTTTCAAATCGAAGACACCTTCGACGGCGATGCCGCGGAGGGTGAGGTCTTCGGCGAG
>CAVRNK010000073.1:0-59494 GCA_963721995.1 uncultured Acidobacteriaceae bacterium | reverse complement strand
AATTTCCCTGAAGTCGCTACGATAGAAATAGAGAGACTAGTAAGGCCTGGCCGACAATCGCAGCCGGGCCTTCTCGCGTCAGGAGACAATTGCGCCCGTAAGCTTCTCAGAATCAGATCTTTGCCGATAAAGATCCTGTTTTCAAATCTTTACCGAGGTAAGAACCGCAACCCGCGCAGAATCAATCGCTTTCAGGATCAGGATCCAACCTGGCAGGGGGAGGGGTCCCCGTAGCTGAGGTCACAGCCCGCGCGCAACCTGGCCATCAGGTGCTCAGGATGAATCGGCTTGGGCAGCAACTCGAATCGATGTCCGTCGGCATGTGCTTTCCGCAGAAGTTCCGTTGTCGCCGCCTGACCGGAGAACAGAAAGATCGACGTCTCCGGAAACTCCCCGCGTATCCTGATTCCGAGGTCGATCCCCGACATCTTCGGCATCAGCACATCGCTCAGGACCACGTCCGGCTGCATCGTTCGTGCTGCCTCCACCGCTTCCTCACCGCTGTACACGCCCATCGCCTCGAAGTCGTGTTCGTTCAGAATCGCCGTTAGCGTATCGGCAATCAGCCGCTCATCGTCGACAATCAGCACTCTCAGCCGGCCGCCCGAGCCCCCTCTATCCGGCACGCGAGACTCAACAGCAAAAGGCGGTGCCGACGAATCTCCCAAGGCGAAAACAATCTGTTCCAACACAGCAACCCTCCCGAATAGCTACCCCCTTTAGTTCAACCCACCCGACGCTCCGTTAGTTTTGTTCTGCGTCTCAGAAACGGACTTCAGGGGAAGAAATATCGTAAACCTCGTGCCCCGATCCGGCGGCTGGGTGCTGCTGCTCACATTCACCGTTCCGCGCCAGGACTGCACAAACTGCTGCACCACCCACAGCCCCAGCCCGGTGCCCGCATTGGGCTTCGTAGTAAAGAACGGCTCAAACAGCCGGGGCAGGTGCTGAGCCGGAATCCCCACCCCCGTATCCTGAATCGTAACCACCACACCCCTGCCGGGCGTCTCTACGGCCTCGCGCACCGAAATCCTGAGCGCCCCGCCCTCCCGCATGGCATCGATCGCGTTCGAGATCAGATTCGAAAACACCTGGTGCAACTCCCCGCGCAAGGCATGGACGGCGGGAACCACCGCGAAATCCCGCGTAACCTCAATCCCCGCGCTCCTGATCCGGCTATGGTAGACCGTGACCACCTCCTCGATAAGAGCAGGCATGTCGATATCGCCCGGTGCCGAGCTTTCCCGGTAGAAGCCCAGCGTATGCCGCGCAATATGTGCAACCCGGGTAAGCTCCCTCTCCGCGGTGGCTAGATATTCCCGGATCGTGCCAATTTCAGCCTTCGAAATCCGCGCCAGGTAAATCAGGTTGAGTACCGACTCCAGCGGATTGTTGATCTCGTGCGCGATCGTGGCCGCCAGCCGTCCTGTCGCCGCCAGCTTTTCCGAGAGCAGCAGTTTCTCCTGCTGTATGCGCTGCTCCGTCACATCCAGCGCAAAGATCGACAGCCCATCCGGCGACGGATAAGCATTCGCATGAAACCATCGATCCAGGGGCTGGTAGTGATCCTCAAGCCGCGTCACCCGGCCGCTCTCCATTGCCTCCCGATACACCCGCCCAAACTTCGACTCGGCCAGCCCTGGAAACACTTCCCACAGATCGCGCCCGATCAGATTGCCAGCGTCAAATTCGCTCAGCTCTGCGATCTGTTCGTTGGCATAAGTAATCCGCCACTCGCGATCCACCGCCACAAATGCTTCCGAGATGCGCGCCAGCATCGCCCGGTACTGCTCCTCGGCGGCTTCTGCCTTGGTGCGCAGCTCGTGCTCACTCGCCGTCAGCTCCAGCCTCAACCGGTGCATGGAAATATGCGACCCCACTCGCGCCATCAGCTCGCGAGCCGTAAAGGGCTTCACCAGGTAATCATCAGCGCCCGCCTCGAGACCCTCCGACTCGGCCTCCTCACCCGCTCTGGCCGACAGCATGATCACCGGAATCGTCGCCGTCGCACTTTCCGCTCGCAATGCCCTCAGCAGTCCGAAACCGTCCATACGAGGCATCATCACATCCGTCAGCACCAGGTAGGGAGGATTCTCGCGCACCGCCGCCAGGGCCTCCTCTCCATCTGCAACCGCGGTCACATCGTACTTGCGGGCCAGCAGCCGTTGCACGTACTCGCGCATATCGCGGTTATCGTCCGCCAGAAGCACCCGGGCTCGTTTAGCGCCGGCGGGCTCGCGCTCCTGCTCAAGAAATCCGGCCAAATCCTCGTTGGCCAGATCCGTCGTCAGCGATTCCTCATTCGCCGTGCCGCCGGTCAGCCATCGCAGCGCCTCCTGTACGAACGGCGCAGCCCCCAGCGTATTCTCGGGCGCCTGCCCGTCACCCCTGAGAACCTGGTTCAGCGGCAGATGGACCGACCCGAACGGAATCCTCACGGTGAAGGTCGTGCCCTCGCCAGACACACTCTGCGCCTCGACCTTTCCGCCGTGCAGCCGTACCAGTTCATCGACCAGCGCCAGCCCGATGCCGGTTCCCTCGTGCGTCCGCCCCACCGCCCCTTCAATTCGATGAAAGCGTTCGAAGATGCGAGGCAGCTCTCCCTCCTGAATCCCGATCCCCGTATCCCGCACCGCCAGCTCCGCATAACCATCCACGGCGCGCAGCGTCATCTCCACCGTGCCCTCGAGCGTGAACTTGAATGCATTCGAGAGAAGATTCAGCACAATCTTCTCCCACATATCCACATCGATGTACACCGGCTCCGGCAGCGGTTTGCAATCGATCTTGTATTTCAGCCCCGCCCGCTCCATCGCCGAGCGAAACACACTGCCCAGCTCCGCGGTTCTGCCGCAAAGTTCCACTGGCCGATACAGCGCCTTGATCCTTCCCGCCTCAATGCGCGAAAAATCCAGAAGCGTATTCACCAGCCTCAGCAGTCGCAGCCCATTGCGATGCACTGTTTCGATCTGCTGCAGCTGGCCCGCCGGGATCGCCGGATCGCGGTCATTGAGAATATCCTCGAGCGGTCCCAGCATCAGCGTCAGCGGGGTTCGGAACTCGTGGCTGATATTGCTGAAGAAGATCGTCTTCGCCCGGTCGAGTTCCGCCAGCGCCTCCGCCCTGCGCCGCTCCTGCTCATAGGCCTCGGCGTTGGCAATGCTCGCCGACACCTGCCCTCCCAGCAGCTTCAGAAACCCGCTGTAGCTGTCGTCCGGCAGCCGGTACGGATTCAACCCGACCACCACCACTCCCGGCCGCCCCATCGCTCCCGAAGCCGGCAGCGGTACCACCGCCGCAGTGTGCGGAGATTCATCCCATGCCCCGCTCGGCAGCCCCGGAAAAAGATCCCCCAGATCATGCACCAGATGTATCTCGTGACTCCGCATCGCCTGCTCGATCGGCCACACCTGCTTCCCGCCAAGCTCAATCGTCTGCGGAGCACACTTATGTCCGCTCGGCAGCCGCACCGCGCCAGCCAACTCCATAGCGTCACGGGTGTCGTTCAGCATGTATATCAGCGCGAAGCAGATGTCCCGCGGATTCTCCATCAGGCTGAGCGCGCTCAACCGGCACGCCTCCCGCCACGTCCGCGCATCCGCCGTCCGCGAGGCCAGCTCTCGCAACAGCGCCATCTGGCGTTCGCCGATAATGCGCTGGGTGTTGTCGGCATTGGCGCAGATAATCCCGCCTGTGCCGCCGTGATCGTTGGGCACCGGGCTATAGGAAAAGGTGTAGTAGGTCTCCTCGCGGTACCCATACCGCTCCATGATCAGCAGCAGGGAATCGTCGTATGTCCCTTCTTTGGCGCGCATCGCCGATTCGGCGCGCGGAGCAATCTGATCCCAGATTTCCCGCCACACCTCCTCGGCTGGCAGTCCCAGCGCGCGCGGATGTTTCCCTCCCACAATGCTCTTGTAGGCATCGTTGTACAGGTTGATCAATTGATCGCCCCACCAGACAAACATCGGCTGTCGGGAAGTCAGAATAATGCGTACGCAGGTCCTTAGACTTTGCGGCCAGTGCTCAACAAAGCCAAGCGAAGTCCGCCCCCAGTCGACTTGGGCCATGAGCTCGCCAAGCTCGCCGCCTCCACTAAACAACGCATCCGGCATCTTTGGATGTCAATCCCTTCCCGAAAGGCCGTCTGGCCTTCTTAACGATGCCTTCGCAGCCTCGAACTTCAAGTTACATTCCCTGGGAATTCAGATGCGGACGAACTCATCAACCTTGCATTCAGTCAACGAACTCGCATTCAGTCAGCGAACATTGAAGGAGGCGGTCCGCGTGTACGGCCTCGGTCAGAGGATGCCGAACTTCAGTTTTTCGGTTGCTTCGCGCCCGTCACGCGCTGTTTTACGAACTGGTCTTCCTCACACCACCGCCGCCGCTTCCCCCCCTTTTGACGCGGCCCTGGCCCCCAAGAAATATCTTGACTCGACGGAAGCCTGTGGTATCGTCTCCAATCGATCAATTGCCGTAACCGTCGCCGTTCTTCTGCCCGCGCTCTTTTGAACGGCCGGTGACGCTCATTTGTAACATCCGTCAAGTCAACCGCACTACAAGCTAGTCGTTTCTTGGAGACGGGATGCCCGCGCAGATCAATCATTTTTTGGTGCTGATGATGGAGAATCGCAGCTTCGACCACATGCTCGGTTTCATGAAGACCCCCGGCTACGACATCGAAGGCCTCGACCCCGCCGCACTCCCATACAACGAGGACTCCGCCGAAAACAAAATCTACGCGTCAAACAACGCGCAATACACTGGCGATCTCGCCGCCGACCCCAACCATCATTTTCCCGATGTGAGCCAGCAGCTTTACGGAACGCTCCAGCCCGCGCCCGGCCAGCAGCCCGACATGTCCGGCTTCGTCCTCAACTACGAAGTCAAAAGCGGGAGCGCCGCTTCAGGCGCTCACATTATGAAATGCTTCAAGCCCGAAGCCATCCCCATACTCACCACCCTTGCTTCCGAGTACGCCGTCTGCGATCACTGGTTTTCATCCATTCCCGGCCCTACGCTGCCCAACCGCCTCTACGCACACTGCGGAACCTCGCGCGGACGCCTCGACATGGCGCCCGAGTATTACCAGGGCTTCTACACCGTGTACGAAGAGCTGGCCAAGCACGACGTCCCTTCCTGTATTTTCTGGTCCGACTGGTCCACCACTCTCACCTTCTCCGGCCTGCTCGCCCATCAGAATCTCTTCTACATCGAGTACGACAATTTCAGCGCCATCTGCAAAGGACCCCCCAACCAGGTCCCCGCCTACTGCTTCATTGAGCCCAGATATAGCGCCGCCGATGCGCCCACCGGTGGCGTCCTGCCGCAAAGCGATCAGCACCCCGACGCCGATGTGCGCGACGGCGAAACGCTCATACGCAACGTCTACAACGCTATCCGCGAGAACGATGAGCTCTGGCACTCCAGCGTTCTCGTCATCGTCTACGACGAGCACGGAGGCATCTACGACCACCTCCCGCCCGTGCCTCTTCCATCGCCAGACGGCCTGTCATCCGTCGATCCTCCATTCGATTTCAAGCTGAGCGGAGTGCGCGTTCCCGCAGTCGTGATCTCGCCTTACATACAGAAGGGCACCATCTCGAAAACCGTCTTCGATCACACCTCGCTGATCGCCACGGCTCTCAAGCTCTTCACCGACAAGTGGCCGACGGATGCCCTCTACGATCGCGCTCAGGCCGCAAACACCATCGACACCTTGCTCGACCTGACCATGACGCCGCGCGATGACTGGCCGGCCTTCGACGTCCCTGCCGTCGCACCCCGCATCCAGGCCGCTGCTGCTGTCCAGGCGCCGCTCTCCGACCTGCAGCGTGAAGCGTTGCAGCACGCCACCAGCCTGAACGCCTCTTTACCTGCTTCAAACCGCGTGCCCGTCCCCGCCAATCTCAATCAGGCCGCGCAAGCCGGAGCCTTCACCCAGGCCGTCGCCAGGGCCGCGCTCGCAGCGCACCAGGACCTGAAATCACACCAGGGCCTGAAATCATGAGACGCCCGGCCCCTCCCCTCTTTGCCCTGCTGCTCCTCCTGATCCTTGCCGCCGCCGCCGGCCGCGCCGAGGACTGGACCACCACGAAATCCGCCTGTCGCTCCGGCTTCAAACCCTCCCAGCCGGCGCCCGGAACCACTCCCGCTCCCGCCCAGAGACTCCACAACTTTGAAGAGTGTGCCGTCGACCTCCTCACCCTCGACCCCGTCGGCCCGACTGTCGGCAACATCGGCACCGGCAGCGGCTTTGGCGGAGGCGTCCGGGTCAGCTACTCCCCCAACGCCAACCAGATCCTCACCCTCAAAGGCCTCTACTCCACCAACAACTCCTACGTCACCAGCGGACAATACCGCTTCGTCTTCCGCCCCATCCGCCCCATCGAAATCGGCGGCAGCAACGGCCACCCCGGCCAGATCGACGACACCCACGCCAACCTCGACTTCAATCTCCTCCGCTTCGACCTTGCCGTGCAGGACTTCTACGGCATCGGCCCCAACTCCACCCTCGCCGGCCACGCCGTCTACCGCCAGCAGGAAACCTCGTTCGGCGTCAACGGCTACATGCCCATCCCCGTCGTAAGCGGGCGCGCCGGCATCATCGGCGTCCTCGGCGAGCTCAAGTATCTGAGCCCCGTCACCAAGGGCGTCACTGGAGACGCCTTCCCCTCCGTCAACGTCGCCTACGGCGACGCCGGAGCCCCCGGCTCGACCGCCCAGGCTAACTTCGTCGAGGCCGGAGCCGGTCTCAGCATCCGCACCCCAACCACCCGGCCCCTCATCTGGGAGCAGCATGAAGCCCAGGTCATGTACCGCCACTACTTCGATCAGGGATCCCGCCAGTATTCCTTCGACCGCCTCGACGCCTGGGGAGACGTCGCCTTTACCATCCTCAAGCAGCCCGCCGTCGGCAGCGGGCGCTGGGCGCGCGTCGACTACAACCGCCCCGCGTGGAAGGACGCTCTCTGCATGCAGACCCCCACCGGTGCCTGCCAGATCGGTACCTTCACCCTCACCGGACGCGTCGACACCTCGTACACCGCCAACGTGAGCCAGGTGCCCTTCTACCTGCAGCCCACCCTCGGCGGAGCCGACTTCGACGGCAACGACACCCTCCGCGGGCTCGTCGACTATCGCCTGCGCGCTCCCAACCGCCTCCTCGTACAGGTCGACTTTGACAAGCCCATCGCTCAGATTGGCGTCAAAGGCCACCCGCTCGGCCAGTACGGCCTCTACAGCTTCTTCGACGCCGGCAATGTCTCGCTCACTCCCGGCACACTCACCTCAAATGGAATGACCACCGACGTCGGCGTCGGCTTCTCCATCGCCGTGCAAAACAAAATCGTCATGCGCGTCTACATCGGCTTCGGAGCCGGCGAAGGAAGCCATCCAAACGCCAAAATGGCCAACGCCTTCTGATCGCTCTTGCCCGTCTCCATCCTGACCAGGTGGTCTGCAGCCACCATCGCCGCGTGATCTATCCCGTAAATTCGATTCCGTATTCTTTCTGTTTCGTAATGACCAGGATTTACCCTGATCTAGGTCTGCCCGGCCTCGAGCGGGTAGTCAGTTCCGCCGGGCAGTCGGCTCCAAAGACCCACACTATGATTTGTTCTCGCGATCTCCTCCGCTGCGCGTTCGCTTTCTGCGTCTCCCTCATCGCCGCTTGCCCGGCGACCTACGCATTCCAGGCTTCCGGGCCCCTCGACCCGGAAACCACGGCGTCCGCCGATGCTGCCCTGCCGGACGCGCCGCCGGCACCCCAGGACGTTACCCTCAAAGGGCTGCCGTTCGCCATCCTCAAGGATCAGATCCCCATCTGGACCAGCCCCATACGCACCCGTCCCCATGACCTCATCTGGCTGCTGCCGCTCGGCGCTGCCACCGGCATCACCCTCTCGACCGACACCGACACCATGCGCGAGGTCTCTCACGATCCCGGCTTCAACAAGAACAACGTTAACGTCTCGAACTACGCATTGGGTGGAGAACTGGCGATTCCCGCCGTCCTCTACGGCCTCAGCGTTTTGAATGGTAACGATCACGCGCACGAAACCGGCATCCTCTCTGGAGAGGCTTTGGCCGACGCCATCGTCGTCGAGGAAATAGCTAAGGTCGCTTTCCGCCGTGAGCGCCCTCTCTACAACAATGCCGCCGGAGACTTCTTCGTCTCCAATCTGGGAACCAAGGGCGGCTTTCCGTCCTCGCATAGCACGCTCGCCTGGGCCGCAGCCGCCGTCATCGCCGGCGAATACCCCTCCATCTGGGTCGATGCCGGCATCTACACAACTGCGACCGCGGTAAGCTTAACCCGCGTCCTCGGACAGCAGCATTTTCCTACCGACGTGCTTGTAGGCGGAGCCGCCGGATGGCTCATCGGACACTACGTCTTCAAGAAACATAGCCAGGTTCGAACCGGATACGGGCTCCACGCCATCCTCGCCCACGCCACCCACTGACGTATCAGCTTGTCGCTGGCCGCTTGCTGGCCTTCCGGGGCTTCCTCGCCCGAGCCTGACTCGCCGACTGAATGGCATGCGCGCTCACGATCGCCTTTATCAGTCCCGGAAAGCGTTCCTCCAGCTCCGTGCAGCGAGAAGTGTTGCGTACTTCCACGCCATGCCGCTCGCCCCGAATCAGTCCGGCTTCTCTCAGCGCCTTGAAGTGCTGGGAGAGCGTGGATTTCGGAATCGCCTTGTGGTTGACCGTCAGGAACGCCGAGCAGTTATGCGAGCACTCCTGCGCCACGATGTCGGCATAGATTGCCACCCGCACCGGGTCGGAGAGAGCATGCAGAATCCCCTCTACCGAAATGTCCTCGATCGATGGGTGGAAAAGGGGCCGCATAGCCATAAGATTACCCACCATTAAAAATTGGTTCAATAGTTCATAAATTCGGAACTAATGAATCTTCCACAGCGCCCTCCCCATCTACTCTCCAGAATTCAGTGAGGCGGCCGGCAAGGGCGCCCCTCAAAAGATTTGGGAAGCACAAAGAAGGGATACAGATATGAGCAAGCTCGCAGGTAAAGTCGCAGTCGTCACCGGCGCATCCAAGGGTATCGGAGCCGCCATCGCCAAATCACTCGCTGCCGAAGGTGCCTCCGTCGTCGTTAATTACGCCTCCAGCAAGGCCGGCGCGGATGCCGTGGTCAAATCCATCACCGCCGCGGGCGGCAAAGCCGTCGCGGTTGGCGGAGACGTCTCCAAGGCCGCCGAAGCTCAGGGCATCATCGACGCCGCCATCAAGAACTACGGCCGCCTCGACGTCCTCGTCAACAATTCCGGCGTCTACGAATTTTCGCCCATCGAAGACGTCACCGAAGAGCACTTCCACAAGATCTTCAACATCAATGTTCTGGGTCTCCTGTTCACGACTCAGGCCGCTGTCAAGCACCTTGGTGAAGGCGGCAGCATCATCAACATCGGCTCGGTCGTCACCAGCGTTACACCCCCAGCCAGCTCGGTTTACACCGGAACCAAGGGAGCTGTCGATGCCATCACCGGCGTGCTCGCCAATGAGTTGGGCCCGCGTAAAATCCGCGTGAATGCCCTTAACCCCGGCATGGTCGAAACCGAAGGGGTACAGACCGCAGGCTTCCTCGGCACCGATTTCGAAAAGGGAATCGTGGCCCAAACACCGCTCGGCCGCCTCGGTCAAGTCGACGACATCGCCACCGTCGCCACCTTCCTCGCCTCCGATGATTCCAAGTGGATCACCGGCGAGCTCCTTCGCGCCGGCGGCGGCCTCCGCTAAGTTTCCTCCACATGGCCCGCTGTTTAAGTACCCTGGCAGCGGGCCATTGCCTTCAACCCAAGTCCACGTACCGAGGAGAATCCATGGGAAAGCTAGAAGGAAAAGTAGCCGTCATCACCGCAGCGACCTCCGGCATGGCGCTGGCCACCGCAAAGCTCTTCGTTGAAGAGGGTGCCTACGTCTTCATCACCGGGCGTCGTCAGGACAAGCTCGATGAAGCCGTCAAACTCATCGGCCGCAACGTCACCGGAGTGCAGGGCGACGCCGGCAACCTCGCCGACCTCGACCGCCTCTACGACACCGTCAAGCGCGAAAAGGGCAAGATCGACATCCTCTTCGCCAGCGCCGGCCGCGGCGAACTCCTCAAGCTCGAAGACGTCACCGAGGAGCACTTCGACCAGACTTTCGATCTTAACGTTCGCGGCACGCTCTTCACCGTCCAGAAGGCATTGCCTCTGTTCAACGACAACGGCTCTATCTTCCTCAACGGATCGATCGCCAGCATCAAGGGAATCCCTGAATTCGGCGTCTACAGCGCAAGCAAAGCCGCTGTCCGCTCCTTCGCACGCACCTGGCTGCTCGAACTCAAGGATCGCGGAATCCGCGTGAACGTCCTCAGCCCCGGCACCATCGACACGCCCATCCTCGATCCTCTCGGCGAAGAAGCGAAAAAGAACTTCAAGTCCCTGATCCCCCGCGGCGAAATGGGCCGTCCGGAAGAAATCGCAACCGTCGCCCTCTTCCTCGCCTCCAGCGACTCCAGTTTCGTTAACGGCATCGAGCTCTTCGTCGACGGCGGCACCGCTCAAGTCTAAGCATCGGGCCTGGTGTATCAGGTCTGATCGAATAACCTCGCAAGCCGCATCGTCTTCCGACAATCGCGTTCAGACAGTCACAGGGCCGGCTTACTTTGCCGGCCCAAACCCCGCCGACCCAAACCCCGGATACGGCTCCAGCGGAACAAGCCCTGCCACCTCCAGCAGGCCGGCCTGGTAGAGCGGAAAGGTCTCGATAGCCGCCTGCACTTCGCCGATCGAGGCCGCTTCCCACAAAATGGTCGCCCCCGGCGTATCGCCTCTCTTCCATACCTGGCGCAGCAGGCCGCTGGCATACAGCTCGCGGACCCTCTCCGCTTCACCAGCAATCAATTCGGGCGTGAAGGCTTCCGGCGGAAACTTGTCCACAAGACGGCGGCTGATCGATAGAACCTGCATGGCGGTAGTGTACTGAATGCATATCCGCTGACAATCTCGCGCGCGAAGTATATTGGCCCTCGTGATCGGGAGGAAGCGCGGCGGCGTCTTTCTCTCCTATACCCGGAAGACCGGCGCAGCATTCGCCGCGAACCTTGCGCGAACGTCTGCCCAACAAAGCTCACTGCACCGTGGTGCTCACCGTCGCTGTGTTGTTTGCGAGGTTCGGATCAGGCGACTCCTCCGTCACGGTTCCACTCTCGGTGATGGCGTCGCCTGGTATGATTTCGATTTCCGGCGGCAGCTCCACAGTCAGCCGCACCGTCCACGTACTGTTCGGCGCCATGGCGCTGTTTTCGTGGCAGACGATTGTCCCGGTGTCCCCGTAAGCTGGGGTCGTGCACGTGCCCAGCCCCCGCGTGCCGGAGATGCGGATGTAGTCGAAGACAAAAGGATACGGAACCTGCGTGGTCAGCACTTCCAGATCGGCGTTGCCTGGACCGAGATTCCATACCCGGAAGGTATACGTGAGCAACTGGCCATTCACGTATGGTGTCGGCTCTGCGTCCACCCGCAGGTACAGGTCAGCTGGCTGCACCAGCCCGAACGCGGAGGGACCGAAGTATACCGTCCCGTTTACCACTGTGGGCGAACCACCATTCCCGCTTACCACTGTGGGGGCGGTAGAGCTCCACAGCAGCGCGCCTGTGCTGGCGTTCAGCGCATACAGGGAGCTTGAGCCGCCGGCGACATAGACCACTCCATTCGCCACGGCGGGCGAGGAATTCTGATTGCTTCCGGTGGTATAGCTCCACAGCTTGGCGCCGGTGCTGGCGTTCAGCGCATACACGTTGCCGTCGAGGGACCCGACATAGACCACCCCATTCGCCACTGCCGGCGAGTCATCTATATCGCCTCCCGTTGTATAGCTCCACAGCTTGGCGCCCGTGCTGGCGTTCAGCGCATACACGTTGTTGTCGAAGGAGCCGAAATAAACCACTCCATTCGCCACTGCGGCGTTCGACCACACTTGGCCTCCGGTGGCATAGCTCCACACCAGGGCACCGGTATCGGCATTCAACGCATACAGGTTTGGTCGTTTGAGCCGCCGGCGACATAGACCACCCCATTCGCCACGGCGGCCGAGCATTGCACTCCGCCTCCCGGTGCATAGCTCCACAGCTTGGCGCCGGTGCTGGCGTTCAGCGCGTACAAGCCGCCGTTGCCGTAGCCATTGTAGCCGGAGCCGATATAGACTACTCCATTCGCCACAGCGGGCGCGGAAGTCACAGCGTTTCCGGTGTTATAGCTCCACAGCAGGGCGCCGGTGCTGGCGTTCAGCGCATATACGTTGTCGTCAGTGGAGCCGAAATAAACCACCCCATTCACCACTGCAGGCATCCAGCCCACATATGTGGGATAGCTCCACAGCTTCGCGCCGGTGGTGGCGTTTAGCGCATACATTTCGTCGCCGCCGATATAAACCACTCCGTTCACCACGGCGGGCGGCTGGGGGTTGCTGCCGACCGAGAAGCTCCACTTCAGCCTCAGGCTCCCAGCATTGTTGACGCCGAGCACTGTCTCGTACGGGTTCCAGCGTTGCATGTTATCTCGGTGGTACTGCGTCCAGTTCGGAGATGTATCGGTTGTTGACGTCTGCGCATTCGCAGGACTTCCGAACGCAAGCATCAGCCACAGTGGCGCGGTCGCAAGCATCAAGCCTGCAATGCTGAAAGAAGCAGTCTGTTTCCTGTTCGTGACACAGATCGAGAATTTCATTCGCGCACCTCCAAACAGCTCTTACATCAGTAAGGAGCGGAGGCGTCGCGCAGATGGAGGCGGTTGGGTGCTGGCCTCGGGGGAGCGAGCCGTGCGGACGTCGGCGTTCCGGGTTCGGACGCCCAACGCCGAGCATGATACTCCTTATCGACGCAGGTCAGGATGGAAAGTCAGTTTCCCAACGCGATGTCCGTGCGCGGGCTGGCCGCGCTGAACACGCCGGCGTCCGTCCGAATCTGCGCTTAACGTGATCAGACGACTTGAATCAAAATATTGCTAAAATAGCTGGTACTCCTCCTTCAAATGCACCTTGATCCGCATGTTCTGGGAACTTCCGCCCTCGTCTCCGTATTGGGCCTCATCGGCGTAATCATTTGGCGAGTCCGTGAGGCAAGAACCGCCGTCACAGCCCGCAAGATTCTCATCCCGCCGCTCGGCATGAGCACCGGGTTCTCCATGTTTCTGGCCCCGACGTTTCGTGTGCCGCTTCTCTGGGCTGCAGGCGCGTTCCTGATTGGTGCTCTTCTACTTTCCTGGCCGCTGCTCGTCACTTCGCGACTTGCGATCAAAGGCGACGAAATTGTCATGCACCGCTCGAAAGCCTTTTTCCTCGTAATCATCGTCCTGGCGGCAGTACGCTACTTCGCCCGGGACTATTTCGATTCGATTATGTCCATCCAGCAGACAGCGGGCCTGTTCTTCATATTGGCCTTCGGCATCATCCTCCGCTGGCGGCTGCAGATGTTTTCCCAATATCGCGCCCTTGCCTCCGTCCGCTGAGGCGCGCCGGCAGCGAGTGCTCACACAAGCCGATCTTGCCTCGCGTGCAGTTCGTGATCTCTGATCCCTGATCCCTGTTCCCTGTCTAAAGTGGCCGACAATTTCCCCAAACCCGCTACAATAGAAATAGAGAGACAGAAAGGCCCGCCCACCCGGCGGGCTTTTCCATGTGGACAACGTCTTCGGATCTGTCGCGACCCAATTCCCGGAATGGGAAGAATCAACTGATCATCTTCACCATAACTTATTTGTATTCATATCTTTAGCCTTAAGTCGTTTGTTATGAACCAGTAGCAATCCACAATTCGTTAAGTCCAATGGAATGAATCGGTAGCAAATCACAGAGAGGGTGGGGGGAGGGGGGTATAGTAGTGGGACGAAGGAACCGCCCCATGAATCCCATCGAAACCACTGCCCCCGAATCTCCCGCTATGACCACCGAAGAGGTGGTCAGCTGGACGAAAAAGCTGAACTACGGAACCTGGAAGTACCAGCGCTCCTGGAATCCGATGCACGTCGTCGATGCCGAGGGCTGCTACTTCACTGACGCGAAGGGCAACCGCTACCTCGACTTCTCCTCGCAGCTGATGTGCTCGAACCTCGGCCACAAGAACCTGGCCGTCATCGAAGCCATCGCCGAGCAGGCCCGCAAGCTGCCCTACATCATGCCCGGCTACGCCACTGACACGCGGGTGGAGCTCAGCCGCCTCCTCCTCGAAGTACTCCCCGAAGGCCTCAACAAATTCTTCTTCACCACCTCGGGTACGGAGGCCAACGAAGCCGCCTTCAAGATCGCCCGCATGTACACTCGCAAGACCAAGATCATCGCCCGCTACCGCTCCTATCACGGGTCCACGATGGCCTCAATCGCAGCGACGGGAGATCCGCGCCGCTGGCCCCTCGAATCCGTGGGCGGCAAAGGCCAGGGCTTCGTCTTCGCCCCTGAAGTCAACTGCTACAAGTGCCCGATCAAGCACACATATCCCGGCTGTGGAATCGCCTGCGCCGACTACCTCGAACACATGATCGCCAACGAGAGCGATGTGGCGGCGGTGATCGTCGAGCCCGTCGTCGGCACCAACGGAGTCCTCGTCCCACCGAAGGAATACATGCCGAAGCTGCGCGAGATCTGCGACCGCCATGGTGTCCTGCTCATCGCCGACGAGGTCATGTCCGGCTGGGGACGCACCGGCGAGTGGTTCGCCATGGACAACTGGGGCATCAAGCCCGACATCCTCGTCACCGCCAAGGGCATCACCTCGGCCTACGTCCCCCTCGGCCTCTGCGCCACTACCGGCAAGATCGCCGAGTACTTCGAGGACCACTTCTTCGCCCACGGGCACACCTACGAAGCCCACCCCATGACCCTGGCCCCGGCCGTCGCCGCCATCCACGAGATGCAGCGCCTCGACCTCGTCGCCCGTGCCCGCGAGATGGGCAAGTATCTCGGAGAGAAGCTCCACGCCCTGAAGCCGAGGCACCCGTCCATCGGCGAGGTGCGCGGCCTGGGCCTCTTCTGGGCCGTAGAACTGGTCCGCGACCAGACCGCGAAGACCCCCTTCAACACCATGCTGGACAAGGTGGACGGCAAGCCGGCCGTAGTCGAGCAGGTCGCCGCCGACATGCTCAAGAGGGGGGTGTCCCTCCAGGCCTGGATCAGCCACTTCGTCGTGGCCCCACCCCTGATCGTCACCAAAGAGGAGATCGATCTGGGTGTAGATGCCCTGGATCGGTCCTTAGCGATAGCCGACAAGGCGATCTGAATCAGAAGTCAGGGCCTCTTGTACACCACGCCGCCCTTCATCACGAAAGAAACGTGCTGGGTGACGCTGATGTCCTTCAACGGATCACCGGGCACGGCAATGATGTCAGCGTAATACCCGGCCTTGAGCTCGCCGATCCGTCCGCCCCAGCCGAGCAGCTTGGCTCCATTGATTAGATCTGCCTTCAGGACGTCGGCCCCTGGCATTCCCAGCTTATTCATCAGCACCAGTTCCCGGGCCTGGGTGCCGTGCGGAAACGGCCCGACATCCGACCCGACAGCGAACGAAATGCCTGCCGCAATCTGTTTCTTAAACTCTGCCGCGTGATACTCAAACATCGCGCGCTCACGTGCTGCGACGGCCGGATTCGCAGCGTGATCGGCAAAGTACTCAAAGATCGTAAAGGTCGGCACCGCCGGAATCTGTTTCTCGCGCATGATGCGCATTGTCTCCGAACTCAACTGCGCCGCGTGATCGATCGACGCCACGCCCGCCTGCGCCGCGTAGAGTGTGCCCGGCTCGCCCATGGCGTGTACGGCTACCTTCTTGCCCACCCGTGCCGCCTCATCGACAGCAGCCTTCAGCTGCGCTGTGGTGTATTGATACGGAGTCGAGAAAACTCCATCCCGGATCGAATCCTTACCGGTCTCGTACATCTTGACGAAGTCCGACCCCTGCTTGAACTGCTCACGAATCGCCTCGACTATTTGTTCGGAGTCGTTCGCGTAGGTCGCGTTCGATAGCACATGCTGCGCCGGATTGAAGTCGTTCGCGTCCTCATGACCACCGAGAATATCGATAGCATTCCCGCTAATGCGCAATCGCGGACCTGGAATCAGCCCATCGTTGATGGCGTTGCGCACCGCCGTATCAGCTGAGCCGGCCCCCTCGGTTCCCATATCGCGCTCAGCGGTGAATCCAGCCATGAGATCGTCGCGCGCCGCCAGCGTCGCCAGGATCGTCCTTTGCGGGACGGACTCCTGAACTGTCTGCAGATCCTCAGCCCCGGGATGCAGAAACAGATGCACGTGAGCGTCGATCAAACCGGGCATCAACGTTGCTTCACCCAGATCGATTACCTGAGCGCCTGCCGGGCGATCAACATGCGACCCTGCGGCAACGATACGTTCACCTCGGATCAAAACCTCGCCGGGGGAGACAATCTCTCCTGCGGCAACGTCCAACATCCGCGCCGCATGCAAAATAATTGTGCGATCATCCGCGCTCGTTGCCTGACTTGCGGCGGAACGCGAGTCCTGTGCCGTCACAAGAACTGTCGCCATGAAAACGAGAATTGCTGTGCGCCTCATTGAGTAGTGCCTTAAGGGAAGAAGTTGCGAACACTGCGATCTTAAGGCGCGCGCACTTTACACGCGAGAGCAAACTTTGAAGGATAGGGATCAGTGCGAGAGCCGAATCACATCACCAGTGCGACTCGCTCGAGTTCGCTCTGCATGCATTCGTAAGAGCATCCAGCGCCTTCGAGGCGCAGCACAGCATCACGGGCCTGGTCGGCACTGACTCCGTAGCCGCGGCCGGCAAGAAATGTCGACAGCACTTCGGCCGCCTGCCAGAGATCGATTCCGGACTGCATGAGTGCATTGCGTAGACCTGCAAGTTCAGTCACCGCGAATTTCTCGACTCTGCTGTCTTCCGTCATCGTTATCATCTCCTGCCGTGGCCCAACTCACCGGGCTTGTCTGCTTAGACACCAAACCGGTGCCGAGTGTTGCTGCCATCCCTGCAATTCATCCACAATCCCGATCGCATTTTGTTTCCAATATCAAATCAGCAGACTCATCAAGGGCCCGCTCGCCTCAAGATTGAGTACGCAGATCCGGCACATATGGTTTCCATCGGCCTGCAATTTGTTTTCGCGAGAACGGGATCGTACCACTTCAGTGCACCCACACTAAACGGCCTGCCTTCGAACTGTTATGCGGGTGAGGGCCTGGTAATTGACTGTTCCGATCGGAGAACGGGGATACCGTCCACCACTGGGTATCGACGTCCGCATACGTTGCACAGCACGGCGTCGGGTACGAGGTTGAGTGATCCCCGGCACGCCGGGCATACGATCAGCTCCAGCACTTCCCGGATTCGCTCGATCGACTGCATTGATACAGTGTAGCGGGGGTTGAATTCACTTTCAGGAACGATCATGCTGCATGCCGGACTGACCGGTGGTTTAGGAAGCGGGAAGACGACGGTTGCGGGCATGTTCCGCTCCCTCGGCGCTCATGTGATCGAAGCCGATGCCGTCGGACGCGAGCTCATGTCACCGGGACAGAGCGTTTACCGCGAGATCGTCGGGCATTTTGGGGCTGAGGTTGTCCGAGCCGACGGTACGTTGAGCCGCGCCATGCTGGCCGATCTCGCATTTCGCCAGAACCGGCTTCAGGAGCTCAACCGCATCGTTCATCCTGCGGTCATTGCTGCTCAGCGGGAATGGGCGGAACGCGTACTTGCCGAAGATCCGAATGCCGTTGTCATCGTCGAGTCAGCAGTCATCTTCGAAGCCGACGCGCAGGGGACAGCGCCAGGCTGGCGCGAGCGCTTTGACCGTCTCATCCTCGTAACTGCGCCGGACGAGGTGAAGATCGCGCGCTACCTGGCTCGCATGACCGGCAGCGGGGTGCCTGCAAAGGATCTGGAAGCTGATGCGCGAGCGCGCCTCGCAGCCCAGATTCCCGACCGCGAGAAGATTCTTCTCTGCGACTATGTCATTCACAACGACGGACCACTCGCCGAGACACACCAGCAGGTCGAGCGCATCTTCTCGGAACTCGCGGCGGCCGCTCGGGTTTGAAATCTTCAGAACCGATAAAATCAGATATGGCCCGGTCTGTGCCGAAGCACGGCGGGTTTAGAGAGTTTCAGTCATGATCGTTCGCAGACTCGTCCTCATCCTCGTCATTGTTGGCGCGTTCTGGTATCTCACTTCGCGACACGCCGGCCCCAACCGCGAAGTCACGCTTACCGGCGACGGCTCGTCGCCCCTGACACTCACCGAGGCTCACGCGGCGCCCGAGTTCGACGCTGAGGAGAGCAACAACATCTCCGTCTACAAGAAGGCACTGCCGTCGGTGGTCAACATTACCTCGTCGACCGTCGGGCTCAACTTCTTCTATGGGCTGGTGCCACAGCAGGGGCAGGGATCAGGCTTCATCCTCGACAAGCAGGGACACATTCTTACCAACTATCACGTGGTTGCCGATGCGCAGAAGATCGAGGTCACCACGTATGACAAGCACCGAGCGAAGGCGCGGGTGATCGGGCGCGATCCAAGCCACGACCTGGCGCTGCTGCAGATCGACCTGCCGAATCTGGTTCCGGCAGTGCTCGCCGACTCGAAAAATCTCGTCGTCGGGCAGAAGGTGTACGCCATCGGGAATCCCTTCGGGCTGCAGGGGACGATGACCACCGGCATCATCAGTGCGATCCGCTCCATCCACGGCCCCCAGGGGGCGACCATCGACAACGCCATCCAGACCGACGCGGCTATCAATCCCGGCAACTCGGGAGGACCGCTGCTCAACTCGCGCGGCGAGGTGATCGGCATCAACTCGCTCATCGCGACAGGCAACGAGGGAGTTGAGCAGAACGCCGGCATCGGCTTCGCCATCCCCATCAACACGGCCAAGGTCGTGCTCGGCGACTTCCAGAAGTATGGCCGGGTGCGGAGACCGTCGCTGGGCATCGTGTCGCTGCCCATCGACCCCAATCTCGCCGGTCAGATCGGCCTCCCCGTCGAGTCCGGCGTCCTCATCCAGCGCACGCTGCCCAACGGAGCGGCGGAGCGGGCGGGCCTGCGCGGAGGGACGGAGACGGCTTACCTCGGCAATATGCAGATCTATCTTGGCGGCGACCTGATCGTCGGCATTGACGACCAGGAAGTGACCGATACTCAGGACATCTCGGACATCATGAACCGGCACCAGACGGGAGACCCGGTGACGGTGACTTTTTATCGCGGCCGGCGCAAGATGACGGCGCGGGTGACGCTGGGTGAGGCGCGGGACCAGGCAGCCTGACCACCCCTCCCCCCTCCCCCTTGATTTCGGCACTCATTCATTTCATTGGACTTAAGCGACAGGTGCGCCGTGAGTATTTCATAACGAATGACTTACACACACTTAATAGGAAATAAAGGATTTAGCGGCGCCTAGCCCCAAAGCTAAGTTCTCGATTTCGTGCTGAAACAAGAAGGCCCGGCTGTTAGGAGCCGGGCCTTTTCTGTCTCTATTTCAATTCTAGCGAGTTTCCGGAAATTCTCCGCCATGAAAAAGCGGCGCGATTTGGGGCGGGTTCGCTGACGGGAGGGATCTAGTTTTTGGACTTCCAGGAGTGGGTGAACTCTTTTCGGGTGTGGTCGATTCCTCTGACGTTGAAGGTCCGGGTCTGCTTCGAGTAGATGACCTGCTGGATTCCGCCGTGGATCGAATTGACGTTGTTGTAGTGACCGATGCCGGTCCCGGCGTATTCCCGGCTCATGCGGATGTAGCTGTGCCATTCCGGGTGGCCGTTGGCCTGGAAGCCCGAGGCTTCGAGCAGGCCGTCGTCCGGTTGCCAGGTGACTTCGACCGTCCCTCCGGTGGGCTCGTGGGTTCCGTCGTCGCGGATGCGGTGTTGGGTGTAGAGGCCGGCCAGAGAAGCATAATCGCGAGTGAGCGCCCGCAGTTCGGCCTGCTTTCTCAGCCTGGCGCCGATCTGCCAGTCGGCGACCGCTCCCAGAGCGGCCCCCAAAACGAATCCGATTGCGAGATTCCACCAATGGATTGCCATTCGCGCTCCTACGTGGCAATGACGAAGCTCTTCGTAGAAGGTACGGAGGTTCCCGCGGTTTAGTTCCCAGCTATCGAGTAAAAAGGCCGAGGTTCGCGATTTGGTGCATGTACGGTATAAGCGGAGCCTCCGTCTAACGGCTAACCCGTCTTCGAGGAACTCATGCACAGCATTGTTTCCGACCTGAAGCTGATCTGTCGGCAACTACGCAAATCCCCGGGATTCACCGCGACCGCGGTGCTCATGCTGGCCTTCGGGATCGGCGCCACGACCGCCATCTTCTCCATCGTCGACGGAGTTCTGCTGCGGCCGTTACCGTTTCCCAACGCGGACCGCCTGGTTACGCTGGGCGATCAGGTCAGCGGCACGGACTGGGGGCAGCACGACTCCGGACCGGTCACCGGTCCTGAAGTAGTCGTTTACCCGCGCGACACCCGGTCATTCGAAGCACTTGGCGGCTATGGCTATAGCGGGTTCGAGCTCTCCGGACTCGGCCAACCCGCCCAGATTGCCGCTGCGCGGATGACCTCACCGGTCTTCTCTGCGCTCGGTGTGGCACCGCTCATGGGCCGCGTCTTCACCGATCAGGAGGATAAGCAGAAGCAGCAGGTCGCGGTGCTCAGCTACGCAACGTGGAAGAGCCGCTTCAATGGCAGCCCGAGCATCCTGGGCACAAAGATTCTGCTCGACCGCAAACCGTATCTCATCATTGGCGTCATGCCGCGCAATTTCGAGTTCCCACTCTTTCCCGGCCGACTCAACCGGAGTGAACTCTGGGTTCCCATGAGCCTTTCCCCGCAGGAGCTTTCCCCGGAGGCGAACGCCAGCTGGTACCTGAATCTGGTTGGCCGCCTCAAGCCCGGGTTTACTGCGGTGCAGGCCCAGAGCGATGCGGAACGGGTGGCGCAGCAGATCATGCGCAACTATCCGCCGGACGAAGCAAACTTCCGCATCAAGCCCGTGGTTTACCCGCTGCAGCAAATTACCACGCTACAAACTCGCCCGCTTCTGCGGATGTTGTTTTTCGCCGTCGCCGTCGTGCTGCTCATTGCCTGCGCCAACCTTGCCGGGCTACTGCTGGTCCGTGCCATTCGCCGTCAGCGGGAGACCGCTGTGCGTCTCGCCCTCGGGGCGTCCACGCTTACCGTGCTTCGGCAGACGATCCTCGAGAGCCTGGCCATCAGCGTAAGCGGCGGCATTATCGGTATCGGACTCGCCGCACTCGCCCTTGCCATCGGGAAGAATCTTCTGCCGGAAACCATGCCTCTGATCAACGAGATCTCGCTGAACTGGACGGTCGCCGGTTTTGCGTTTCTGCTTGCATTGCTTACCGGCTTCTTCTGCGGATTAGCTCCAGGCTTCGCCGCTCTCCGCACCAACGTCAACGCCTCCATGAAAGAAGGCGGGCGCAGCGGCTCCGCAGGCGGCAGCCATGCGCGGCTGCGCTCCACATTTGTGGTCGTTGAAATCGCCGTCGCTCTCATCCTGCTGACCGCTTCCGGCCTGCTTCTGCGCAGCTTCAGCAACATGAATACTGTCGACCTTGGGTTTCATCCGGATCACGTGACTACGGCTGCATATGCGCTGCCGCAGAAACAATACTCAACGCAAACGCAGATCGACACCTTCAACAACACGCTGCTCCAGCAGCTCCGCCAACTGCCGGGCGTGCAAGCGGTTGGTCTCACCAGCACCATTCCCACCACGGGAGACGGCATTGAGGCATTTGTCGTCGACGGTTATGTCGATCCCCGCGGGCCCGACCAGACCGCCGCTTCGCCTTCTCAGGTCATCGGCGACTACTTCAAGGCCATCGGCACTCCGCTGATTCGCGGCCGTTACTTCACCGAGTCCGACAACGCCAGCAATCAGCTCGTCCTCATTGTCAATCACGAGTTCGCCGAGCACTATTGGCCGCATCAGGATCCGATCGGAAAGCGCATGCGCGTTGGCACCGTGAAGTCGGGAACCGCATGGATGATGGTTGTCGGAGAAGTGGCCGATGCAAAGCTCACCTCGCCGGACGCCGACGCATCCGAGCAGTTCTATCAGCCGGTCGCACAGCTTGAAAAGGATGCCGGCACTACGGCCCAGCCTACCGATTTGAACGGCAATAGCGGCTACATCGTTCTGCGTTCGGCTCTGCCTCCCGAGCAGATGGAGAACGCTCTCCGCGCAACTGTCCGTTCCATCGATGCGCAACTGCCGCTCACCCAGGTACAAACCATGGAGCAGGTCGTGTCCCAGAGTGAAGCGCCACGGCGCTTCAACACCATCATCATCTCCAGTTTTGCTCTGGCTGCTGTGTTGCTGGCCGTGCTTGGCATCTACAGCGTCATTGCTTTTTCCGTCGCCTCACGCGTGCAGGAGATGGCCATCCGCATGGCGCTGGGCTCGCAGCGTTCGCACATCATGCGCCTCATCCTGATCTCGGGTCTCAAGCTCGCGGCTATCGGTTGCGTTCTCGGCCTCGCAGGAGCCGCTGTGGCATCGAGCGTCCTAAGATCCTTCCTCTTTCATGTGAGTCCCTTCGACCCGGTGGTGATGATGCTGACAGCGATCGCCGTATTTGTGCTGGCTCTCGCGGCCTCAGCCATGCCCGCACGCCGCGCTGCCTCGGTCGATCCCATCCAGGCTTTGCGCGGGGAATAGACCCGCTCGGTGTCGGCAGGATCAAGCGCCATATTGGTCGTCGCTTACCTGTTCCAGCCAATCGACGACCTTGCCGTCTAGCTTTTCCTGAATGGCGAGATGGGTCATGGCCGTTGTGGGCGCCGCACCGTGCCAGTGCTTCTCGCCCGGGGAAAACCAGACTACATCGCCCGGCCGGATCTCCTCGATTGGCCCGCCCCAGCGCTGCGCACGGCCGCACCCAGAAGTGACGATGAGCGTTTGACCTAGCGGATGGGTATGCCATGCAGTGCGCGCACCGCGTTCGAAGGTGACATTGGCGCCTTGAACAAATGCCGGATCGGGCGCCTGAAAGAGCGGATCGATACGTACGGTGCCGGTGAACCAGTCTGACGGACCTTTCGCGGAAGCTTGTGTGCCGGCTCTCTTGATTTCCATTTGCTCTATCTTCTCATCTGGATACAGATGATCACTCACTGGATTCGCGCGGCATGATCCTGACCGTTGCGGAGCGGGCGCGTGAGCCGATCATCGGCTTGAGGTACGGGCTGCTGTGGTATTTCGCCCGGTAGGCATCGTCGATGCGGTCATTCGTGCGGTCATTGTTAGGGCCGCCGACCGGCTCGAAAGCGACCTCCCTGGTCATGCCGGCGGCGATGATCCGTCCCGCCTTCTGCCGTATCGCTGCCTGGTACCAGCGAGAGCTGTGTCCATTGTAGGGGCGCACGTAGAGGGCGTCGTCGACGGCGACGGACCATATCCACGTCGGTGTGCCGTACGTCACTCCGTCTTCACGGAACGGCGAGATGTGCAGGTCGTCGGCCTCGGCGATCTTGCGCAGCTCGTCTTTCGACCATGTCATTGTCGGTTCTCCCTGGAATCGGTCAGTCATGCTCCCACGTGACCGACCAGTGTTCGTCCGGACGAGTCGATCTGATGATCAGGTGTCCATCATCGGTGAACCGGTATACGCGCGTGAGGTCCTTGCCCACAAGACCTCGTGTGATCGATCCCTGCACGTGATGCGTGACCGTGTGCGCCGCTTCATCGACGTCGTAGCTGCCGAAGGAAGCCTCATATCCGTTCAGTACGTAATCATTGGAGAGGGCGGCCGCAGACGGCGGGTACATAAGCTGCACTGATATGTGGCCGTCACGGGTGTAGATCAGCATGCCCTTGATTTCCGCTCCATGATTGGACGGTTCGTCCGCGCCTGACTCTGCGATCGAGAGCAGATGCCACGCGCCGATCAATCTCTCCTTGTCAGAGCGCGGGGTTCGGCTTTCTCTTGTTAGAGATTGCGCCTGCGCAAATCCACTGAGCGCAACGGCAAATGCCAAGGTCCAATAAAGCAGAGCTTTCATCTTTGGCTCCTCTGGTCGTCACTGAAGGTCAGGGCCATTGGCCTTTGCGCTCGGTGCCACTCAGAGGCCGGTCATCTTTTCGATGTGTTCAGGATAACGATCGCCTTCGACCTTGAGCTTGGAAGCAGCTTCCTCAATCTGGCGGAGATCGTCGGGTGTAAGCTCGATTGCCAATGCGCCGATGTTCTCGTCCAGGCGATGCAGCTTGGTCGTGCCCGGAATCGGCACGATCCACGGCTTCTGCGCCAGCAGCCAGGCGAGCGCGACCTGGGCAGGCGTTGCCTTCTTCTTTTTGCCGATGCTGGTGAGAAGATCGACGACAGCCTGGTTGGCCTTGCGAGCCTCGGGCGTGAAGCGAGGCAGAGTGCTGCGGAAATCGCCGCTTTTAATTTCGGTGCTTTCGTTCATCTTGCCGGTCAGGAATCCTTTGCCCAGCGGGCTATAGGCAACCAAACCGATGCCGAGCTCTTCGAGGGTGGGGATCACTTCGGCCTCAGGCTTCCTCCACCACAGTGAGTATTCGTTTTGCAGGGCGGTTACGGGCTGCACCGCGTGGGCGCGGCGGATCGTTCCGATGCCCGCTTCAGAAAGGCCGAAGTGCTTCACTTTGCCTGCCTGGATCAAGTCCTTGACCGCTCCCGCTACGTCTTCGATCGGCACTTCCGGGTCAACGCGGTGCTGATAGAAGAGATCGATCACGTCGGTCCTGAGCCGCTTGAGCGAGGCCTCGGCGACCTGCTTGATGCGCTCGGGGCGGCTGTTCAGGCCTTGCCAGCCGGGGCTTCCATCGAGATTGAGATTGAAGCCGAACTTGGTGGCAATCACCACCTGATCGCGCAGCAGCGGAGCGAGCGCCTCGCCGACCAGCTCCTCGTTGGTGTGAGGGCCATAGACCTCGGCGGTATCAAAGAAGGTGATGCCGCGTTCAACGGCTGTGCGCAGAAGAGAGATCATCTCCTGCTTGTCGGGAAACGGAGGTGCATAGGAGAAGCTCATGCCCATGCAACCTAGGCCGAGAGCCGAAACTTCGAGATTGCTCTTTCCCAATTTGCGCTTCTGCATTGTTTTCACCTCAGATGTTTCAGGGGCCGACGACATTGGATGGCCGCCGGTTATCTTCCACAGTTCAAAGACTACGGAAGAGCATAGATTGAGCGGTATCCCGATCCTGCCAATCTATTGCCTATTTCTGTCGGCCTGCGGATTTTTATGCACACGTCACCGGGTTTCAGCGCTACCGTGAGTTTTGTGAGAGCGATTGGAGATTTTCGCCGACCTGAAGATTTTGCCGGACTCAGACCAGGACGGGAATATCCGCGACGCCCGCCAGCCCGAAGACATGTCGATAACGCTCGATCTGGTCGGGCGGCCCGAGCGCTTTCTGGAAATTGTCGGACAGCTTCACCGCGGGTCTTCCGTTCACCTCGGAGAGCTTGCATACGATGCTGATCGGCTCGAAGCCGTCATTTCCATCGAAATTGGGCCCCCGGGGATTGCAGTTGCGAAAATCGTTAGTGAGCAGAGTGCCCCAGCCCGCGCTGAAACGGATGCGCCGCTCGGGCGTCCACTTACGCTCATCAAGAAAATCAGCCGCGGTACGAAAGTCGTCGAGTCGAGCACCGTTGCGCGGGATGCCTGCGAAGTAAGCATGCAGCTGAAGAATCTTGTCCACATCGAGAGCATCCGAGGCGATGAACAGCTTCTGCCGCGGGTCGCGGCCCCGCTCTTCCAGCCATGCGATGTATTCATCGCCGGCGATGAACGGATCCTGGCTGTCGGCGCGCTGCCCGGTCCAGTCCGCTACCCAGTCGGGAGCGTTGCGGAGAAACTGAGTCGTGCCGAATGTATCTGGGAGCATGATGAGCAACTCACGCTGATAGGTCTGCTGCCATAACTCGAGGAGGCGGTATTGCGACGCTCGCAGCTGCTCATCGTTGTTCGCCATGGCCGCAAGGGCCATCGGCAGCTCGTGCGCATTCGTGCCGATCGCCTCGAGGTCGTGCTTGTAGGCCAGATACGTGTTCGACGTCCCGGTGAAGCCATCGCCCAGCACGTCACTCATGGCCTTGGCTACATATTCCTGCCAGAGGAAGCTGTGCCTTCGCCGCGTGCCGAAATCGCTCACCCTTAGCTTGGGAATGCCGCGAAGCCGCTCCATCTTTTCCCAGAGTCTGGTTTTCGCGCGCGCATACAGGATGTCCAGCTCGAATTCGGTCAGATGCTTCAGCGCTGCCCGCGTCCGCAATTCGCTGATGGCGGAAAGCGAGTGGATCTCCCACATCGTCGCCGCCGTCCACAGGCCGCGAAACGTGAGTGAGAATTGCCCGTCCTCAACCGACAATTCATAGTCAGAGAGCCGGAAATCGTGTTCGAGCCAGTCGAGGAACTCCGGCTCGAAGATGCCGCGCCGTCCATAGAACGTGTTGCCCGCGAGCCATATGAGTTCTGACTTGTGGAAGCGCAGCCTTTTTGTGTGCTCCAGATGCTCGCGAAGCTCATCGAGACGGATCAGGTCGGCGAGACGCACGTTGGCCGAGCGGTTCACAAGCGAAAACGATGTCTCCACTTTGGGGAAGTTCTTCCAGATGAACTGCAGCATCAGCAGCTTGTAGAAATCCGTGTCGAGCAGAGACCGCGTGATCGGGTCCAGTTCCCAATTGTGGTTATGTCCGCGTCGCGCGAGGTTAATGATCACGATGCATTCACTTTACCCGAGTCGCAGCGACGGATTTGGCATCATGTGAAGGATATGAAAATCGCTCCCGAAAGAATCGCTCCGGCGGACGTGCTGGTCGTAGTGGACGTCCAGAACGACTTTTGCCCGGGCGGCACTCTGGCTGTCACGCACGGCGACCGGGTGATCGAGCCGATCCATAGGGCCGCGCAGAAATTCAGGCACATTGTGCTTACGCAGGACTGGCATCCGAAGGGGCACTTGTCGTTTGCGGCGCGTCATCCGGGGCATAACGCATTCGAGAGCATCGAAACCGTGCACGGACCGCAGATGCTCTGGCCCGAGCACTGCGTTCAGGGAACCAGCGGAGCCGATTTTCACCCCTTGCTGCGTCTGCCGCAGGCCGAGCTGATCCTCCGCAAAGGACATGGCATCGACATGGACTCCTACTCGGCGTTCTTCGAGAACGATCATGCGACTCCGACGGGTCTCGGCGGGTATCTGCGCGAACGCGGCCTGGAGCGGGTGTTTCTCGCCGGGCTGGCTTATGACTTCTGCGTGGCCTACTCGGCCCTTGATGCGCGGCGGCTGGGAGTGCCGGCAGTGGTGATTCGCGAAGCCTGCCAGGCAATCGACATCCATGGGTCGGTGGAGAGCGCGGAAGAGGCGTTCCGGCAGGCTGGGGTGACGGTCATCGACCGGGTTGAGGATTGAGGTTCGCCGAGGAACGCGGGCCTGGGCACTGCATCGTGAGCATGAGGATTGCCTCGAATGGCCGTCAGCCTGCAGCGAGAGCCGTTATGGGCACAAACTGACTGGAGATGTCTCGAACCTGCGCAACGAGACGACTTCTGAGATTGTCCGCGGGGACCGCGTGAGTAGAACGCTCTGGGAACTCATCGTACGTCCGGCCGTCAAGTAGTCGTCCCGTGGTGTGCTTTCTCACGCCGCCCCATTGTTTGAAAAAGAACTTCACTCCCGAGTTTCGACACTGTTCACGCAGCGAGCGGACCCAGCGGGCCTCCAACGGACGGGCACCCGGGCCGCTTTCTCCGCCCACAATCATCCAGTCAATCTCGCGCAGGTCGATCAGCCCAAGGTCGTCCAGAAGAGGCTCAACAGAGAGAAATTTTACTGCGACCCGGGACTCGCGCAGCGAAGCAATCCGAGGCACGCCGTAGCGTTTGTCTTCAACGCTTACTCCCCACCAGATATGCCGCTGCTCCGCAGCAAACCTCAACTTGGTTTTCAGGAGATCTCGCATACGCACGGACCTCTTTGTAAGTACCTGAAATGTATGCCAATCCGCCTGAACCATCACTCGCGCCACGGCCTCGATGTATTCATCGGGAACTCCGTCATGAAAGAGGTCACTCATCGAGTTCACGAAGATCATCTTCGGCGTTTGCCAGCGCAGAGGGTCGACGAGCTTCTCGGGAACAAGTCGCAGATCAAAGCCCTGCTCGAACGGGTGCCCAGGCACGCCGCGAAACCGCTCCGCGAACCGCTCCGCATAGCAAAATTTGCAACCGGGACTGATCTTTGTGCAACCACGTACGGGATTCCAAGTTGCATCGGTCCATTCGATCGAGCTTTGTAAACTCATGACTTCTCTCCCATATGCTCGTATTTCCTGAAGATGTAATCAACTATGTCTTTCGCCACTGGTCGTTGCGCTGCGAAGAACAGGTAGTAGACGATGGCACTATTGCTATTCCGCATCGGAATCGGGTCCGGTACGTATTGGAAGCCAGCAACTTCCTTAAGACGCCTCCTGTACGCGGCGGCGACATCATCATTAGAGAGTTTTTCGGGATGTCCAAACAAGTTACCGGCGCCCGAATACGCCGCCTCGCGCCATGACTCGTCTCCCCAGAAGCGCGTCATCCTTTGCCTCTGAGTCGGATCTACCTTTTCGTGATCTCGCCAGAGAACATTGCTGTTCATGTCCATCACTGGAAAATTCAGAAATATCTCCAGCGTCCCCAACTCCCCCGCACTTTTGACGACCGCCCAGTCGAGATTCAAACCGTAAGGATCAAGAATGCAGAGCCCACGTCTGTAGTGGTCGTATCGAACCTCGGGGAAGACCTCACGGGGAAGAATGACGTTAGCATCTCCCTTGTGAACCTTCACATTGGGGCGACCCGCGGAGAGCCTGCTTAGTTCCTCGGCACGTGAGTCATCCATGTCAATGAAATGAAGAAATTCGAAGGGCGGCTCAACTTCCAACGCCCGCACTGGACTGCCCTTAACCAGTTCGCCACTGCCTTTAGAAACGTGGTGTCCTGCGCCCGCGAAAGCATCGATATAAACCGGATGCAACTTGTGTGCCAACAAGATCGTGTTGTATGCCTTCGCATACTCGTGGAGTATTGAGAGCTTGATTTCCGACCAATAGCCGATCTCATCGAACTGCAACGTGCTCCGTGCCATCGTGATAGCTTTGCCTTATCTTCGCCTTCCGTCAAGATTACAAAGGTGAGGTGGGAATGCAATCAGATAACGCGCCCCGGGCAAGAAGAGAGCACCGGATTGCTCCGATGCTCTCGTGAGTGGTCGCAAACAGCTAAGCTGTCGGAGCCTGCAGGATCTGCGCCAGCGCGTGAAGGCGGCTGGCGTCGGCCGGAGTTTTAGCTGACGACGAGGCGGTCTCCACGGACGGCGCCATGGCGTTGAGCTTGGCGACATCCTTCTTTCCGAGATTCGACTTTTGCGCGCGTGCGACCGCCTTGTTCAGGTCGGCGATCTGCTTTGCGGGCAGCGCCTGCGAGCGGCTCAGCTGATCGAGGTATGCCTTGGCGACGATCAGATGAGACGGCCAGGTGATCTTCGGCTGGTTCTGCACATTGAGCTCAGTGAACTTGATCAGGTTAGCGGCGTCGATTTCGTTCTGGGTCAGGTTTTTCGTGGGCACCAGTTTGAAGACATCGAGGCCGCGCGCGATCTCCGACCCGTAGATGTAGCCGTTGTACCAGTACGCCGACCAGTCGCCGCCGAGGATGAGATTTTTGGGATCGATGGCTCCGCGGTCGAAGTAGGCGATCTCATAGGGATGCGCCGCGTCGGTGAAGTCCATGAGGGAGATGCCACCCTGATACCAGGCCTGCACTTCGATGTCGCGGCCGGGAACGGGGACGAGCGATCCGTTATGAGCTACGCAGTTTTCGGTTGGCCCCTGGGCGGCCGGCATCTTGTAGTAGCTGGCGAAGGAGAGCTTGTCGTCCTTGAGGTTGAAGATGGCGTCGGCTCCCCACTTGCTGGGATCGGTCGGACGGCAGCGCGGCTGCAGGCCTCCGCCCCACTCGTCGGTGAAGACGACCTTGCTTCCGTCATTCGAGAAGGACGCCGAGTGCCAGTAGGAGTAATTGGGGTCGTTGACCGCGTCGACACGCTTGGGATGTACGGGGTCCTTGATATCGAGGAGAATGCCGTTGCCGGAGCAGGCTCCAGCGGCGAGGCCGATGGCCGAATATACGGTGATGTCGTGGCACTGGTTGGTGTCGGCTGGCTTCTCGGCTCCCTTGTCGTGGCTGCCGCCGTTGTTGAGTCCATTGATGGCGCCGCTGCGGGGATCAATAAAGACGCGCGGGCTGGAAACGATCTTGGCTTCCTGCGGCGCGGCGATCGGCACCTTGATTACGTCGATGCGGAAGAGCGAGGTGTTCGGGTCTTTGTCCGGGGCCTCACCTGAACAGCCGGCCAATTCTTCCGACTGCCGCACGAACGATGTCCCGGAGACATAGATATAGACGTTGTCTTTGTCATTGGGATCGACGACCAGGGTATGGGTGTGTGATCCGCGGCAGGTCTGGACGGCTGCTACCTGCTTCGGGTTCTTGATGTCCGAGATATCGAAGATGCGAACGCCGCGGAAGCGCTCCGGGCTGGCGGCCGGCAGGCGGCGCTCATGCTCGTGTCCCGGCTCAGGCGGAGGCGGCGGGGGAAAGCCCTGCGTTCCGCAGTCGAGGCGTCCGTTGGGCATTTCGACCGACATGAAGAGCAGGTTGCCGTAGACCGAGACATCGCCCTGACCTCCGGGGCACACGAGGGAGGTGACCAACGAAATCTTTGCGGGGTTGGAGATGTCGTAGAAATTCACACCGTAGAAATTGCCTTGGAAGAGGTGATCTCCTTGGAAGGCGAAATCGGAGTTGGCGAAGGCCAGTCCGGCGATCACCAGCTGCATCGGCTTGGGGATCTTGCTCACCATGGCGCCAATGCCGAGGGTACCCAGCGTCTTCTGGACGACCGGATCGTCGGGATCAGTGGCCGAGAGCTGGAAGGTCTGAGGCTTCTTGAGGAAGGTGACGTGCTCGATGCCCATTGCTGTCTCGCCGGCGTCGTAGAAGCCGGGCTTCAGACTGGCGCGCGGGTCGTTCGGGTTCGAGCCGGTCATGCCCGGCGGCAGCGGAGCGGGGGGCTGCGGCGCGAACGGGTCTTCTTCGGCAGGAGCTGCCTTGGCGGCCGGGTCAGACTTGGCCGGCGCCTGAGCATGCAATAGGTCGACACTGGAGCACGTCACGCCCACGGCGAAGAACGCACCGGCAAAACAAAAAGAGAGAGCCCGCAAACGGTTCATTGTTTCTCCTTCAACATGTTTTCCATAATTCTGATCTCGGCCCGCTGCCCGCTGTCGACATCGGTGGCGAAGTCGAAGAGGTCGGCATCCTGACCGGCGCCGGGGGAATCGAAGAGTTCCTTCACCATCACCAGCGCGCCGCCATGGTGCTGAATCATGCCGGTCAGGAAGAGGCGGTCAAATTCTGCACCGCGGGCCTGGCGCAACGCCTCCATCTGCTGCGGCGTCAGCATGCCGGGCATGAGCATCGAGCCGCCGTTCTTGTTCATATCCGGCATGCCGGGCATGGCCATGGAGGTGGATTGGCCGCGGGCCACCAGCCAGCGCTTCATGAAGTTGATCTCATCAGACTGCGAGCGGCTGATGCGCGCCCCGATCGCGCGTACATCTTTGTCTTCGGTGTGGGACGGGATCAACGCGGTCATTTCGACGGCCTGGCTGTGATGCATGATCATGCCCTGCATGAAGTCGATGTCGGCCTGCGAGGCGCGTGGAGCGGCGGCGGACGTGGATGGGGGGAGCGTTTTGGTGGGCGTCCCCGGAGCGCCGGGCTGGACGATAACGGGCGAGTCGGTTGCAGGCGGGCCCGCTGCCTGCTGAGCGTGGGCGGCGATGGCCGGCAGGCCGCAAAGCAGGGCAGTCAGTGTGATCTCAAAAACGGCTATTTTGGGGGCACGGCAACTGCGGGTGGGGCACAAACTCCCCATTATCTCAGGCATATTCGGTGATTTCACCCTATCACGGCACTGCGAATTGCAATCATAAAGTGGCAATTCGCAGCGGTCCAGAAGATATGCGCGTGGCCGCCCGATCAGGCATGGCTTTTATTCGGGGCGGGCTGCCGGAATCACGGTCAGATCGACCAGTGAGACGCCGCGCAACACGAGCACCGGATGAGGCCGTCCCACGCGCTCGGAGGTGAGCACCTTGTGCAGCTCGTTGATAGCGGCGATGCTTTCGTTGGCAAAGCGGAGGATGATGTCTCCATCGCGCATGCCGGCGCGGGCTGCGGGGCCATCGGGATCGAGGCTGGTGGCCATCACTCCCGAGGATGCCGCCAGCTTGTATTCGTAGACGACGCGGCGCGGCAGGGGAACGTTCTGCGCGGCGATGCCGATCCAGCTGCGACGCACCCGGCCGTGCTGCAGAATCTGGCTGGCGATGTATTTTGCCGTATCGATGCCGATGGCGAAGCAGAGCCCTTGCGCGCCCATGATGGTGGCAGTGTTGACGCCGATGACGCGGCCGGCTGAATCGACGAGCGGTCCGCCCGAGTTGCCGGGGTTGAGGGCGGCGTCGGTCTGGATGATCTCCTCCATCATGCGGCCCGAGGAACCCTGCATGCTGCGGCCCAGGGCGCTGACCACGCCGGCGGTGACGGTGAACTGGAAGCCGAAGGGATTGCCAACTGCGATGGCTAGCTGGCCGACGCGCAGGTCTCTGGAGTTTCCGAGGGCGGCAGTGGGAGCCAGCAGGTGATCGGTCCGCAGCACCGCGATGTCAGTGTCCGGGTCGTCGCCGATGAGCATGGCGTTGGCGGTGACTCCGTCAAGAAAAGTCAGGGTAATGCTCTTCGCGCCGTGTACGACATGGCTGTTGGTGAGCACCAGGCCGTCGGGAGTGAAGACGAATCCTGAACCTGAGCCGCCGCCCCGGGACTGGCCATTGCGGACGTCGATCTTAACGACCGCCGGGCTGACCCGGTCGACGGCCGCCGTGACGGCGCGCGAGTAAGCGTCGAGCAGTTCGCCGTCGTGGTGGTGGTAGTCGAGTGGGGCGGATCCGCTGGAATCGAGATCGGGAGAGCTGAGAGTGGCGAAGAAGTCGTGCATTGGGGCCCTGCCTGCGTTCTTGAAGTGTTCACTATAGATGCAACACCCCGGCGGCTCGATTCGCGGCGCCTGGGCGCAGAGTCAGGTCCAGTGTCATCGGGCAGCATTTGACCCAAAATACCTGGAACCCGCGCCGGAACCCCTCCGTATCCTGACACATAACACGAGGACACATATGGCACACGACCTGCGGTTTGCGCTGCGCATGATCCTGGCTCATCGCCTGTTTTCTGCCGCCGTGGTGGCGACTCTGGCGCTGGGGATCGGCCTCAACACAATGGTCTTCACGCTGGTCAATGCCGTGCTGTTCAAGCCGGTTCCGGTGCCGGGCGGAGCGCAGCTGGTTTCCATTCGCAGCAGCAACCTTACGCAGCGCGACAACAACACGATGCGCGTGTCGTACCCGGATTTCCGCGACTACCGCGCGCAGAACTCATCGCTGGCGGCGCTGGAGGCGGCCACCGATGAAGACGGCACATTGAGTGAAACCGGCATTCCTCCGCAGGCATACCGGATGGAGCAGGCGTCCTCGGGATTCTTCGAGATGCTACACATCCGGCCGGTCCTGGGGCGCGGATTTCTCCCCGGCGATGACAAACCGGGCGCGGCCCCGGTGGTAGTGATTGGCTACGGCATCTGGCAGGATCGTTATGCCGGCTCGCCGGGTGTGCTGGGGAGGCAGGTGCGCATCAACGAGAAGCCGGCGACTATTGTCGGGGTAATGCCAAAGGGCTTCAAATTTCCTAGCAACGTGGATATGTGGGAGTCGCTGGTGCCCACACCAGACATGGAGAAGCGCACGAACCGGCCGCTGGCGCTCTTCGGGATGCTCAAGCCGGGCGTCGGTATTCTTCAGGCGAACGTGGAGATGAGCGGGATTGCGCGCCGTCTGGCGGCGCAGTATCCCGACGACAAAGATGTGGGCATCACAGTCGAGACCTTCCAAGAGCGCTACAACGGCGGAGGCATCCGGCTGGTCTTCCTGATGATGATGGGTGCTGTAGGCTTCGTGCTGCTGATTGCCTGCGCGAATGTCGCCAACATGATGCTGAGCCGCGCCATGTTGCGGCAGCGCGAGATGTCGATCCGGTCGGCGCTGGGAGCTTCGCGGTGGCGAGTGGTGCGGCAACTGCTGATCGAGAGCGTGATGCTGAGCATCTTCGGCGGTGTGCTGGGACTGGCGCTGGCGTGGCTGGGGGTTCACTGGTTCGACTTGTCTACGCAGGATGTGGGCAAGCCTTACTGGATCGAGTTCACCATGAACTACACGGTGTTCGGTTACTTTGCCGCGCTGTGCATCTTCAGCGGATTACTCTTCGGCATCGCGCCGGCAATGCGCTTCTCCCGTGTCGACGTGAACGAGGTTCTGAAGGACGGCGCGCGCACTGCGGGCCGCCATCGCGGAGGGAAGCTGTCGAGCCTGCTGGTGGTCTTCCAGTTTGCGCTGACGCTGGTGCTGCTCTCGGGCGCTGGAGTTTTTGTTCACAGCCTGTTCGTGGCCCTCGCGGCAAATCAGTCGGTGCCTGCCGACCAGATCACAACGGCGCGAATCGACTTTCCCGATGAACATTACAAGGACGCCGATGCCCGGCAGCGATTCTACGATCAGCTGCTGCCACGCCTGCGGGCGCTTCCCGGCGTGACCCACGTGGCCCTGACGTCGAGCCTTCCCGGCCTGGGGGCGGATTCACGAGAAATCGAGATCGAGCACTCGACGGTGAACGACCCCGCCCATCGGCCTTCGGTTTCCTTTGTCGTTCAGTCTCCGGGCTATTTCGACGCGATCAATCTGCCCATCCTGCTGGGCCGGGACTTCAACGAACTCGACGGCACGGCGAACCACAAGGCTGCCGTGCTTACGCGCCAGTGTGCGGAGCACTTCTGGCCGGGCCAGTCGGCGATCGGCAAGCGATTCCGTTTGTACGACGACAAGAACAAGCCGGGCGACTGGATCACGGTGGTTGGCGTTTCGGCGAATATCTTTCAGGAACTGCAGGAGAAATCGCCCAATCCGCTGATGTTCATTCCCCTGCGGCAGGAAGGCTGGAACGGCATGGCCCTGCTGATTCGGTCGAGCAATAATCCCATCGCCGCGGTGCGCGCCACGGTGCAGAGTCTCGACCAGGATCTGCCGTTGCGCGATGTATACACGCTGCCCCAGGCGATTCAGCATCAACAGTGGTATCTCCACCTCTTCAGCAAGATCTTCGCAGGATTCGCCCTGATTGCGCTGCTGATGGCGGCAGTCGGAATCTACGCGGTACTGGCGCAGGCGACGAACAGCCGCACACAGGAAATAGGTGTGCGCATGGCGCTGGGAGCCAATGCGCGCAATATCGTTGCGCTGGTGATGCGGCGCGGACTGTGGCAGATCGCGGCGGGCCTCGGGCTGGGGCTGGCCGCAGGGGTACCGGCGGCGCGCGTGATGGCCAACCTGCCCATCGGAGTCTCTCCCTCGGACCCGCTTATCTTCGTGGCCGTGGCTTCGCTGCTGGCTATCGTCGGCCTGCTGGCCTGCTGGATTCCGGCACACAGAGCCGCGACGCTCGATCCGGTGAAGGCGATCCGCTATGAGTGAGAGCCGCGGCCCGTTTACTTCTTGGCGGTGGCCGGTTTGTAGCCTGAGGCTCCTGCCTTCTTCATCGCTGCAGTTGCTTCGTCGATGCTGAGCAGCGGCGTGGTCTTGACGCTCTTGCAGGCTCCGCCCGCGGCGGCGGCCATGGCGAAAGCGGCCGCGCTGGTGTTGTCGGGCATCTCGAGGAGCGCAACGATGTCGTAGTCGCCGAACGACAGCCAGCCGCCAGTGATGTTGCCGCCCAGCTTTTGGATGGTTTTGCGCACGGCTTCAATGCGGTCGTGAGGACGTTTGATCATAGCCGCCCATGCTTCGGCGCTATAGGAGACCTGGAGAAGATAACTGGGCATGGATAGCCCCCTTTCAACCGGATTTCCGCGCTCGGATTCCGGCCGGCGGCGAGTATACACGCAGCCCCTGAAGCGGGACCATGAAATTTTCCGGCGCCGCTTGCGGCGGGACGGGTTCGGGCTAACTCGCGACTCCGGAAATGTAGGCTTCGAGGTGACGGATCGTCTCCTGCTGCTCGTTAATGATCCAGTTCACCAGGTCGCCGATGGAGATCATGCCGACCATTTCGCCGCCTTCCATCACGGGAAGGTGCCGCACGCGGTTCTCGGTAATGATGCGCATGCACTCTTCCACCGTGTGACGCGGCGAGACAGAGATCACCGGACTGCTCATGATTTCCGAGACCGCGGTTTCCTTCGAGGAGCGACCCATCAGGATGATTTTGCGGGCGTAGTCGCGCTCGGAGATGATGCCCAGTAATTTGCCGGCCTCCATGACAGGAAGGGCGCCCACCTGCTTATCCGCCATCATCTCGATGGCCTGGTAGACGGTGGCATCGGGCTGCGTAGACCAGACAGCTCCGGCCTTGCGCCTGAGAACGGCGTTGATTGGAGTGGTCAATTCGCTCATGAGGTGACCTCGGGGAGAGGATCATACTGCCGGGATACGGGAATTAGCAAGGGCTCAGGGCTCAGGGCTCAGGGCTCAGGGCTCAGGGCTCAGGGCTCAGGGCTCAGGGCTCAGGGCAAGCCTCATGCCAGGGACTGACACCTGTCAACTCCTCAGCGGATCACTTTGAGGGCGGCGCGGAAAAGGGGGTCGAAGTCGTGGCCGAGAGACTTGTCCTTTTCGACGGCGGATTCGATGGCCTTTTGCGCGGCGGGGCGCTGGTAGCCGAGATTGGTGAGCGCGGAGAGGACGTCCTCGGCGGCGGGCCCGGCAGAGACGACGGCCGGCGCGGTGGCCATATCTTCGAGTTTGTCTTTTAATTCAACAACTAAGCGCTCGGCGAGCTTCTTGCCGACTCCGGGGATGTGGGTGAGGGTGGCGTGGTCCTGGGCGCGGATGGCGGCGACGGTGCGCTCGGGGTTAAGTCCGCTGAGGATGGTGACGGCCAGCTTGGGGCCGACTCCGGTGACGGTGATGAGGCGCTCGAACAGTCGCTTCTCGTTGCGATCGAGGAAGCCATAGAGAGCGAGGATGTCTTCGCGAACCTGCGTATGAATGTAGAGGGAAACCTCGGCTCCTTCGGCGGGGAGCGCGGTGAAGGTGGGGATGCTGATGACGACGTCGTAGCCGACGCCCCCCGCTTCGACGATGGCCTGACCAGGTTGTTTCGAGAAGAGGCGTCCGCGCAGATGGGCGATCATAAAAGCAGGGTACAGGGAACAGGGATGAGGGAACAGGGAACAGTGCGTGGCTTCGAAGTGGCCGGGCCGTGGCCGGGACTGCTATGGTCGCTGTTGCCGAAAGGTGACGCACACCGGGAGAAGCTTGTATGACCACTCCAGATTTAGTCAGGCTCTGGGAAGAGCATTGTCGCGATGAGTTCGCGAAGCGCGACGTGAACGCAACCATGGCGACGATGGTTCCGCAGCCATACGTCAACCATATCCCTACCATGACGGGCGGCGTCGGCTACGAGCAGCTCAAGCGCTTCTATGCCTACCATTTCATCCCCATCAATCCGCCTGATTTTCGCCTTACGCTCATCAGCCGTACGGTAGGCGCGAGCACTCTTGTGGACGAATTCATCGTCAAGTTCACGCATACAACGGAAATCGACTGGATGCTGCCGGGGATTGCGCCGACCGGACGCAAAGTGGAAATTCCGACGGTGGCCATCATCCAATTCGAAGGCTCGAAGCTGGTGCATGAACACATCTACTGGGACCAGGCCACGGTGCTGGTTCAGATTGGCTTGCTCGACCCACGAGGACTCCCTATCGCCGGAGTAGAGACAGCTCGCAAGGTGGAAGACAAATCATTGCCAAGCAATGAACTGATGAAGCGCTGGAGCGAGAGCGAAGGCAAGCCGTTGTAGGCTGGGGTTGGATTGCAGAACGCCTCCGGTTTCGACGATGGCCTGGCCGGGTTGTTTGGAGAAGAGGCGTCCGCGCAGGTGGGCGATCACAAAAGTAGGGGACAGGGATCAGGGTGTAGTTGCCAGTTGTTAGTCCCCAGTTGTGAGTAATTGAGGCGAGCTTACAGCGACTCGAGTCATACCCTGGCAAATAGATCGCCAAGAAATATGACCTCCGAAAGCAAGGCAACGCCGGCCAGTACATACCACCACCTAGAGGATCTCCGACCGGCCGTGAGGCCCAACACCAATGAGATTGGTGTCGCAAGCGCCGCTCCCACGAAGGCGCAAATAATCCACCGCGACTGAGTAAACATCGGTGTTGAGCAGAGGACCACCCAACTGACAAGTAAGGTAATCACTCCAATCCAGCCGAGCGCGGTTTTGCTTTGATAGGAATGCAATGAAAGGCTCCGAAGGCAGCTTACACTATGCCCGTAGTCGGTTTCGTAGTTGTCCGCGATTCATAACCGGGGAGCGACAACTAACAGCCGGGGACTTTATCCCCTGCGCCGATACCGGATCTCGAATTCGTACCCCGTGTTCGCCGGGAAGAGTCCCGCGACGTGGCGGAGGCGCTCGGCGAGCGCCGGTGCGGCCAGCAGCGGATATTCGCGCTCGCGCAGCTCGGTGTAGTCGAAGTCAATGGTGAGCGCGAGCATGTAGATGGCGAGGGCGTCGGAAAAGGCGGCGTCGAAGTAGGCGGATTTAGCCTTTTCGTCGACGTGCTCCCGGCTTTGGTCGGGAACGAGTTCCGGCCCGTGGGCGTCGTGAGTGCGGGACTGGGCGCGTTCGCGGGCGCGGCGGCGGTGCTCCCAGGCATCCTGGCTGGTTTCGCCGCGGACATCGGCCTTGACCTGCGACCATGCGAGATCGGAGAAGCTGGCCGGTACGCCGACGGCGTCAACGAACTGGTGGCCGACGTTGATGAAGAATTCGAAGGCCAGGGCGAAGCGGTCCTGCATGAGCCGGGTGGAAATGAAGGTGCATTCGGAAGACCCGAAGCTGACGTTGCGGTGGCAGATGGCGCGGTCGCCGAGATCGATGTTGTAGGCCGGGGCGATCGAGGTCTCGTCGTCTTCGCCGATGGCCAGCGGCACGAAGTACCAGGCGCGGGTGAGGGCGGCGGCAATGGTCGCGGGCACGGCCTGCACGATGCGCTCGAGGTCTTCAGGGGAGATCTGGGTCTCTCCGTAACTGGCATAGAAAATGCCGTTCGAGGCTTGCTGGACGGGGGCTTCCTGCGCTACCTGGGCGGCAGTGAGCAGGGGTGTCTGGGCGGCATCAACCATAAACTTGTATTCTAGCTGAGGCGGCTGTGAAGTCTCGCCCGCGCAGGGGAAGGATTATGGCGGTTCGCGAAATGAGTTCGGCTGAGAGACTTTCGGGACGGAGCGGTTCGAGCCGGCCGCCGGGGAGGGTCTTTGGGATCCCGCTGGGGGAACCGGGCCTGTTTACCAGCCTGCTGATGTCGTTTGCCTTCGGGTTTCTGGTCTTCTTCGCGACGTGCTTCGTCGCGATTTTCGGCCTGCTGTTTTATAACTCGGCCGGGCACCACACCGTAGATATGGCGGACAGCTATCTTTATTTTGCCCTTCCTGCGGGGTTGGTGGCTTTAGGCTTCGCGCTGGTGGTGCTGCTGGGGTTGTGGGTGCGGCGCAAAGTTGCCGGGAGATAGGCGGCGTGGGCCTGGTCACGATCTCGCGCGATGAACTCAGCCGGCCGGTAGCTGACGCCCAGGCGCGGGACTGGTGCACGCAGCTCGAGGCCGGGGACATCCTGTATTTTCCCGAGACGCCGGTTCCGCTACCTCCCGACGATCTGGCCTTTCTGCTCGGACAGCAGCAGACGGATAGCTCGCTGCACAAGAACATCGCCTACAAACCAAATATCGATAAATTGAGCGGCGTAGACACCAAGACCGCGGACGCGGCAGCGGTGGCGCGTCTGCAGGGGATCATGCGCGCGTATTCGCAGCACGTGGTCGAGTTTCTGACCGGGTTCCTGTCGCCCTATCGGGCGAAGTGGCAGCTGGATTATGCCAGCTTTCGTCCCCAGGAGGAGCAGGGACGCGATCTGGCTCTGCGCAAGCGCAACGATCTGCTGCATACGGATGCCTTCCCGACGCGGCCGACATATGGCGCGCGGATTTTGCGCTTCTTCAACAATATTCATCCCACGCGGACGCGGGACTGGGTGGTAGGCGATCCCTTTGCGACGGTGGTGAAGGAATTTGCGCCGAAGGAGATTGCTCCTGCGCCGGATAACGCGATGAGCCGGGCGGCGAAGGGGCTGGGGCGTACTGTGGGGCTGGGCGCGGCCATTCCGTCGATCAAGCGCTCGCCGTATGACGACTTCATGATCCGCTTCCACAACTTTCTGAAAGAGAATGCACGCTTTCAGGCGGAGTGCGCGAAGTATCCCTGGCAGTTTCCGGCGGGATCGAGCTGGATGGTTTATACGGATACGGTTCCGCATGCGGTGCTGGCCGGGCAGTATGCACTGGAGCAGACGTTATTAGTGGAGCCAGGCGCGCTGGTTGCGCCGGAGACTTCTCCGCTAAAGGTGCTGGAAGGGATCGCGGGGACGGCGCTGATTTAGCCATAGATTAGCCATTAGCCATTAGCCATTAGCCATTAGCCATTAGCCATTAGCGTTGGACGGTGCGCAGCCGCTCATTGCCGCGTTGCGAATCCCGGCCGGTTGGCGCGGATGCGGGCGGAGAAGTCGGGATCGTCATCGGCAGCTTTAGCGGCGGGATTGATGTAGGCGCGCACCTTTAGTTCATCGAAGGACAGGCCGTCGGTGGCCAGATTTCCCTGGTTGTACTCCATCTGATCTCCCTTGCCGTTCAGGAGCACGGCCAGCTTGAAGGGCTGTGCATCCATCGCCTTCAGGTCGAAGATCTGCGTGGTGCAATTCCCGGTGAGCGCGTTGTACCAGCGCGGGTGATCGTGGAGGTCGTTGGCCAGTCCGATGTAGTCGAGAAACAGCTCGCGCGCGAATGGAACAGTCGCCGTGGTGTGGTAGAGGTAGAGGTCCTCGTCCTTGCGGTAGTTGGTGCGCAGGCGGACGACATCGCGCTCGGTGCTGATGACGGAGATGAGCGTGAACTGGCGGAAGAATCCGCGAATGGCGGAATAGCTCTGGCCAACCTGCTTGCGGGCTTCGATAGAGAACGGAACGTGATTGCCGTTGCCGAAGTCGAAGCTGAGGATGGTGTGCGCGATCCAGGGCGAGCCCCAGTAGTCGAGAAATAGATCGAGGCCGCGGATGTCATCTAGGTTGACCTGCCTTGTCTCCCACTGGCAGGTGTAGTCGAACTCGGCGCGGTAGTCGCAGTTGCGCAGGTTGTGAATGGTGACCAGGTTGCCCTGGACCTCGGCGTAAGCCGTGTGCGAGACGTCCGCCTGCCAGTTTTCATTGTTGGAGGGCTTGAGCGAAAACCACCAAAGCATGACGATCGCCGAGCAGACCAGCGAGGCGAGGATGCGTCTCCAGAAAGTCTTGAACAACACAAATACAGTGACCAGGGCAAGCAGATAGACGATGATGCAGGGGATTCGAAGCCACGCGATGCGCACGTCGAAGTGGAGCGCGGCGACAGCCCAGAGCGCGACGGCCAGCAGGACCACGTAGACGAGAAGGTGTCCGCATACGCGGAAGAATTTACGTAACCGTGATGGTTTCGTACCAGTGGCGTGCATCGGCGATTCAGCAATTCGCGATGCCTGATGCTACTACAGGGAAGAAATGCAAGAGGATTCAGACGAGAGGGGGGCTTCAGGAGAAGGAATTCCGATCGCCGAGTGGCAAGCATTCGGCTATGGCAGTGTTCGACTATATTGGTCAGGCAACCGAAATCAGCGCAAAGTCATCGCCATCATTATCCCCTGACAGTCGTGACCGGTTAATGACTCCGAATCTTCAGAACGGGATGGATCCCTATGAGTTCATCCTGAAGTAGATCGACAGTGTTCCGCATCTGGAGGCGCTTATGCTTCTCTGGAACAGCCGCCCTGTCGGATGGACGCGCGACGAAGTTGCATCCCGTCTTTACGTCCCAAAGGAGAAGGTTGGCGATCTGATGCGGGACCTGGTGCGCCTGCAATTCATAACCGAATCGCAGGGCTCGCCTCCCAGGTACACCTACTCCATGGGTTCAAGCGAAAAGGACGAGATGATGCGGCAGGTGGATGAGGCTTATCGCCGCGATCTGGTAAGGATTTCAACGATGATTCATGCCAAGGCATCTTCTCCGGTGCGCGAATTCGCGCGCGCCTTTCGCTTCAAAAAGGAGCCGGAGGAATGATACCCGCTCTTTACATCCTCACCTGCCTGACGACATTGCTCTGCGCGATCCTGCTGCTGCGCGCCTTCATCAAGGTACGCAGGCGGCTCCTGCTGTGGCGCGGATTGTGCTTCGCCGGACTGACGGTTTCTAACCTGCTGGTGGTGGCCGACCTGTTGCTGTTTCCGCAGACGGACCTGTTCACTTACCGGCTGGCTTCCGCAGCGCTTGCCATGGGGCTCCTGCTGTACGAGCTCATCTGGGAGAGCCAATGACGCCGATGACCCATCCCATGGCGGATGTTTTTCTGCTGGGGTTTATCGTAGCCGCGTCGCTGGTTGCGGCACTGTTCTTCCTGCGGTTCTGGCGCGATACCCAGGACACGTTGTTCCTGGCCTTTGCGGTGTTCTTCATCGTTCAGGGCGGGACCTCTATGTTCGTCCTGAGCCTGTCACATCCGAATGAGGGGAGCGCCCTGGTGTTTCTGCTGCGGCTGGGATCAGTTCTGTCGGTGCTCGCGGCAATTCTCTGGAAGAACTTTGGAAGGCAATAGCGCGGCTCACCCGGGTTCTTGAGTCTCCGGGCGCGCACGATCGTGGTATTCTCCCGTTTCCCGGTCATTTTCAGGAGGCGACACCAACTAAATGCGCACGCGACTACTCCGTCCACTCACCTGTCTGCTGCTGGCGGCGGCCATTCCCGTCTTTGCGGCTGACAAATCCGACAAGAAAACAAAAGCGCCTGAAGCGGACGTTCCGGCATGGGAGCAGCCCCAGCCCGCGGTCGAGAACATCGACTACGGCGTGTATGCGCGCATTCGCGAAGAAGGCCTGCAGCACTCCCACATCATGGAGTATGGTTCCGCGCTGGCCGATGCGATCGGACCGAGGCTGACCGGTTCTCCGAACCTGGCGAAGGCCAACGCATGGACGCGCGACCAGCTCACGGCGATGGGCTGCGTGAATGCCCACCTGGACGACTGGGGCGAGTTTGGAATGGGCTGGCAGCAGCTCAATACCTGGGTGCGGATGACGTCGCCGGACACGGCTGTGTTCATCGCCCAGGCGACGCCGTGGTCCCCGGCGACAAACGGGCCGGTGAGCGGCGATGCGGTGTGGGTGAATATCCAGGACGACAAGGATTTCGACCAGTACAGGGGCAAGCTGGCGGGCAAGATTGTGCTGCTGGGCGAGATGCGCGAGGTGCCTCCCGTCGACAAGGCGCTGTTTGATCGCTACACCGACAAGGAGCTCGAGGAGCTGGCGGAGTATCCGGTGAGCGACCGTGCCGGGGCAGACATGCAGGCGCGGCTGCGAGCCTATATGCAGCGCTATCGCATGGTCGACAAGATTGCGCAGTTCCTGGCCGATGAGAAGGCGGCGGCTGTGATCCGGCCGAGCCGCGACGGGAAGAACGGGGGCGGGTCCGGCGGGACGATTTTCGACGACAACGGCGCGGCGCTGGGGCGGACGCCCTATAAGCGCGAATCGGCGGTCAAGGTTCCGGTGGTGGTGATGGCCATCGAGAGCTGGGGCCGCGTCTACCGGCTGCTTCAGGCGCATGTTCCAGTGACGATAGAGATGGATGTCGAGACGAAGTTCACTGGGGATCACGAGCACGGATATGACACCATCGCCGAGATTCCCGGGACCGATCCTAACCTGAAAGATCAGGTGGTGATGGTGGGCGGCCATCTCGACAGCTGGATCGCCGGTACCGGCGCGACCGACAACGGGGCAGGCACGATCGTGGCGATGGAGGTGATGCGCATCCTGAAGGCGCTCAATGTCCAGCCGCGCCGAACGATCCGCATTGCATTGTGGACGGGAGAGGAGCAGGGGCTCTTCGGATCACGCGGATACGTCAAGGAACACTTTGGCTACGCGGCTCCGCTGACGACACCCGACCAACAGGCGCTGCCGGAGTTTATGCGCGCGACCGGTCCGCTGGACCTGAAGCCGGAACAGAAGCTGATTTCCGGATACTTCAACGTGGACAACGGGTCGGGCAAGATTCGCGGCATCTATACCCAGGAAAATGCGGCGGTTGTGCCGATTTTCCGGCAATGGATGGCTCCGTTGAAGGACCTGGGCGTGACAACCATTACTATGCGGAACACGGGCGGCACGGACCACCTCTCCTTCGATGCGGTCGGGATTCCGGGCTTCCAGTTCATCCAGGATCCTCTGGATTATGAGAGCCGTACCCACCACTCTAACCAGGACGTTTACGAGCGGCTGCAGCCGGGCGATCTGAAGCAGGCGGCCGTGGTCGAGGCGATCTTCGTCTACGACGCGGCGATGCGCGATCAGATGCTGCCGCGCAAGCCGCTGCCGCATCCGGAACTGCGCCAGCAGCAGACCAAGCCCCTGCCCGGAGTCTTCCCGGGAGCGGTGGAACCGGCGAAGTAGCTCAGCAAGACAAGCAAATCCCGGGGCGGGCGGAGGAAACTCCGTCCGCCCTTTTCTTTTGGCAAATGGACCCGAAGGCGTCTTCGCCACGGAGCAGATATCCCCTGAATGTTGCAGGTCTTTGAACAAAAATTCCACGCCGGCCGGCATCTCCCCCGCTTACACTGTCATCAATTATTTTTATCCGGCAGATAAGAATTAATTGGACACATGCGGGTGAACGGGGTGAGACTCTTCGATGTGAAATTGCGTTGGTGCTGGACTGGAGCTGCAACCAGACTCAACATTGTTTCTTTGCTGCTGGCAGTTCCCGTTCTTATTTCTCCCCGGGTGTCGCAAGCGCAGGGCTCGAACGAGATCGAGACCGCAGTGGTGTTCTACGCCGATCCCGGGGTCGAAGATGCCGTATGGCCGTCCCTGGTTGATGCCTTCCACAATGAGGTAGTTCGCGAGGCCAATGAGTATCCGCTGCCCACGGATGCGGAGCCGATTCGCGGCAGCAGCGTGATTGAGGGGCAGGAATTCGGAAAGATTATCCAGGTACATCTGATCGGACGCTGTGATGTGGTGGAGCAGGCGGAGCGCCCAGTGCCGCGAGGGCCCCTGGGATGGGTGCTCGATGTGTCTGGTGAGATCCAGCCGTTTGTGTACATCAGTTGTGACCGCGTCGCTCAGTTCCTGAATCCCACCACCCTGGGCATGAACGACGACCAGCGAAGAGAGGCCATGGCGCGAGCCATCTCACGCATTGCCATCCACGAGTGGATTCACATCGACGCGCAAAGCGCACGGCATGCGAGCCACGGCATACGTCAGGCGGAGCTGTCGGGCGTGGAACTCACGGGTGGGCCGGCGGGCGGCCGCTGATACGATGTCCCGGGAAATTTTCAATTTTGTGGAACCGGTAGCAGCGACGTCGGGATGGCAGCGAAGCGCACTTCGAGGCTGACCCGTGCAGCCCGCGAGACAGCGCTGCAGGAAGCGTGAGATTCGCGGCGGAGCCGGAACAAATCCGCGCTATAATCCTCGGCACACGAGGGTTACAGGCATGGACAGATCGCCGGCCCCCCACCCCGATCATTCGATCAGTCAACTACTCGTCGAAGTGAGCCACGGAAACCGGCAGGCCGAGTCCGAGCTGTTGGCCCAGGTTTACGGCGAACTGCGACGTCTGGCCCGCAAATACATGCGGGCCGAACGGGCGAACCACACCCTGCAACCGACGGCTCTCGTCAACGAAGCCTATATGCGGTTGATGAACGAGCCGGGGGTGTCATGGCAGAACCGCGCGCATTTCTTCGCCACGGCCGCGCACCTGATGCATCACATCCTCGTGGATCACGCGCGGGCGCGCAAAGCGGCCAAGCGCGGAGGGATCCAGCACCAGGTGACGCTCGATGAGCGGCTGGTTTCAACAGAGTCCCAATCGGTCGATATACTCGCCCTGCACGAGGCTCTGGAGAAGCTGGCGAAGCTCGATGAGCGGCAGGCCCGCGTGGTGGAGCTGCATTTCTTCGGCGGGCTGACCTTCGCGGAGATCGCTCACGTTCTCGATGCTTCCGACCGGACAGTAAAACGCGACTGGGAGATGGCGCGCGCATGGCTAAAGCTCCAAATGTCGAAAAATCCGTGACCCCGGAGCTTTGGGAAACGCCCGAAGGCTGGGAGCGGCTAAAGCCCCTTTTCGGCGGCGCCATGCAGCAGCCGGAAGAACAGCGTGCCAGGTACATCGATGAGCTCTGCGGCGACGACCTTGAACTGCGGGACGCGGCGCTCCGACTGTTGCGCGCCAACCAAGACTCGATCAGCAAGGGTGATGGGCCGATTCTGGATTTTCACAGCCTGTTCTCCACGGCAAAAGCAGCGTTTACAGAGGGCGAGCTGGTGTCGAACCAGTTCCGCATCGTTCGCCTGATCGGCAGCGGCGGCATGGGAGATGTGTACGAAGCGATCGATCTGGAACTAGGCGGCCGCATCGCGCTGAAGACCATCCGTCCGGAGATCGCGAGTAATCCCCGAACGCTGGCGCACTTCAAGAAGGAGGTGCTGCTGGCGCAAAGAATCAGCGGGCCTCATGTCTGCCGCATCCATGCCTTTCACCCGCCGACGGATTCCGCCGGACGGACGGCATTCCTGACGATGGAGTTTCTTGAGGGCGTAACGCTCGCGGACAAGATTCGCGAGTCGGGACCGCTGCCCTGGAGCGAGGTGAAGACGATTGCGCTCGAGATCTGCGAAGGGCTACGGGTGATGCACGAGGCGGGGATCATTCACCGCGACCTGAAGAGCCGGAACGTGATGCTCGCGAACCGCAACGGGGCGGTTAGTGCCGTGGTCATGGACTTCGGGCTGGCGCATGAAGTGACGAGCACTACGTCGGAGACGGCAACCGACGCCTCGGCAGCACAAGGTGTGGCCGGCACCATCGACTACATGGCTCCGGAGCAGTTCGCCGGCGATCCGCTGACTCCGGCGGCGGACATCTTCGCCCTCGGCGTGGTGATGTATGAGCTGGCCACGGGCAGGCATCCTTTCCCGTCAGGCACGATACTTCAGGCCGCCATCCGCAGAGGCCAGCGCCCGCCTGCCCCGTCATCGATCCGGAAGGGGCTGCCGCACCGCTGCGACGAGATTGTCTGCCGGTGTCTGGAGTTCGACCGGAAAAAGAGGTATGGGTCGGTGAAGGAGGTGGCGGAAGCGCTGAAGAGCAGTCCTGTTTCTGTTTCCCGACTACGAGAAGAGATTGCGCCGATTCCGAAACGACGGCTGCTCGTCCTAGGCATCTTTTCTTTTCTGGTAATCGCTTCTGCGGTTGGCTACATCGTGTATCGATCTACGCGTTATGTGCCACCGTCTGCCGAAGCCAGACGATGGTATGACCGCGGGCTTTCCGCCCTACGCGAGGGAACCTACCTTCAGGCGGTCAATGCGTTCAAGATGGCCGTCCAGCACGACAAGAGATTTCTGCTGGCGCACGCGCGCCTTGCGGAGGCCTGGCAGGAGCTGGATTTTACGGGTCCCGCGCAGACAGAGATGCTTGCGGCATCCGTTCCCGAACAGGAGAGTGTCTTACCCGACATTGATAGGAAATACGTTGAGGCAGTTCGCACAACTCTGACCCAGGACTTTTCTGGAGCTGTCGAGCGATACAAAGACATCCTGAATGACCTTCCCGACGAGCAGAGGGCGTACGGCTATGTCGACTTAGGCAGGGCCTATGAAAAGATCGGCGACCTCAAGGACGCAGTACAGAGTTACGAACACGCGGCCAGCTTGACCCCGGAGAATCCGGCTCCCTTTGTGCATCTGGGCATTTTGAAGAGCCGACAGATGGATATGAACGGCGGAGAGGCCGCCTTTCAAAAGGCTGATTCGCTTTACCAAGCAGAGGGCAACCTGGAAGGTCGGGCTGAGGTTGCCTATCAGCGAGGTTATGCGGCCAATGTGCGGGGAGATTCAGCTAAGGCTAGGACTTACCTGGAGACCTCGCTGCAAATTGCCGGGCAGATTCCGAGCGTTCAGCTCGAAGTGCGCACGCTCGCGCAGATGAGCGACGCCGAGGATGGCGATAAGGCTATCGAGCTCGCGAAAGAGGAAATCCAGGTCGCCCAGGAGAACGAGATTGAATATTGGGCCACCGACGGGTTCAATCGACTCGGAACTGCGTATTTCAGCAAAGAAGCTTTCGCCGACGCAGAACGGTCGCACCTTCAGGCCTTAAAGCAAAGCAAGAAGAATGGGCACCCCAAGCTCGAGGCAAATGCCAACTTTGGGTTGGCCAGCATCCGGGATCAGCAAGGGAGATGGGATGAATCAATCCCACTGGCTCGCGAGGCGCTTCAGTACTACGAAAGCTTCGCCTACATGAGCATGGCTGCAGAGGCAACCGACCTCATCATTCGCGGCGAGGAGGGAAAAGGTGATTTCAATCGAGCACTCAAATCCGCGAATGAGCTGCTTCAACTTGCCAGAAAGTGGGAAGATCCGGCATCGATCCAGACAGCGGAAGAGTCTGTTGGAAATATTCTCCTCGATCTGGAGCGTTTCCCCGATGCCTTGACTCACTATGAGGAAGCGCTTAAGGCGAGCCGTTTGACTAACGGGAATGTGGCATACCAGGAGATGCATTGCGCCGACACTCTCTGGCGGCTTGGGCGTTACAGTGAAGCGGAGGACATGCTGGCTTCAATTCCCGCACAGACGGCTAGCAGGTCAGACATTGCATCCAGCTCGGAACTTATCCGAGCGCAGATGCGGCTCAGCCAGCGGCGCTACAGCGATGCTCTGAGCCTCTCGCGGCAGGCTCTCAGCAGATTTGGCGACATGCCAGCTAGTCAGATTGCCGAATTGGAGCGAGTTGAGACAATATCCGAAGCCCAGCTGGGGCAGATAAAACAAGCCCAGAAAGACGCCGAAAAGTTGCTCTCCCTTGCTCTTCAGCAATCAGATGAGGGATTGGTTGCGGAAGCAAGCATGGCGCTGGCCGTTGTCGATCTTCAGGCACACATCCCTGATCAAGCTTTGCAGATGGCTGAGGCGGCTGACCGGTATTTCTCCAGTAAAGGGGAGAAAGAGTCCGAATGGTTGAGCCTCTACTACGTATCTAAAGCATGTAAGGCTTCGGGAGATATTGCGGGTTCTTCCGCTTATGCCAAAAAATCCATTGACATTCTTGATCAGCTTGAGCAGACTTGGAGTCCCCCCGCGTATCATCAGTTTGCCACCCGGCCAGATCATCAAATCGTCCTTCAGGAATTAGTCAAGTTACGCTCGACTTGACGGAGGTGTTATTAGATGAGTAACTCATCAAAAGTTACTATCTTTGCAGTGGGCGTTGTGGGTGTGTTGGCAATGTATGGACTCGGCTGCAAAGCCAAGCCACAAGTTGATCCTACCCTCCTAAGTACCGAGAACGCAGTCAATGAAAAAGTTGAGCACGATCCCAGGCTAAAGAATGTTGATCCTGCCCTTAACATTGCCGAGTACGCAATCAACAAAGAAAGCCTGAGCAACCCCGCGGTCAAAAAATCTGGCGAAGCCCTATTCGGCGTTTTAGGAGGAATCACCAGCACCGTCAGTTCGCCGCTTAAGGTGCATGGCGGGTCTGTGCAAGCGGAAGCCATGCTTTGCTGGTCACCGCTTGGAAAGGATCCTGCGACATCATCTTATATGACTTTTGCAGTTCAAGATCCCCTCTTTCTTTATATCGACAACGTCACTGACGCTGCGCCTAAACCGTTACGTCTAAATAACAATTGGACCGTGACGCTCACCTTCAATGACGGCGGTGGTCCAGAGTACCACTCGATAATCTTCAAGGGCACAAGCGAGTTTTCGGGCGGCGTTCATGAAATCTCGATGCAGGGGGATGCTGACGGACAATGGATGAACTCCGGTTACTGCGCGAGCACTGCGAAGGCTTATAGCTCGTTGAACTACCAGGTACAGCACTGCGGCGGGTCACCAGGACATTACGGTCCGGGATCGGAACCGGCATGCAATCACCTGTCGCAAATATCGATCGCACCCGGCAGCTTGGCCGATCCAAGCCAACCGACAACATATACGTGCTTACCGATAGGCCAGCAAGCTCAAAAACCATGCACGATTGAGATAGCACCTGAGAACTGACGTACTCTCGGCCTTCCGGGCTGCTGTCCGGCACAATCGGGCGACGGTGGGGAGTCCGCTCTATTCCAACGCAGCGGCCTAGAGCGGCCCCACCTATAGCCTAAATATAGTCTCTCGCCTGTTATAGCCAGCAGTTAGTCCCGCCTACCTCGCCGCCACGAACACTTGGCTTGCATTGTGGAGTGCGGCCTGCTGCATGCGTGCCTGCTTTTCCGACTTCGTCGGCGGCAGGCTGGCATTAATCGACGCCGAGGCGCAGAGAATCTCGCTGAGGAAGTACTGGTCGCCGTACTTATCGAAGACCAGTGTGCTGTTGCGAGATTCGTGGCTATCGTAAGTGGTCGTGGTCAACATCGCGACGTGCTTGTCGCGGTTCTGAACCTCGATCGTGCCCGTGGATGGCGACCATATCTCATAGGTTCCGGCGGGGAGCAGCTTATCGCCTACGGTGAAGTCGAAGGGCACGGTCGCGTACGGCACGATCCTGCGCCATGGCTCCTGTCCCTGGGACGAGGGCCGCGGTGACGAGAACTGCAAGGGTGAAAAGCGCGGTCGATGTAATTCGCTTCATGACAAATCTCCTTTAGGAACTTGTTGAAAAAGGGTTAGACGACCCCAAGTTGTAGGGGAAGTCGAAATCTACTTCGCACGGAAACGGGCCTACAAGGCGTCGATCAAGTGTTGGCATACATTTCCTATCACTCATTCGCACCTTGAAATGGCCTTTGAAAATCGTTTTTCAACAAGTTCTTAGAGGAAGGCGGTTGTTATTGCCTTCATCCTGTAAAGCGGAGACGGGTTCGGATTTGTGCCAGTGTGTTCGTCAAATTTCCGTCTAATTGCGAAAGCGGATCGTTGACCCATTTACAACAGATCGTCTTAGGTGCTTTCACAAAAGCAAGGCCGGACAGTTGTGGAACTGCCCGGCCCGGGGTGCGAGGTCCTTTCTTCGGACCATCTTGGCTTAAGTCAATAGCAAGCCGCCCCGTAGGTAAGCCCGTTGCTCACGACCGCCCAGCCGTTCGCCGTGGCGAACAGATGGCCGATAATGGCCCATTGCCCGTAAGCGTTAACGCCCCAGACATTGAAATATCCGTCTACGGGGTAATTCACTCCGTTGACTGTGCAACCCGTGACGACGACTTCGGAATTGGTGCTGATTGGCGTTGCCGATGCGACCTGCGCGGTGAGGAGCGCGGCTGCGATTGCAAGTACAGCGATCAGATGCTTCATGGCGTTTCTCCTTTGTGAAGGCCGCGTCTCTCTGACTGCCTTCACTCACTATGGCGGAGACGGGATGAAATTCGTGTCATGAATTTTGAAGATCTCTGAGGAGGAAATCAGCCACTCGGCTCCTCTCACAGGGGCGAAGACGACGCCGCAATGACTAGTTCAAGCGCCAGATAGCGAAGTTCAGATATCCGGCGAATGTCACCCACGCCAGGTAGGGAGCCATGAGCCAAGCGGCGGTGGTGCTCATCTTTTTGAAGGCCAGCAGGGTGAGCAGGATGGCGGCCCAGAGCGCAGCCAGGTCGACGAAAGCAGTCAGGATCTGGTGAGTGCCGAAGAAGATCCACGTCCAGAGAAGATTCAGGCCAAGCTGTACCAGGAAGAGCCGCAGGCCGCGGCGGCGGCAGGCGCTGGGGCGCGTCTTCCAGACGATCCACGCGGCCACTGCCATGAGTGTGTAGAGGACCGTCCAGACAGGACCGAAGACCTGATTCGGCGGATTGAACGGCGGTTTGACCAGCCCCGCGTACCAGGTGGGAATTGCGCGGGCGGCAAAGATGGAACCAACGATGCCGGCTGCGAAACACAGCGCCAGCCAACCGATGAGCGCCAGCGTGGTGTGAGGTCTAGGCTCGGGTGCTGTTGCCATCTGGCTCCTCGTCAAATTAGATGCTGAGCGGGTACGCTCGACGCAATTCTCCTAAGACCATATCCTGAATAGAGTAAACATTCTCAACAAGATTGCAGAAGTTGATTCGACTTTATGAGTAATTCCGATAGTTCGATCCAGGTAAAGCTGCCCGACGGTACGGTGAAGGAATTTGCCGCGGGTGTAACCCCCTTCCAGGTCGCGGAGTCAATTTCGCCGCGCCTCGCGGCGGCGGCGGTGGTGGCGCGCATCAAGCCGGCGCAGGACGCGCACAGCTCGGCCGCCACAACCGGAGAAACTGCCATGTACGCGACAGAGGATCCGCACGCGGAGCGCCTGGTGGATCTAAGCGCGCCGCTCAAGGAAGATGTTTCACTGCAGCTGCTCACAGAGAAGGATCCCGACGCGCTGCCGGTGGTGCGCCACTCTGCCGCACACGTGCTGGCGACGGCTGTGCTCGAGCTCTTTCCGGAGACCAAGCTGGGGCATGGTCCGGCGACAGAGACGGGGTTCTTTTATGACTTTTACCGGCCGACTCCGTTTACGCCCGAGGACCTGAAGGCGATTGAAGCAAAGATGGAGGAAGTGGTCGCGCGCGATGAGAAGTTCGTTCGCGAATGGGAGCCGCGCGAGCAGGGGCTGGCGCACTTCAAAGCGGAGAACGACTTCATGAAGGTTCACTTCGTCGAGCGCTTCACGCGCGATGGAGAGGCAATCTCGCTCTATCGCAACGGCGCTTTCGTGGATTTCTGCCGCGGACCGCATGTGCCTTCGACGGGCCGGGTGAAGGCCTTCAAGGTGATGAGCATGTCGGGCGCGTACTGGCTGGGCGACGAGAAGAATCCGCAGCTGCAGCGCATTTACGGCACGGCGTTTTTCTCGAAGAAGGACCTCGACGATTATCTCGAGCGGATCGAGGAGGCGAAGCGGCGGGACCATCGCGTGCTGGGCAAGCAGCTTGAGCTGTTTACGGTAAGTGAAGACGTAGGGTCTGGATTGCCATTGTGGCTTCCGAAGGGCGCGACCATCCGGAGGATTCTCGAAGAGTACATTCTGGAGCGGGAGCGCGAGGTCGGATATCAGCACGTATACACGCCGAGTCTGGCGAAGGTGGACCTCTATATTCGGTCGGGGCACTGGGCGCATTATCACGAAGACATGTTTCCTCCGATGGATCTCGAAACCGAGCAGATGGTGCTCAGGCCGATGAATTGTCCGCACCATATTCTTGTGTACGAGTCGAAGCCGCGCAGTTACCGCGAGCTGCCCGTCAAGCTGGCTGAGTTGGGAACGATGTATCGCTATGAGCGATCGGGAGTGTTGAGCGGGCTGAGCCGTGTCCGCTGCATGACGCTCAACGATGCGCACATTTTCTGCACGCCGGAGCAGATCAAGGAAGAATTCTCGAAGGTAATGCAGCTGGTCGAGCGGGCGTACCGCGACCTGGGCATCACGAATTACAGCTACCGATTGTCATTGCGCGATCCGGCGAACAAGGAAAAGTACGTCGACAACGACGAGATGTGGGCGCTAGGCGAACGCGTGCTGCGCGAGGCGCTGGATGGGCTGGGGCTGCCGTACAAAGAAGGTCGCGGGGAAGCGGCGTTTTACGGGCCGAAGCTCGATATTCAGCTGGCCGATGTGATGGGACACGAGGAGACATACTCGACGATCCAGGTGGACTTTCACCTGCCCAACCAGTTTGACCTGCATTACACCGGGGCCGATGGAAAGCTGCACAGGCCGGTGATGATTCATCGTGCGATTATCAGCACGATGGAGCGAATGGTTGCTTATCTGATCGAGCACTACGCCGGGGCGTTTCCGCTGTGGCTGGCGCCGGTGCAGGTGGGGCTGGTGCCGATCAGCGAGCGGCATCAGGCATACGCGGAAAAAGTTCAGCAGGAGTTACAAACTGCCGGCTTGCGCGTGGAGCTGGACAGCCGCAACGAGAAGATGAACGCCAAGATCCGCGACCTCACGATGCAGAAGGTCCCATACGTGCTGGTCATGGGCGACAAGGAGGCCGAGGCGAACGCCGTGAGTGTGCGTGCGCGCGGCAAGGGCGACCAGGGTTCGATGCCGCTCGCAGATTTCCTGGCAAAGGCGCGGTCGCTGGTGACGGAAAAGTCGACGGAACTGTAAACAAAGCGGTAAATTTTCGATGCTGTCCCAAAATGGGGCGGCGGCGTGCCAAAAGTTTGGGGGATGGTACCGGCGTGGTATCGCGCGGTGGGGTGCCTGTCGTTATGATCGGCAAAGCAGCGGAGAACTTGAGACCTCGATAGCAGTGGTCGAAAGCGAGGATTTATGACACCAGACCTCATGCGGGAGCCAATACAGGTGAGTCCGCGCTTCCGTTCGGCCATCGAGGCCAGAATCCTGGAACTGGAGCGCGACGCCGCTCGGGACGAACGGGCATTGGCGAAGCTGACGAGTCCGGAACACCGCCGGCGGCACCAGATGCTGGTCGACAAACAGCTCGATAAAGCCTTCCGGCTCCGTGAGATGCTGGCTCAGGTCAGTGCCCGTTCCGGGGGCAGCCGGCGGGAACGCGCAGCCTGACGGAACCTTTTTGACACCACTTCCGTATGTCGCTGCCATGAAGATGAAGATGGCCCTGGCAACGGCAAGTCTGGCTGCCCTTTCCGTATTGCCAGTCCTGGCGCAGGATGCCGACCACACCTGGGCAAAGAATTATCCGGTAACCGGAAAGCCGACGCTCAACCTTGAGACCGGCGATGCGGGAGTGCAGATCTCCTCGTGCGGAAGCTGCCGCGAAGTCCGCATTCATATAGAGACCGTGGGCATCAAGCTCAGCGAGACCGTCTGGAAGAGAGCCAGACTGGCGATCAGGTCCATTTTCTATTCAAGGAAAAGCCACAGATCGGCGTCTTCCACGTCAACTGGCACAAGTCGTCAACAAAGGTGACGGTAGAAACGCCCGCGGACCTGACTCTCGAGGCGAGAACTTCGGACGGCGCCCTTCGACTCGCCGGACTCAATGGCGAACTGGGAATCACGACCAGCGATGGGGATGTCACGGTCGATCATGTGTCCGGCAAGCTGCGAGTGAAGTCGAGTGACGGGCACGTGAACATCACCAACTCCACGGGCGCGATTGAGGCGCGGACCAGCGACGGCAGCCTCACCGTCGACGGCACCTTTAATGCGCTCATGCTGCACACCAGCGACGGCCACCTGGAAGTGAGCCTCAGAGAAGGCACAAAGCTATCCGAGGCGTCGTCCATCCAGGCGTCGGATGGCCCGGTGACGGTTCGGGTGCCGCAGGGCTTTGCGGCCGACCTCGACGTCCACACCAGCGACGGTCACGTGGACTGCACTCTTCCCATCACCATGGACCACTATGAGAGCAAGGGCGGAGACGGCCACCAGCTGCATGGCAGGCTGAACGGCGGCGGAACTCCGCTGACCATTCACACCAGCGACGGAAGCGTGAAGATCGAGCAGATCTGAGGCGGGCCCTAATCTCAGGGCGCGATCAGGCCCGGACCCTGTCTCTGGCCTGCTCACACGATGCCGGCGAATCCGTCTGTCTCTACGCGTCCGAATCCTGCCTTGAGGATGCCGGTGATCGTCATCGCACAGGTGAGCAGCCAGACGAAGCTGATGACCATCAACCGTCCGACGTGGTGATACAGAATCGAATCGGTCGCATGCAGCGAGATGACCTCCATCATCCAGCAGCCGATCGACAGCAGCGTTCCTTGAACAGCCAGCGCCGCGCCTGGTAACAACCGAAACCGTCGTCGTGCGGCTGCCATCCCTGCGGCCAAAGCTGCCGCCAGAGTCGCGAGGACGACTACCTGCGGCCAGTGGCGCTGCTCATACCAGTGATGAGCCTCCGCCTGGCTGCGCAGCCAGTCGTAGAGCCGCCATCTCCAGTCGAACGCGATATCCAGCAGCAACACCGCCTGGATCAGCCCGAGTACAACCGCGAGACGCGGGATCCGCGGATTCACCGTCCTGGCCGCAGTCAACCCGCAGGCGACGGACGCAATCAGGTAAGTGGCCATTCCGCCGGCCTTTACCGGGTTGAGCCACTCAGCCGCCGTTCGTATGTCCATAAGCCCTTCCCTTATAGTAGGTTTACTGAACGAGGGCCCAAAGTGATTTTCCCCCCTTTGCTGGCGTTTCTCGCGTGGATACCCCTGTCGCTGGTCCTCTTCCGGCGATATCCCATTCGTGTTGCCATTCTTATGAACTTTCTTGGCGGCTGGGCGCTTCTGCCCATCGCCAGGTTCTCGGGAGACCCTTCGCCGTTCTGGATTCTCGGCAACGGACTGCATACCGAATACTTCCTGACCAAAGCCACCGTCACCGGCCTGAGCGCGCTTCTTGCTGTGCTGCTCTTCGACCGGCAGATCTTCCGCAGCTTCAGGCTTACCTTCTGGGACCTTCCCATGCTGATGTGGTGCATCGTCCCCCTGCTCTCCGGCATTGCCAATCCTGATTTTTTCGGCGCGGCCCTGGTCGGCGAGATTTACCAGCTGCTGGCCTGGGGCGTGCCCTGGGTGCTAGGCCGCCTGTACTTTTCCGACACCACCTCGCTTCGCCTCGCGGCCAAGGCCTTCGTTATCGCCGGACTGCTCTATGTCCCCATCTGCCTCTTTGAGGTCTTCGCCGGTCCGCAGATCTATGCCCATCTCTATGGATACCAGCCCTATCGCTGGGTGAGAACTCAGCGCTACCTGGGATACCGCCCGATCGGCCTGCTGGAAACCGGCACGCAACTCGGTATCTGGATGGCGACCTCGGCGCTGATCGCCGTGTGGCTATGGCTTCGCCGCAGCGTAGACCGCATTCTCGGCATGCCGACCGTGTGGACGGCCGCCATACTGTGCGGCGCAACCCTGCTCTGCCAATCCGGAGGCGCGATCATCCTGCTGGTCGCGCTGCTGCCCTTTGTCTTCGTCAGCCGCCGGTATTTTCCCCGGGTGATGGCGATTCTGCTGGTAATGGGAATTGTCCTGTTCGCCGGGCTGCGGCTCACCAATTCGGTGTCTGTCCGGACGCTCATGCGGCGCAACCCTCTGGTGCACTCGACGGCCGCGTTTCTGGGGAAGATCGGACGCGGTTCTCTCGTGTTGCGCCTGGAGCACGACGAGCGCACCGTCGATCTGGCGCTCGAGCAGCCCATCCTGGGTTCCGGCCAATGGGACTGGTGGCGGTATACCGGACTGCGGCCCTCCGGACTGTGGCTGCTCGCCTTCGGCATGTACGGGCTCTTCGGCCTGCTCGCACTTGAGGCTCTTCAGCTGATCCCTGTCGTTCGCGTGGTCTGGTTTCCGCTGGCCCGCTCCGACATAGAAGACCTCAACCTTCGCCATGCCTTTGTGGCTGTCATCCTCATGACCGCCATCGACAACCTGCTGAATAATGCGATGATCCTGCCGCTGCTGCTTGTCATGGGAGGCATGAGCACATGGGAGGCCGCCACCAGCGCCGTGCAGGTGGACATACAATCTCCCGAAGAGGAAGACTTTTATGGGCGGGCTGCTCTCGAGGCAGACGACGACCACCGTTTGACAGAGGGCATGCACGACGGCGACATCATCGAAAGATCGGTGTCATTCGTGGATACGAATGAAGCGGCTGCCCGCAAGCGCTAAGCCCGCCGCGGCCTGAGCGTCGAAGGAGGGGCTTCAGGCTCCGGCCCTGATCGGGGCGTTGCTTCCGGTAAATCCACACGAGGCTTCGCCCTCGCGAAGCACGCGTTCCAGCATCTTGCCAAATTTAGGCAGGTGAGGCTCGCGAAACATCGACTCGTGATCGCCCGGAGCGAACTCGACGACTACGCCGTCCTTCGCCACCGAGTTCCAGCCCAGTGATGGTTCTATGCCTGAGATCTGCATCACGTCCGAGGCGCGGAAGAGCACGATCTTGCCAGGATAGAATTGCTGCGCAGTGGGCCGCAGATCGTCGGTTCCGAGGCGCTCCATCTGTTCGCGCACCGCCTTCGGAAAGATGAACCCCAGCTTTTGCTGCGTCCAGCGAAACACTGTACGGCGCCACACAGAAGAGGCCTCAACAATGTCGCCCCAGCGGTGCACGGACTGCGCGGAGAGGTAACGCACTCGCTCCGGCCAGTCGAGCTCGCGCATACGGTCGAAGTGAAATCGGGTGAAGCTGCGTATCCTGGCTTTGAACAAACTGCCGCCCGCTTCGATCCGTGGCTTGTAGCCGGGCCGCTCCGCATCGAACAACGCCACCAAGATTACAATTCGCCCCTGGTCGCGCAGAATCCGCGCCACCTCAACAGTAAGCGAGCCGGCGAGACACCATCCGGCCAGGCTAAGCGGTCCTTGCGGATAGGTCCGGCTGATCTCCTGCGCATAAATGGCGGCGCGATGCTCGAGCGAGCCAACAGGCTGGTCGCCGTCCAACTCGCGGACGCCGAAGATCGGCCTGTCTTCCTCGATCGCCTTGTTCAGCGCTTCATAAATCAAATAGGAGTGAATGACGAACAGGGGCGCGGCTCTGCCTTCCTTGCGGATGGGCACGACGATCGGTAACGGCTTGCCATTCTGGATGATCTGCGCCAGCCCGCGTACGGTCGGAGCGTCAAAGAGAAGGCTGATCGGCAACTTCTGGCCAAGCGCCCGGTAGATGCGCGAGAAGAGCCTCGCGGTGAGCAGCGAGTACCCTCCGTAGTCGAAAAAGCTGTCGGTGACGCCGATGGAAGGCTCGCCCAAGACTTCTCGAAAGATGTCCAGCAGCCTTGACTCGATCTCACTCTCCGGCGCCACACCCGCTGCAGTCGCCCGGCTCTGGCCGGAGACACTTTCCGGCAATGGCAGCGACCGGCGGTCGATTTTGCCGCTCGAGGTAAGCGGCAACGCATCCATTGTGACAATGCGTGCGGGCAGCATGTACTCGGGCAGCAGGCCCGCGGCATACTTTTTGAGATCGTTCGGCTCGATCGAATTTCCCTGCGCAAGCGTGACATACGCGACCAGCCGGGGCTCGTCCGGGACGTCTTCACGCAGAATGACCGCCGCATTCTCGATTGCGGCATGGCTGCGCAGCGCCGACTCGATCTCCGCCAACTCGATGCGGTATCCGCGCAGCTTGACCTGGTGATCGAGCCTGCCCATGAACTCCAGCTCACGGTGGCTTAAGGCGCGGACCAGGTCGCCGGTACGGAAGGCCATTGCGCCCGG
>CAVRNK010000072.1:0-34378 GCA_963721995.1 uncultured Acidobacteriaceae bacterium | reverse complement strand
TCACGCAGGAGCAAGCTTATCGCGAATACTCTGCTGCCCGTTGCTTCCGCGCTGCTTATGCTGAACGGCACCATCGGTGTTGGATATCACTTACGTGGAATTCTGCAACGGCCCGGCGGAAAGAAGAAGCCGCTCTACAACATCCTCTACGGGCCTCCGATCTTCGCGCCAATGTTGTTCGCCGCCTGCGGGCTCCTGGGAATGCTCGCGTATCTGATGCGCCGGGAGCCTCGCGCATGAACCTCCTGCGAAACCTGGCAAGCCGCGCGACCGGTTCGGATAACGAAGCCGCACCGCTCTCTCCGTTGAAGGATCCTGCGACTGGAGGGCACCTTCCGGCACGGAGACAACCGGGCTATTATCCCGGCTTCAGCACGCTGGCTCAGCAAAAATACTGGGACGCTGCGACGCGCATGCTGATACACCGGCGAGTTAACAGATCGATACCGATCCGATTTTTTACACCTGACGAAGAGCCGACCATGCGCGCGGTCGTCGATCGCATTCTGCCACAGGAGGATCGCCTGCATAGCCACCGAATCGATGTTCTCGCAGGCATCGATGAGCGGCTGTTCGAGAATCGCCTCGAAGGTTACCGCTACGCAGATATGCCGCCGGATCAGGACGCCTACCGCCTTGCCGCGCGAGCATTCGAAGCGATGGCCCACGAGCAATACGGTAAGTCGTTCCACGCGCTGGACACCATGCGGCAGGAAACATTGTTACGCAGCGTGCATCACGCCGAGCCGCTCGCCGCAAAAGAGCTCTGGTCTCGGATGAACATCAAGCGCTTCTGGACAATGCTGGTCGCGGACTGCTGCTCCGTCTACTACGCACACCCGTATGCGTGGGACGAGATCGGATTTGGCGGGCCGGCCTATCCACGCGGTTATATGCGGCTAGAAGAGGGTGAACCTGAGCCTTGGGAGGTGGACGAGCAGCGATATAAATGGTCTGCGCCGGATGACAGCCTTTCCGATGCAGAAGAGAAGCAGGGTGGCGACGCCGAACACCAGACGCAACACGGACAGGCAGGGACGCATTGAGTCTCAACGAGGATCTGCCATTTGGGGGCGCTTTCGAAGAGCCCGAGGATGGCGCCGAGGTCAAGCGCCTTGGCCCAATACAGACTGTCCGGCTTCCGCGACGCCGTTTTCGCGACTCGGATGTTGTCGACGTTGTAATCGTCGGTGTCGGCTCCGCCGGCGGAGTATTGTTGCAGCGGCTCGCACGGGCCGGATTTAGCGTCGTCGGGTTTGAGGCCGGCCCTTTCTGGGACACCGAGCGTGACTGGGTTTCCGACGAGGCAGGCTCTCACAAGCTCTATTGGAATGAGCTGCGAATCACCGGCGGTGAGCATCCGCTGGTGCTCGGCGCAAATAACAGCGGGCGCGGAGTTGGCGGTGGCTCGGTGCACTGGGCCGCATTTGCCCCACGCTTTCATCCTTCAGACTTTGAGGTCTACACGCGCGACGGCGTCGGCGCGGATTGGCCGATCACGTATTCCGACATCGAGCCTTACTACGAGTTGCTAGAGCAGGAGATCCCGGTGGCGGGTCCGGCGTGGTTTCCCTGGGGGAAGCCACATGGTTATCCTTACGGCCCGCACCCCATGGGCGGCGTCGGCGACACGCTGATCAAGGGCTGCACGGCGCTTGGCATTCCTGTCGCAGCAGGTGGGCCTGTGGCGATCCTTTCCGCTTCGCACGGCGATCGCCCGCACTGCATCTATCGCGGCTTCTGTATCCAGGGCTGCAAGGTGGGCGCGAAAGCATCCACGCTGGTGACGCATGTACCCGATGCGCTGGCGAACGGCGCCGAGATCCGTGACAACAGCATGGTCGCTCGTGTCTCTCTTAGCAGGGATGGGCTGACCGATGGAGTTGTCTATTTTGATGAGCAGGGCGGTGAGCACTTCCAGCGCGCTCGCACCGTCATCGTCTGCGGATATGCCATCGAGACCCCGCGCCTGCTGCTGAACTCCGCATGTCCCGGGCATGAGAACGGGCTGGCCAACTCGTCCGGGACGCTCGGCCGCTATCTCATGGCGCAGGCGGGCAATGTCATCCTTGGCCGCTTCGATGACCTGGTGCGGATGTACAAGGCGCCGCCCGCACATGCGCTTACCGAACACTTCTATGAGACTGACCCCAAACGTGACTTCGCCCGGGGCTTCGCCGTGCAAACCGTAGGGCCTCTGCCGATTGCGTTCGCCAAGCAGATGATGGCCGCCAAAGGCTTATGGGGATGGGGCCTGCGGCGCGTAATGATGGATTACAACCATTGGTCGGCGCTCGGACTGCTCGGCGAAATCCTTCCCTGGGAAGACAATCGCGTCGAACTCGCCGATGGGCGCAATGGCCGTCACGATGCTCGCGACCGTTTCGGTCTTCCCGGGGCGCAGGTCACCTTCACACTTCATGAGAACGATAAGAAGCTGATCGACTTCGGCGGGAACACGGTGATGGATATCATGCGCGCCGCAGGGGCTACCGACGTTGAGCAGGAGTCGCGCTATGCACATCTCGTCGGCGCTTGCCGCATGAGTGCTACACCGGATGGTGGGGTGTGCGATAAGTTCGGCCGCACATGGGACGTGCCGAACCTGTTCGTAATGGATGGCTCTGTCATGCCGACGCAGGGATCGGCCAACCCGGGGTTGACGATTCAAGCGCTTGCCGCGCGCACTGCTGACTATCTCATCGATCAGCGACATAACTTCCCATTCGGTCTCAAACGCGATCTCGGTGAGCCTCGTTGCCGCACATCCTTATCGCCCCCGGGCACATTTGGTAAAGGCGTGCCCCATATTGGGTGATGCCGGCCCGCTCTCAGGTCTCATTCTCCCAAACCCAAACTCTGCCGCCATGCATCTTCCATATGGGAGACTGGTACCCTGCCAGAGATGAACTACTACCTGGTCCACACGACCTATCCGATTCTCTTTGTCGTGGTATTTGCGCGCCAGCTTTGTATTCCCCTCCCCTCGATCCTGTTCTTGCTTTCGGCCGGCGCACTCGCCGGATCAGGCAAACTCAGCTACGCCGGAGTATTGGCGGTTGCAACTCTCGGCTGCGTACTCGCGGACTCGGTTTGGTTCGAGGCAGGCCGGTTACGAGGGAAGCGAGTGCTTCGTCTGCTCTGCGCCCTTGCTACGGATCCGAGCTATTGCATTCGCAAGGCGAGAGCTACGTTTGCCGGCCGAGGTCTCAATCTCTTGCTGATCGCGAAGTTTGTGCCGGGACTCGATGGGGTCTGCCCGCCATTAGCGGGGATGTCTGGATCGACGTGGCGCATGTTCATCGTTCACGACGCCGCTGGAGCTGCTCTCTGGTCCGGAACCTACATTACCTGCGGTTTCGTTTTTGCAAAGGAACTTGAGCAGATCGCGCGATACACTTCTGCGCTTGCAACTGCCCTCATCCTGATCTTCGGGATTCCTTTCCTGATCTTTTTTGTTTGGAAAATGCTGCTGCTGCTGCGTTTGATGCGACTTCTGCGGTCACGGCAGATCGCTCCTGAACTGCTGAAGACGAGACTGGACGAGGGTCAGAAGGTGGGTGTGGTCGACTTGCTAAGGTTTGAGGATGATCCCGAGAAGACGGTCGGGATTCCAGGAGCGGTTCGTCTTGACCCTCGCGAACTACGACTCAAACGAAAAATCATTATGCCTGACGGTCTCGATATGGTTCTCTATTGCCGCTCGAAGAATAGCTTCGTGAGTGCACGCGTCGCCGCCGTAATGCGTCGGCAAGGAATCGACAACATCTACGTCCTCGCGGGAGGACTATTAGCGTGGGAAGCACTGAAGTTTCCGGTAAGTCTTGATTTCGCGACGCCGGAGCAGGCATTGGCGCGTCTCGGCATCGAGGTCCATCCTCCCTGGGAGTCCACGAGTGACAGCGCTTCTCCCGACCGGTGAGTTCACGGGTGTGTTTCGGACCGGACATAGCGAGCGGCCGAGTCTCCGTTACTCCTTGTTCGGGCGTGCCTGGCCGACGAACCATTCCGCGACTTTGCTGAATCTCCCTACCAGATTGCCTTTCGCGTCGAAGACGCGCAGAGTCTCTCCATTTTCCTGGGCATTTACCCCGTCAGTCACCACATCAAATTCCTGGCTGTTCTGCATTTTTACAAATACAGGCATCGGCATTTCTCCTATGACAAAGCATGGTAACGCCCGCGCCCGTCGTTCGGCGAGATTAGCCGGGACCCGAAAACAGAACGCCGGCCCCAGACGGAGCCGGCGTCGCGAAGATCGTCGGAAAAAGCGATCAGTAGATACGGAAGTTCACTTCGATATTGACCTCTACGGCCACGGGATGTCCCTGGTAGTAGGCAGGCTTGAACTTATACTGCTTCACCGCTTCGACCGCCTTTTCATCGAGGCCCATGCCGAGCGGTCGTATTACGCGGACGCGCTGCGGATTGCCCTGGGCATCCACGATGACCGAGACGACGCAGATTCCCTGGTACTTGGCGCGCCGCGCCTCATCAGAAAATTCGGGATCGACGGAGAAGATGACCTGGGGAGCAGAGACGCCTCCGCCGGGACGCATCAGACCGCCGCCGTATCCTCCGCCTTCGCCCGGACCGACGCCATTGCCATTGCCGGAGCCGATGCCTCCGCCGCGGCCACTGCCGAAGCCGGAGCCTGAGCCTCCGCCCTGCGAGGCGAGCGCCACCTGTGGCGACTGGGGCACGCCGACATTAGGCATGTTGGGAGCGTCAGGCAGCTTAACCTGCTGCGGCATGACGATGGTGGGATCGACAGCAAGCTTGGGATTGTCGTTGCGGATGATCTGCGGGGGCACTATCTGGGTCTTGGCCATCTTGGGCAGGTGACCCTTGGAGGCTTCGACGAGTTCGTGCGCTCCGCCGCCGCCACCGCCGCCCATGGATTGATTCATCTTCATGGTCAGGGGGATGAACGGCTTGACGTCCGCGTCGGCGAGGTTCTTTTTCCTCTCGATGGCGCGGGTACGCCATTGCGCCCAGAAGAAGAACAGGATCAGGCCGATGACGACAACGTGCGCGACGATGGCCAGCGCGCTCGACTTGGGGTCGCGCTTGACGGCCATCGGATCGACAACCGCGACCGGCTTCGAGGTGAGCTCCAGCGGCGGCAGCTTCTTCGGAAAGAAGATATCCGTAATGCTGGCGCCAAGGGTCTTCCAGACCGGCTCTTCTTTGGTCGGATCTTCAACGGCGAGCGGCTGAGATGTGAGTTCGAGCGGCGGGAGCTTTTTCGGAAAGAAGACGTCGTGAATGCCGGTTCCGAGAGATTTCCAGACCGACTCTTCTACTTCGAGATCTTCGACTGCGACTGGCTTAGAACTTAACTGAAGCGGGGGTTGCTTCGAAGACGAAAAGGCGTCTCGCAAATTGGAGATGAGCGAGGACCACATGGAGCCGCTGGTCTCGAACAGAAAATCGGGCTCTTTTTCTGCCGGCCGGGTTATGTCTGGCTCCAGTTCAGGAGGTGTCAAAAGCTGATTGCCCATATTGCTCTGCCGAAGGGCTGGCCCGCGGCTATCTCTCCATTATGGACGACTGCTGGCCTGCTTGTCTTGCCGTATCTCAACCAGTTCATCCCTATTTCAGGTTAGGACGCGCGCAAAAGTGTGCAGACGGTACCAGCGCCACCAAGTATAGACGGCGCGGGCCCCACGAAGTCACTGAATCGAAGAACATTTCCATTCAGACGATACAATGAAGTTTTACCCCACTGATGATGACTACGAAAGAAAAGACGTCCCCCGCGGGTACGACCGCGAGCACTGTGAACGAAACGGCGACACCGGAGAAGAAGCTGGAACTGAAGTCGACCCTGACCCTTCCGGAAACCAGGTTTCCGATGAAGGCAAACCTGCCCCAGAATGAGCCGGTCCGGCTGAAGCAGTGGAAGGATTCCGGGCTGTATGAGCAGATCCGGGCGGCGCGCAAGGGTGCGCCGAAGTACATCCTGCATTACGGGCCGCCGTACGCGAATGGGCCTATTCACCTTGGCCACGCGCTGCAGAAGTGCATTAAGGACTTCATCCTTAAATCGAAGACCATGGCGGGGTTCGACGCTCCGCTGGTGCCAGGATGGGACTGCCACGGGCTGCCCATCGAGATCAAAGTTGACGAGAAGCTGGGGCGCAAAAAGCTGGAGATGCCGGCGCTCTCCGTGCTGCGCGCGTGCCGCGAATACGCGCAGAAGTTTATCGACCTGCAGCGCAGCCAGCTGGTACGGCTGGGGGTCTTTGCGTACTGGGACAAGCCCTATTTGACGATGTCAAAGCCTTACGAGGCGAAGACGCTGGAGACCTTCTACGACTTCTTTGAGAAGGGCTTCGTCTACAAGGGACTGAAGCCGGTTTACTGGTGCCTGCACGACCGCACGGCGCTGGCCGAGGCCGAGGTCGAGTACGAGATGCACACCAGCCCCAGCGTCTACGTGCGCTACGCGCTGACCAGCGATCCGGCGGCGATTGATCCGGCGCTGGCCGGCAAGCCGGTGTGGACGATCATCTGGACGACGACTCCGTGGACGCTCCCGGCATCGCTGGCGGTGGCATTTCATCCTGAGTTTGATTACGTCGCACTGGAGCAGGACGGAAATGTATACATTGTCGCCGAGGCGCTGGCTGCGGCGGTTCGCGATGCCTGCAAGCTTGAAGATGCGAAGGAGATCGCGAAGTTCAAGGGCGCGAAGATGGAGCGCGTGACCTTCGAGCACCCGTTCCTGGAGCGGAGCGTGCTGGGCGTGAACGCCGAATACGTGACCGCGGATACCGGCACGGGTGCGGTGCATACGGCTCCGGCGCATGGTGCGGATGACTTCTACACCGGTGCGCGGTACGGGCTTGATCAGACGTGCAATGTGGACAACGAAGGGCGGCTGCGCAACGGACGCTCGGAGTGGGAAGGGTTCACGGTCTTTGAGGCGAACGAGCCGATCATCAAGCTGCTCGGCGAGGTCGGCGCCCTGATGGGACGCAGCGATATTTATCACTCCTATCCGCATTGCTGGCGCTGCCACAACCCGGTGATCTTCCGGGCCACGGAGCAGTGGTTTATCGGCATGGAGACGAAGTTGAAAAACGTCGACGGGGATACATCCGATAACGCCGCAACTACCTTCAGGCAGCGGGCGCTCGACGAGATCAAACGGGTGAAGTGGGATCCGGCGTGGGGTGAGGATCGCATCTGGAACATGATCGCCACCCGGCCCGACTGGTGCATCTCGCGGCAGCGGTTCTGGGGCGTGCCCATCGCGATGTTCCTGTGCAACAAGTGCCATACGCCGCTCGAAAACAAGCTGGTCAACAAGCACATCGTTGCGCTGTTCGAGAAAGAAGGCGCAGAGGCGTGGCACAAGTATTCCGTCGAAGATCTGCTGCCGGCCGGAACGAAGTGCGCGAAGTGCGGATCGGTGCAGGGCGACGGAGGGCTTTCGGCGTTCCGTAAGGAGATGGACATCCTCGACGTGTGGTTCGATTCGGGGATCAGCTGGAATGCCGTGCTGGTGGGCAATGACGAACTGGCCTTCCCGGCGGACCTCTACATCGAGGGTGCGGACCAACATAGAGGATGGTTTCACTCTTCCCTGCTCTGCTCGGTCGCGGTCAAAGACACTGCTCCCTATAAAAACGTGGCGACGGTAGGGTGGACTCTCGATGAGCAGGGGCGAGCGTTCTCGAAGTCGCTGGGCAATGGTGTTGATCCTGTTGATATTGCGGATCGCCTGGGCGCGGAAGTGGTGCGGCTGTGGACGGCGAGCGTGGATTTCCGCGAGGACGTTGCGGCCAGCGAAAGCCTGATGCAGCGCGCTGCAGACAACTATCGCAAGCTGCGGAACACGTTCAAGTACCTGCTCGGGAATCTGCACGGGTTCGATCCGTTGCGGGATGCGGTGAAGGACGATGAGTTGCTGCCCCTCGACCGCTACATGCTGGCGCGAACGGGTGAGCTGACGGAGAAGGTTCTCACCTGGTACGAGCAGTTTGAATTTCACCGGGTATATCACGCGATCAACGAGTTCACTATCGTCGACCTCTCGGCGCTGTATCTGGATGTGCTGAAGGACCGCATGTACACCTTCGCTCCGGTGAGCGTGGAGCGGCGGTCGGCGCAGACGGTGATCTGGAAAATCACGGAGGCGCTGGTGCGGCTGGTGGCTCCGATTCTGAGCTTCACTGCTGAAGAGGTCTGGGGATATTTGCCTAAGACCGAGGAGCGCGAAGCGAGCGTACACCTAGCGGAGTTCTGGCGCCCTGAAAATATCAGCAAAAAAGATGAGGCTTTACTCAAGGATTGGAAAAACCTGCTGTTGATTCGCGATGAGGTCATGATTGCGCTGGAAGCCCAGCGCAAAGCTGGCAAAATTGGCAAAGCTCTCGAATCGAAAGTTCTGATCGAGGCCGTTCCTGCGGGTGAACCTTGGCGGCTCCTGAAGAAATACGAGAGCAGCCTGAAGGAGCTATTGAACGTATCTCAAGTAGAGATCGATGACGAGCTCGGTCTGAAAGCCGGAGCCGTGCCAATTGTCAACTCCGACTTGCTCAATAAGAAACTTCTTAATCCTTTGGTTTTTCCGGCCAACGGCATCAAGTGCGAGCGCTGCTGGAACTACCGAACTGACACGGATCAGTACGGGCCATGGCCGGTAGTCTGCGGACGCTGCCGCGAGGCGCTGGACCTGATGGGCTATAAGTCGCTCATCGAATCGGCAGAAAAGCAGGCGCACGCATGAGCCGCATTCGCGACTGGCGGCCGTTGCTGCTGGGGATTTCAGCGCTGGTGATCGCCCTCGACCGCATCACCAAAATCTGGGTGAGCCGCCACATCACTGAGGGCGATGCAATCACGGTGATTCCGCATGTGTTTCGCATCTCGCATGTGGAGAACTCGGGTGCGGCGTTCAGCATGTTCACCAGCCTGCCGAATCCCGAGCGGACGCGCTGGATGCTGACTGCGTTTTCGCTGCTGGCAGCGGTAGTGGTGCTGATCGTGCTGGTGCGCGTGGGGCGCAAGCTGTCGCTCACGGCGCTTTCCATGGCGCTAGTGCTGGGCGGCGCGCTCGGAAACGTGTGGGACCGGATTCGTTACGGCATGGTGGTGGATTTTCTCGAGGTGCACATCGTCCATTACCACTGGCCGGACTTTAACGTGGCCGACTCGGCGATTGTCGTCGGCGGGATCCTGCTGCTGCTCGACTCCCTGCTTTCGCCGGTGCCCGCGTCGAGCAAGCCCGCGCAGACCACGGCGCAGGGTGACAGCACACGAGCGTAGGCGCGACATATGACGGTGTCGGATTTCCGGCGGATCGCACTTAGCCTTGAAGGCGCTGAGGAAGGTTCGCACATGGGGTCAGCCGATTTCCGCGTGGGCGGAAGAATCTTCGCGACTCTGGCATCGCAGAGCGAAGGCTACGGCAATCTCATGCTGACGCCGGAACAGCAGGCGGATTTCGTCGCGGAGATGCCGGACGTATTTGTCCCGGTCAAGGGCGGATGGGGCAGGATGGGCGCGACTCACATCGTTCTGGCAAAGGCGAATGAAGACGTGCTCGCAGGGGCGCTGCGCACCGCTTGGGAGCTGCGGCGCAGAGCGAATCAAAAGACACGGGCGAGCAGGACACGCTCGGGCACGACGCGATAGCCTGATGGCACCAGCATGAAGATCCGCATTTTCTCGGCAATACTGCTGCTCACAACGTGCCTCTTCCACGAGGTCTCCGCTCAAACGGCGCACACACAGGGCCCCAAGCCCAAGCAACTCGTCATCATCGATACGGATATCGGCGACGACATCGATGACGCATTCGCCGTCGGGCTGGCGCTGCAAAGTCCAGAATTCAAGATATTGGGCATAACGACGGCACTCGGCGATACGAAGCTGCGGGCGCGGCTGGCGGTGCAGATGCTGGACGCGACGGGACGCAGTGATATTCCGGTGGTTGCCGGCGTGGAGACGGCCCCGCGTCCGAAGTTTACGCAGGCAGCGTATGCCGAGGGCGGCGATGCCAAGCAGGTTCAGCCAGGAACGGCGCCGGATTTCATCCTCAGCGAGATCCGCAAGCATCCGGGCGAGATCACGCTGATTGCGATCGGTCCGCAGACCAATCTGGGGGCCGCGATCGACAAAGACGCGGCCACCTTTCGCAAGCTGAAGCGCATCGTGATGATGGGCGGATCGGTCTACAAGGGATACAAGGGTGGCGCACCCGATCCGGAGTGGAATATTCTGTGCGACATTCCGGCGGCACAGAAGGTGTTTACGTCGGGCGTTCCGCTATACGTGACGCCGCTCGATGCGACGATCCTGAGGCTGGACCAACAACAGCTTAAGGCCCTGTTCGCTCAGGGGACGCCGCTTACTAAGCAGATTGAGGAGCTGTACCGTGAGTGGGGCCAGCCGATTCCGACTCTCTTCGATCCGATGGCGGTGGGATATGCGGTTAACCCCGAGCTTTGTCCGACGACACCTCTGCACCTGAGCGTCGACGACAAGGGATTCACCCGGCCTGGAGCGGGTGAGCCGAATGCCGAGGTGTGCCTCAAGGCCGATGTCGCTGCCTTCTATCCATTTGTATTGAAACGATTGGCCTCGCCGTTGCGGTCGGCGAGTGTCCGCAGGTCCCTCGCGTGGTTTCCTGAGCCGTTGCAAGCCCCTATAATCAAAATGGGACTCTTTGTTTTCCCACCGAAATTACAGCTGGTGGGATCGCTCCCGTTTTGAGCTTGGGGCAGACTTTTTGACCGATCAGATCGTTATCCGCGGCGCGCGGACTCACAACCTGAAGAACATCGATTGCGATATTCCGCACGGCAGGCTGGCGGTGGTTTCCGGCGTGTCGGGCTCGGGGAAATCTTCGCTCGCGTTCGATACGGTCTATGCGGAAGGCCAGCGGCGGTATGTTGAGTCTTTATCCGCATACGCCCGGCAGTTTCTGGAGCGCATCGAGAAACCGGATGTGGACCTGATCGACGGGCTGGCGCCGGCGATCGCCATCAAGCAGAAGAATTCCACACGAAATCCGCGCTCGACGGTAGCGACCGCAACCGAGATCTACGACTACATGCGCCTGCTGTGGGCACGCTGCGGTGTGGTGCACTGTGTGGTCTGCGACGGCGTAGTGAAGCGTGACACTGTGGACGAAATTGCGGCGGCAGTGCTGGCGCTCGTCGAAGGCACACGGCTGCACGCGATTTTTCCGGTCACACCAAGTTCCCGGCCTGCTCCAGCAGCGGAGACGGAAGAAGAACCGGCGGTGAAGACTCCCCGCGCGAAGAAAGCAACCAGGAAGGCCGCAAAGAAGGCAGATGAGCCGGCGCTGACGGACGAGTTGAAAGAGCGGCTGACGGATCTGCGCAAGCGCGGATTCAACCGGTTGTACCAGGGCGGGAGGATTTTCGAGTTTTCGACGCCGGAATCGCTGCTGGAGATCAACTTTGCGCTGCCAGTCTTTATCCTCGTCGATCGCATCGTGGTGTCGGCTGATAACCGCGCGCGCATTGTGGATGCGGCGGAGATCGGCTATCGCGAGGTGGGCGAGATCCTGTTCGAGATTGTGCCTCGCGAAAGCGACGAGGTCGAGCGCGAGCGGCTGCGATTTTCAGCAGCATTCGAGTGCAAAAACTGTCACCGCGTGTATCGCGAGCCGGAGCCGCGGCTGTTCTCGTTCAACAATCCGTTCGGCGCGTGCCCACGGTGCCAGGGGTTTGGCAACACGATCGACTTCGATCTCGACCTGATCATTCCGGACAAGTCGAAGACGCTCGACCAGGGGGCCATCGATCCATGGAATCGGCCGAAGTATCGCTCGTACTTCACCGAACTGAAGAAATCGGCGAAGCAGCATGGGATTCCCGTGGATGTGCCCTGGTATGACTTGTCGGTCGACCAGCAGTCGTTTGTGCTTGAGGGGCGTGGGACGTTCGTCGGCGTGCACGGCTTCTTTCAGTTGCTGGAACGCAAGAAGTACAAGCTGCATGTGCGCGTGATGCTGTCAAAGTATCGCGGGTATGCGCTTTGTCCGGAGTGCAAGGGTCAGCGGCTACGGGCTGAGGCGCGGGCGGTGCGCGTAGGTGACGGCAAATGCTCGCGGAACATCTGCGAAGCGGCGGCGCTGACGATCCGGGCGGCGAATGAGTTCTTTCAGGGCATCGAGCTTAGTCCGATGCAGCAGGAGATTGCGGGAAGCATCCTGCATGAGATTCAGCAGCGGCTACATTTTCTGGACGCCGTCGGGCTGGACTACCTGACCCTCGACCGGCTGGCATCGACCCTGTCGGGAGGCGAATCGCAGCGAATTCAGCTGGCGACGTCGCTCGGCTCGCAGCTGGTGGGCGCTTTGTACGTGCTGGACGAGCCTTCGATCGGGTTGCACACTCGCGATACCGCGAAACTGATCCGGATACTGGAAAACCTGCGTGACCTGGGCAATACGATTCTTGTCGTCGAGCACGACCCTGATGTGATTCGCTCGGCCGACTACCTGCTCGATCTGGGTCCGGGTGCCGGTGAGTTTGGCGGACGCGTGCTGGCGGCAGGCACGGTGGAGGAAGTTGAGCGGAACCCCGATTCGATCACGGGAAAATATCTCTCCGGGCAGCTGACGATTCCGGTGCCGACGCGGCGACGCGAGGCGGGCACGGCACGGGACTGGATACGGTTGCGCGGAGCGCGGGCGAACAACCTGCGCGGGCTGGATGTCGAGATTCCGCTGGGCATGCTGGTGGGCATCACCGGCGTGTCGGGGTCGGGCAAGTCGACGCTCGTGCACGAGGTGCTGTACCGCGTGATCTCGCATCACCTAGGCAAGACGGAGGGTGGCGATCCGGCGAATGTGTATCGCGAGATCAAGGGGACGGAGCGGCTGAACGATATAGTTCTGGTCGACCAGGCGCCGATCGGGCGGACTCCGCGGTCGAATCCGGTGACCTACATCAAGGCCTTCGATGCGATTCGTGAGCTTTTTGCGGCACAGCCGGAGGCGCAGCGGCGCGGCTACGGCGCAGGGCACTTCTCCTTCAACGTGCCGGGCGGGCGCTGCGATGTGTGCGACGGCGACGGTACGGTGACCGTCGAAATGCAATTCCTTGCGGACGTGGAGCTGCCCTGCGAAGAGTGCAGCGGGACGCGGTACAAGGCCAGCGTGCTCGAGGTCCGGTACAAGAACAGGAACATTCACGAAGTGCTGCAGATGACCGTCAAGGAGGCATTGCGGTTCTTTGCCGGGCAGAACAAGATCGTCGAAAAGCTGGCAGTGCTGGACGAGGTGGGACTTGGTTACGTGCGGCTGGGACAGTCGGCGACGACGCTCTCAGGTGGCGAGGCGCAGCGGGTGAAGCTGGCGTCGCACCTGGCTTCAGTGCGGGCGAGTGCGGGCAGCGACGGTAGGAAGCGGCAGAGCCGGGTGATGTATATCCTCGACGAGCCGACGACCGGGCTGCACTTCGACGACGTGAGCAAGCTGCTCACAGCGTTTCGCAAGCTGATCGATGGAGGCGGGTCGCTGGTGGTGATCGAGCACAATCTCGACGTGATCAAATCGGCGGACTGGGTAATCGATCTGGGCCCGGAAGGCGGCTCAGCGGGCGGCCAGATAGTGGTGGCGGGCACCCCGGAGCAGGTAGCGCAGTGCGAGTTCTCGCACACCGGGTATTGGCTGAACAAGGTTCTGACGGCGCGGCGCGAGGTCGCGAGCGAAGTGGTGGCGTAATGCGGTCTGGCTTCCTGAAGTTATTTCTGTTGCCGGTTGTCCTGGTTCCAGCGGCGCTCCATGCCCAGTCGGCTTCTCTGCCGCCGGGGACGAGCGCGGACGACCAGCCGGCCCAAGGCCCGCAGTCGGGGCCTCTCGCCCAGGCGGAAGCAGCGATCGACGCGAAGAACTACACCAAGGCGCGGGGGCTGCTGGATGGCTACCTGTCGGCCCATTCAGGTGACGCCCGGGCGCTCTTCGACCGCGGATATTGCGATGACGCGCAGGGGCGGACGCAGGCAGCAGAGGGTTTCTATCGTAAGGCGGTCGCGGCCGACCCGAAGCAGTTTGAGGCGCGGATGGCGCTCGGGCTCCTGCTGGCTCAGTCCGGATCCGAAAATCAAAAGGCGGCGGCCGATGCGAAGGCAGAATTAGAGACGGCCGTGACGCTGGATCCGAATCCGCCGAACCCGGCAGCCAAGGCGCAGACGTACCGGACGCTGGCGAAATTGCTTCGTGAATCGGATCCGGATCAGGCGAAGCTGGACTTGATCGAAGCGTTGAAGTTGTCGCCTGAAACCATAGATGACACGCTGCTTACAGCAGAGATCGCCGAAGCTGCAGGGGACCAGGCCGTGGCCGAGGAGGCGTACCGGCGCGTGCTGAAGGTCGACCCGGAATCGTCGGTGGCGACGGCCGGGCTGGCGCACCTCCTGCTTTCGGAGAAGAAGTACGCCGACGCGGAACCGCTGCTGAAGGCGGCGCTCAGCCGGGATCCCGACGATCCGGCGCTGAATACGCAACTTGCCGCCCTGCTGGCCGCGGAGGGCAAAACGGACGAGGCGGTGACAGCGCTCGAGAAGCTGCGCCAGCTCAAGCCCCGGGACCGGGATATCGGCATGATGCTGGCCGACGCCTATGTGCAGGCGGAGAACTACGAGAAGGCCGATGCCGTCTACGCAAATCTGCTTGCGGCGGCGCCGGGCGATGCCGAATTGGCATCAGAGCGCGGCCAGGTTCTGATCCGGGAACAGAAGTACGATGAGGCGCTGGAAATGTTCCAGCGCGCAGTGAAGATCAAGCAAGATGATTCCGATGCGTGGGGAGGGATCGCATTTGCAGCTTCCAAGACCGGCCAGTTCCAGCTGGTGGTCGACGCCCTTACGATGCGATCAAAACTAGCTTCGGAAACACCGGCTACTTACTTTCTATGGGCAACTGCTTACGATAATCTTCATCACAGACAGCAATCAGTGGAGTATTATCAACTGTTCCTCAAGTCGGCTCTGGGAAAGTTTCCAGACGAGGAGTGGCAGGCAAAGCAAAGGCTGGCAGTCCTCGAAAAAAGTAAGTAGCGTTTAACGTTCCCGTTGCACCCCGGGAGGTGCATCATGCGGTTCGTTCTTGCTTTCGCACTCGCTACGCTTGTCGCCGCCCCCGCGGCATTCGCGGCAAACGATAAAGTACTCGACGCGCAGCAGATCTCTGCGCTTGCCAGCAAGGCTGCGCAGGCTTCTCCTAAAGAGCAATGCTTTATGTATGCCGAGCTGGCCCACTCCATGCTCGCGCTGGCCAGCCAGCAAATGTCGGCGGGCGACAAGACAAAGGCGTCGGCTTCCCTGAAAGCTGTGCAGGAATACACCGAGAAGATTCACATGGGCGTCGCGGACGATGCGAAAAAGCTCAAGAATGCCGAAATCCTGATGCGGCACACTGCCTTCCAGCTGAAAGAACTGATGATGGGCGCCTCCCTGGACGATCGTCCGACCCTGGAGTCGACGCTGAAGCAACTCGACCAGGTGCAGAACGAGATGATGATGCAGGTGTTCAAGCACTAGCGGCTCGGGTCTTCGCTACTTCGAAATGCTGGTTGGTGGGTGCTGCCTAGCGAGCGATCAGATCATGCTCGAATGATGCTGAAGAAACTGATCCCCGAAAGATGCGCGTATTCGGAGACCAATGGCGCGATGGTTGGGAAGTCATCTCCGGATGCCCATCCGGCGGATGGTTGACCGATAGGCTGCGGGCGTCAGGCACCTGAATCATTGCCGGAAGGCGGCGGGCCTGGCATCCCAGACCGGCTTGAAGCGCAACCGCAATTGCGGTTGCCGTCCAGAGCTTCATGGCATTTTCAGAGATGCCGCGACCTGTCCTGCTTTTTGCAGGATCGCCGCTCCCTGACCACCCCACGAACGAAGACCTGTTCATGGGGACCCCGGCTGATGGTCGCGTCGATTTCAGGCTCGTGGCTCCGAATTGGCACCATCTCTGAAAATGCGTACACCAGTGGGATGCCATGCTGCCTCCCTGCCGGCGCGCGAGTTTGAGTCGCGCATCGGTATGCCGGGTAGTGACAGAGAGGCAGGATTCGTTTCAGCGTGTGCGCTTCACTCGCTACGAGTCACTCAGCGCGCAGGGCCTCCACGGGATTGACCGACGCCGCGCGGCGTGCGGGGATGAAGCTGGCCACGAGCGCCGAGACTCCGAGCAGCAGGGCGACGGAGGCGAGGGTGGGGATATCCCACGAACGCACACCGAAGAGCAGCTTGCCCATGAATGCTGCAGCACCGATCGCGCAGGCCAGGCCAGCGACCACTCCCAGGACCGTCAGCAGGCCGGCTTCTTTCAGAATGAGTTGGTAAACCGAGCTGCGCTGCGCTCCCAGCGCCATGCGAACACCGATCTCACGGGTGCGCTGGCTGACGGAGTAGGCGATGACGCCATAGAGTCCAACTACGCCGAGCACGAGGGCAAGGATGGCGAAGCCTCCCACCAGCCATGCGGCGGCGCGGTGCAGGTATGCCGTCGGCGAATCATGGATGCGCTCGCGCATGGTGACCGGGTTGAAGGTTGCAAGTCCGGGATCGGTTTCGTGAACGGAGGACGCTAATAGCGGCAGCGCGGACTGCTCGTCCTGCGAAGTGCGAACGATCACCGCAAAATCGATATCCGGATCCTGATTAAAGGGAACATACATTGCTGCCCGTGGACCGGCATCGAGCTGGCCTTCCTGAATGTCATCGACGACGCCGATGATTTCCTTCTTGGCGCCGTCGACGTTGACCTGCCGCCCGAGAGCGTTCTCATTGGGGAAATACTTTGCCGCGAGCGAGCGGTTGATAACAGTAACAGGCGGCCGTGATGTATCTTCCTGCTCGGTGAAATAGCGTCCCTGCACAAGTTCGGTACGGAGAGTGGCGAAATATCCGGAGCTTACCCTGCGGTAGATCGACTCGTAGCTCTCGCCGAGCTGCGGCCTTCCCACCACGGTGAAGACCTTGATTCCGTCGCCGTCGCCCAGCGGCGGTGTGTTCGAAAGGGCTGCTGATTCCACTCCCGGCAGGCTTTTGACCCTGGCGATGATCTGCCGCCCGAGTGCAGCCTGCTGGGGGTCTTTGCCGTACGCACCGCCGGAGGCATCGACCTGCACCATGGCAAGACGCTGGGGCACGATTCCGGTGTTGACGTGAAGCAGGTAGTAGAAGCTCTTGCCGAGCAGCCCGGCGCCCACCAGCAGTACGACGGCCACGGCGAGCTCGACAATGACGAGGTTGGCTCCAAAGCGACGCCACATCACGCCCGCCGAGCCGCGTCCGCCTTCGCTCAAGCCGGCGTGGAGATCCTCCATCGGCAGCCGCAGTGCCGGCGTAAGCGAAAGCAGAAGGCCGGTCATGAGAGAAACGGCGCAAGCAAAGAGCAGCACCCGCCCATTCAGTCCGAGGCCGTGGAGGTAGGGCATGGTGGCGATCATGTCCCGGGGGATGAGGCCGGCGATGAGCCGCATCGTGAGATAGGCCGCACCCACGCCCAGCGCACTGGCAGCTATGGCCACGGTAAGGCCCTCGGTGACGAACTGGCGGATCAGCCGGGCGCGCGAAGCACCCAGCGCGCCGCGCACCGCCATCTCTCTCCGCCGGCTTTCGGAACGGACCAGCAGGAGGCTGGCGACATTGACCGTGGCAATGAGCAGCAGCAACGCTGCTCCGGCCAGCAGCGTAAGCAAAATAGGCCGGATATCGCCGAAGATCACATCGGTGACAGGAGCGAGCAATGCGCCACGGCTGCGGTTCGAATCCGGATACTGCTTCTCGAGCTGCTGTGCGATTGCCCGGATGTCGGACAGTGCGGATGACAGCGAAGCCCGGTCTTTCAACCGTGCGACGCCGAAGGAGTTATGGCACCCCCGCATCTTTTCGCAATCGCCAGAAGCATTTAGAGCCGCCCAGAAGTCCGCAGGCTCGGCCGGCGCAAAGTGGAAATCGCTCGACAGAACTCCGATGATGGTGTGGGGAACGTCATTCAGCGTGACAGTCTGGCCGATGACGTCGCGGCGGCCGCCATATCTCCTCTGCCAGGCCGAATAACTTATGAGCACCGTGCGGGGCGCGGATGGAGAATCGGCATCGGGATGAAAATCGCGCCCGAGCACCGGAGTGACACCGAGCGTGTGAAAGAAGCCCGGGCTGACGCTGGCGCCAAAGGCCTCCTGCCTGCCTGTGGGCGTGCGCAGCATGAAGCTGTAGGGAGAATATAAATCTACGGAGGTGAACGACTTATTGAGCTTCTTCCAGTCCAGGTAATCGAGATAGGACAGATGAAAGCGCGGCCCGACCGAGATGGTTTCGAAAAGAATCACCAGCCGCGAGGGAGTCTGGTACGGCAGCGGCTGGATGAGGGCCGCGTCCACAAAGGCGAAGATGGCGACGCTGGCGCAGATGCCGAGGGCCAGCACCAGAATCGCGGTTGCCGCAAATCCCGGATTCCTGCGCAGCTGGCGCAGAGCGAAGCGCAGATCCTGCGCGATGCTCTCGGCTCGGAAGGAGACGACTTCCCTGCTCTGCTCGTGCAGGCGCGTATCGTTGCCGAAGTGGCGACGAGCGGCGTGCTGCGCGGCTTCACGCGTCATGCCGCCGGCCTCCAGTTCTCTGGCCTGCTGATCGCGGTGAAAGCACATTTCCTCTCCCAGGTCGGCGTCGAACCTTTCGCGGCGAATGAGAATGAGGATCTTCCTGAAGAATCGAGCGATCGTTTCCATTGATTTCTCTCCGGGATCAAAAGGCTATTCAGCGCGCAGGGCCTCCACGGGATTCACCGACGCGGCGCGGCGTGCGGGGATGAAGCTGGCCACGAGCGCCGAGAGCCCGAGCAGCATAGCTACCGAGGCGAGGGTCGGGATATCCCACGAACGCACACCGAAGAGCAGCTTTCCCATGAAAGCTGCGGCACCGATCGCGCAGCCGAGACCAGCGACGACTCCTAGGACCGTCAGCAGGCCGGCTTCTTTCAGAATGAGTTGGTAAACCGAGCTTCGCTGCGCTCCCAGCGCCATGCGAACACCGATCTCACGGGTGCGCTGGCTGACGGAGTAGGCAATGACGCCATAGAGGCCAACAACACCGAGCACGAGGGCGAGAACCGCAAAGCCACCGACCAGCCACACGGCGGTGCGCTGAATATAGGCGGTCGGCGAATTGTTGATGATCTGAACCATGGTGAGCGGGTTGCGCGTGCCTATGTTCGGGTCGACTTTGTGGATGGCAGCTACAAGGCCGGGCAGCACAGCCTGCTCAGCCTGCGAGGTGCGCGCAACGATTGTGAGATAGTTATCGGGGTCCTGGTTGAAGGGGTGATAGACCGCAGGCCAGATCTCCTCATTCAGCCCGCCTTCACGAATGTCGTCGACCACGCCGACGATCTCGCGCATGGAGTCAGGCGAAAGGCTCGTATCGCCGATCTTCTTTCCGATGGGGTCTTCACCGGGAAAGAATTTTTTCGCCAGCGCCTGGTTGATGATGAGAACTTTCGGCCTGGATGCGTCGTCCGTCTCGGTGAAATAGCGGCCGTTCACGATGCGGCTCTTGATGGTTGCGAAGTATTCGGAACCTACTTCGCGTTCGTTCACCTCATTGTGTTCGCCGTTGTAAGGATGGCCAAGAATTCTGATCCACGTTGTATTTCCGTTGCCGCTGATCGGTAGGCGCGTGCTGATGGCGGCCGACTGCACCCCCGGCAGCGTTTTCACCGTTGTTACAATCTGGCGGGCCAACAGAACCTGCTGCTCTGGCTTTTCGTAGGCTTTTCCGGACGCGGCGATCTCAAGCGTGGCGAGATGATCAGGAGCGAATCCGAGTTCGACGTGGAGCAGATGGTAGAAGCTGCGCGTGATGAGTCCGGCCCCCGCCAGCAGCACGACAGCGATCGCTAATTCAAGCACAACCAGATTCGACCCGAAACGCCGCCAGACGGTTCCGGCAGAGCCGCGACCGCCCTCGGCGAGATCGGAGCGAAGGTTCGACGGGGACAGGCGAAGGGAAGGCGCCAGCGAGAAGATTCCGACAGCGAGCAGGGCGACGAGGCCGGCAAACCCCAGCACCCGTGAGTTGAAACTCATGCCCCGCAGATAAGGCACGTAGTCGAGCAGGTCGGTGGGGATAAGCCGGAGAAGCAGGTGCATGGTCGCGTAAGCCGCGGCCAGTCCGAGGACACTGCCGGCCACGACGAGCACGAGCGATTCGATAAAGAACTGGAGGACGAGGCGGCCCCGCGAGGCGCCAAGAGCTCCGCGCACCGCCATTTCGCGGCGGCGGTTTTCGGCGCGGACCAGAAGAAGGTTGGAGACGTTCACGCAGGCAATGAGCAGCAGCAATGCGGCTCCGCAAAACAGGACGAGAAACAGAGGACGGACATCGCCGACAATGGCTTCGCTGAGAGAGACAACAGTTGCCCCCTGGCCGCGGTTGGAGTCGGGATACTGCTTCTCAAGCTGCGCGGCGATGGATTTCATATCGGCCAGAGCCGTCGCGACCGAGACGCCGTCTTTGAGGCGGGCAACTCCGTAGAGGTTGTGGCAGCTGCGCCGCTTCTCGCATCCATTCAGTTCCTGGATGGGCAGCCAGAAATCAGCCGGTCCGCGAGGCGCGAAGTGAAACTCGCGGGGCAGCACTCCGATGATGGTGGTTGGAGTGCCATCGAGTCTGATCGACTGGCCGACAATATCTCTGCGACCAGCGAAGCGCTGCTGCCAGGTGGCGTAGGTGATCAACGCCGTGCGCGGTGCGCCGGGTGAGTCTTCGCCGGGGCGAAAATCGCGGCCAAGAATGGGGGTGACGCCGAGAGTGCTGAAGAATCCTGCGGAGACGCGAGCGCCCATGGCGGGCTGAACACCAGAAGGAGTGTTAAGGAGAAAGCCCGCGCCGGTCCACGCGTCAAATGACGAGTACACCTTCTGCAGCTTCTTCCAGTCAAGGTAGTCCTGCCAGGAAAGGTTGGAGCGGGGAAAGACCTGGACGCTTTCGTAGACGCCAACCAGGCGCGAGGGATCCTTGTAAGGCAGCGGCTTGATCAGCGCCGAGTCGACAAAGGCAAAGAGGGCGACACAGGCGGCAATGCCCAGAGTGAGGATAAGGACGGCGGTTATCGCGAAGCCGGGATTCTTGCGCAACTGGCGCAGAGCGAAGCGGGAGTCCTGCACCACGCTCTCTGCGCGGAAGGAGACGACTTCCCTGCTCTGTTCGTGCAGGCGCGTGTCATTGCCGAACTGGCGGCGAGCGGCGTGCTGAGCGGCTTCACGCGTCATGCCGTCGGCCTGCAGCTCGCTGGCCCGCTGCTCGCGGTGAAAGCGCATTTCCTCCTCCAGGTCGACGTCGAACTTTTCGCGGCGAGTGAGGAAGCCAAGTTTGCGGAAGAAGCGGGCGATAGCGTCCATGGCGAGCTCCTATGCGTCCTGGAGAACGCGGGTAATGGCTACGATCATCTGGTCGAATTGCGATAGCTCGTGGCTGAGCTGCTTTTGTCCCGCGGCAGTGAGGGTGTAGAAACGGGCGCGGCGGTTGGTTTCGGTGATCTTCCACTCGGCTTTGACCCATCCCTGAAGAAGCAGGCGCTGGAGAGCCGGGTAGAGCGAGCCTTCTTCAACGGTCAACACGTCGTCGGATGCGCTCTTGATCGACAGGGCTATGCCGTAGCCATGAAGAGGGCCACGGGTGAGGGTCTTCAGGATGAGCATGTCGAGGGTTCCGGGGAGCAGATCGGTCTTTCGGGCCATTTGGACTGATGTATAGCTTGTCTATGGATAGAAAGTCAATGGAGAGTCAGGCTTTGTGACGAGCGCCGGTGGCGTGGGTCAGAGAGACAATCGAACGTCAGGGCATCTGGCTCTTTTGGGGCATCTGCATCTCTCGGGACAGCAAGTAGACTGGCTGGGAGGATCGGGCTATTTCCCTTATCTTTCCATCTGATAGCGGTGGTGCGCTGTGAGCACGACCCTCACACCCGCGGCTGACCCGTTTCCCGGCGTCGCGTCCGCACAAAGCCCCGCCGCGTCGCGGAAGCTGCCGTCCTATCTGCCCTGGCTCGACGTCTTGCGCTTTCTCGCATGCTTCCTGGTGATTGTTCTGCACTGCATTCCCGCGGTGCCGCCGGGAGTTGGTCATGCGGGGGTTGCGCTCTTCTTCAGCATTTCGGGCTTTCTGATCGGCCGCGTGCTGATGAACAGCGAGGGGCTCTCGTACTTCTACGCGCGGCGCTTTCTGCGGATTTATCCGGCTTATTTTGCGACGATTGCCCTGCTCGGCATTTTGGCGTTCACGCCGTTCTTCCATAATCAGGCGCTTGGCGAACTGATCTGGCGGAACATCCAGTACTATTTGACCTTCACATTTCAGTTGAGTCCCGATGGCGATAAGCTGCCGCTGCTGATCGTGTGGTCGCTCTGCGTCGAGGAGCTGTTCTACCTGCTGCTGCCGTTGCTTTTTCTGCTGAAAAAGCCGGTCAGGATCGCGATTGCACTGGCGGTGATTGTCGGATTGCTGTTGGTGCCACGCTTTCATCTGCTGCCCGATGGATCGGGGACATGGTTTCTCTTTCCGCTGAATCTCTTCTTCGGCGTCTGCCTCGCGATTTCGAAGCCGCGCCTGCGATCGAGCTTCCCGTTTGTTGCAGTCGCGGCGCTCGCTGTGGTCATCGCCAACGGATTCGGCGGGTGGTATCACAGCTTCGGGCCGGTCAGCGCCCTGCTGTGCACGGCGACGGTGTGGTCGCTCGCCGTGTATGACGGAAAGCTGCCGCGCCTCTTCGAGCCGGTCCGCTGGATGGGACAGCTCAGCTACGGAATCTACCTGCTCCACCTCTTCTGCGTATCGCTGGCAGTGCGCGCTCTCGGCGGCCTGCGCGGTCACAGTGTGCTTTTCTACTCGGGTGTACTGGCGATAACGACAGTCCTGGCGGTTTTTGCGGCGTGGATCCTGCAGATCGCCATTGAAGACCCTGCACTGCGGCTGAGGCCCAGGCTGCGCGTAAATCCGAAGCTCAAGTACCTGTTCGCGGCCATTCAGGTGAGCCTGATCCCGGTGGGCGCAGCGCTGGCGATTCTCCGGCAAATACAAAAATAATCCGGCGCCTGTGTAGCAGCAGACGCCGGATCAGGAGGAACGTGGTCTACTTGACCACAGATTGAAAAAGCGGAGACTGCAGAAGCGCGGAGAACTGGCTGTCGGACGAGGCGAAGCGAACCTGAAGCTGTCCGGCGCTTGAGTCGATAGTGATCGCATCGACTGCCTGCTTCTCGGTCGCCGTGCCGCTCACCTTCTTGTACATGGCGGCAGCGTTCAACAGAGACGACAGAGTTGCGGCGGTGAAGGTGTCCGGTGTGGACACGTCGAGCGAGAACTTGACGCCGTTCTGGAAGTTCATGGTGTAGCGCGAGCCGAGTAGGCGCTTCTTGATCTGGTCATAGTCGGTAAGCTGCGACGCTTCCCCCAGCAGGCCGCGCATCATGTACTGGGTGCCCTTCTGGTCGAGGATGCTCCACAGCGGCTCGGTATCCACCCCGGCCATCTGGCCGAGCATTTCCTGGTTGGTGAGCAGATTGGGCGCAAGGCCGTCCCGTGAGTCGAGCGACGGTTTAAGTGAATCGCTTGAGCCGAAGACCATGGTCGTGGGATTAAGAAAGACGACCTGCATGCCGCTCGAGCCCATGGGATACAGCTTGTTCGTGCGATAAAGGACCGGTTTGACCTTGTTCTTTTTGAAGTTGGCAAGGATGTCGGCAATGGAGAACTGTCCCTGCGCAATGCCGACGATTCTCACGTTGTCCCCCTCGCCGGTACGGTAGGCCGCAAAGGCGAGCTCGTCGACGTCGTGGTTCTCATTGAAGCCGGAGCTCTTGAGCGCCTGCTCGAGCTGCTTGAGCTCGGGCGGAAGGATGCGGGACTTGAGGTCCATCGCGGCAGGCGAGTTCTGCATGGCGCGGTAATCGACGACGATGATCTGCTGCACGTCGTGGGGTATGGCGGTGCGCGCGTCGCTGTCGAGCTGCGCCGCCACGGCCATAGGGGCCAGTGCGGTGATAGCCGCCGAGAGGAGAGCGCTTATTGCGAGCCGTTGGAATCTTTTGTCGAACTTCACGGGATTCTTGCCTCGTATTCTTATGTACCGGGGCAGCGCGTGAAGCGCCGGTCCCTCTGGTTCTGCTGTTGCTCTACTTCAAAGCTCAATCTGATGGATGCCTGCGCGGCTGATTCGAACGCCTCATTTGCCGCGGCGATCACATCTTTCTCTATTTTAGACGCGAACCGGGCTGCGAAGGCGCGGGCCACGCCACTGGGTGCTCAAGTTTGCGCTCGAGGATTTTTTCCTCGGGGTTGAACTCATGGAAATGACGCAGCCATTCGCTCTCCCGCTCGGCGGCTGCTTCAGGAACAAGCCCAATCAACTCTCCGCGGGCAATCCTGACACCGAAACGTGCCGCCTTTTGCTCGACTGCCTGGTACACGTGGCTCAGCGGGGTCTGCCGGAAGTCGGTAATGTTCATGGAGATCTGCGCCTCGCCATGGGCGAGCACACCGATTGCTTTGACGCCGGTCAGTCCTCCCGCCGAGGCCCGGATCTCGCGGGCGATGGCGCGAGCTGTGGCAACATCAGCAGTATTGAGATAGAGATTCCAGGCGATGAGAAAGCGGCGTGCGCCGACAGCGCTGGCTCCGGCAGTGGGATGCAGATCGGGGCCGCCGACATCGGGACGACGGGCTACTTCCCGTTTCACAGCGTCACGCAGGCCTTCGAACTGACCCTGACGCACATTTTCGAGCAGCGCGCGGTCCGGGCGGGCGGCGGCAGCTTCGTAGAAATAGACGGGGATGCCGTGGCGGTTCCAGATTGCCGCTCCGGCCTGGCGGGCAAAGAGCACGCACTGATCGAGCGAGATATCGCGGACAGGTACGAAGGGTATGACGTCGGCCGCACCGATGCGCGGGTGAACGCCGCGCTGAGAGGAGAGGTCGATGAGCTCGGCGGCTCGTCCTGCTCCACGAACAGCGGATTCAACGACCGCAGCAGGAGGCCCAACGATTGTCACGACAGAGCGGTTGTGGTCTGGGTCACGGGAGAAATCGAGCAGCGAGACACCGTCGACGGCCATGGCGGCAACGATGGCTTCAACGATGGCCGAGTCGCGGCCCTCGGAGAAGTTAGGAACGCATTCGATGAGCGGTGAAGGCATTTGTAGCGTGTAGGGTGTAGGGGATAGGGTGTAGAACTCGAATCGCTAATGCCTACACCCTACCCCCTATACCCTGCCTCTCTCACTTCCACCAGGTGTAGCCGATCTGGAATTGTACGCTCGCGTTGACGCCCGGGTTCCTGTCGCCTAATGACGCGCTGGAGATGTGGATGGCGTTGGCGGCGAAATCAATCGAGCGGCGCGGCTTCACGAAGTAGTGGAATCCAATGCCGAATTGCGGCGTGAAATTCCAGACGCTCGTGCCACCGGGCTCGCCGTGCGGAACGAGAATGTCGGGCGGATACTTGTGCGTGGTATAGACCAGGCCTCCCGCGCCCTGGACCCAGGGGGCGAAGTGGCGGCCGGGGGTCAGGTTCCAGCGGAGGATGATCGGTGTGATACTGACGCCGGTGTAGGTCCCGCCGCCGTAGGGGAAATAGGCATAGCCAGTCTGTCCGTCGTAGATGTACTCCGTCAGCCCCAGGTGCGGCGCAGGCGTGAAAGATTGCCAGTAGGGCATCAGCTCGCCAGCGTATTCGAACTGCCCGCGCAGGATGCCGGGCAGATGCGGATCCGTAATGACTTTGCCTAGCCGCGCTCCCGCAGAGAGGAAACTGAAGTCGGAGCGGTCGCCGGTGCCGACGCCTCCCTGGAGGAACGCGCCGATCTCCCACGGATCTTTTTGCAGTGCCGCCTTCGCTGGGGCCATCGCTGCAGGGTCCGCCGGAGCAGGTGCGGTTTGAGCCGTTGAGTTGAGAACTGCAGTCAGAAACAGCGCGCTGAGGAGGCAAAAAGTCTTCGTACCCAAGGTCCAGCTTCTCCGCAAAAGAATGGCCGCCTGTGGCATTTTCGCCCGGCGGCCCGGTTGATGGCGTGGTGGAGGTTAGCCCGCCACTTCTTCGAGTTGCTTAGCGTCCATGTCAAAGTTCGAATAGACGTTCTGCACGTCGTCGTGATCTTCGAGCGCTTCGAGCAGCCGGATGCACTGCGCGGCAGGCGCACCTTCGAGCTTTGTGTAGGTGTTGGCGACCATCGTGACCTCGGACATCACGGTCTCGATGCCGGCGTCGCGCACAGCCTGAGCCACGCCTTCGTAAGCATTGGGTTCGGTGATGATCTCCCAAGTGTCGCCTTCGTCGTTCAGGTCGTCTCCGCCGGCATCGAGCACAATACCCATGAGCTTGTCCTCGTCGGCCGCGTCCTTGGTGACGGCGATGACGCCCTTCTTCGAGAACATGAAGCGGACGGAGTTGGGCTCGCCAAGGTTGCCGCCGTTCTTTGCGAAGGTGTGTCGGATTTCGCTGACGGCGCGGTTGCGGTTGTCTGTGGTGCAGTCGACGATGATGGCGACGCCGCCCGGGCCATAGCCCTCGAAGGAGATTTCCTCGTACTGCAGGCCGGGTATCTCCCCAGTGCCGCGCTGAACGGCACGCTTGATGTTGTCCGCGGGCATGTTTTCGGCTTTGGCGGCGGCGATGGCGCTACGCAGACGCGGATTGCCGTCGGGATCGCCGCCTCCGGAGCGGGCTGCGATGGTGATTTCCTTGATGAGGCGCGTGAAGATCTTGCCGCGCTTGGCGTCAAGTGCGCCCTTCTTGTGTTTGATTGTCGCCCATTTTGAATGGCCGGACATAACGAACCTCGGAGCCCTGTCAGGTGAATTTTTGCGGTGAAATGCTGGAAAACAAACCTGCTTCAGAGCACTTGCCGCAACTACGAAGTATAGCAGGGGCGGGTCAGGTTTCGCTCCGGCCGGGGTTGCCTAATCGTCTTCGCCTGCAGTGGAGTGCTCACGAGATGACCGCGGCGCAGGGATGGAATAATCCAGCCCTTCGCGGCTCGCGGCGCGAGCGCCCTGTCCAAGCCGGGGAGGATTGTTCCCGCCATCCTGCGTGTAGCGGCGCAGGTCCTTGAGGGTCTCGACCTTGTCGCGCGCGTACTCGGTGGCTAGGCGCGTCAAAGCGTAAGTCACGATGTCGCTGTGGTGCAGGCCCTCCATTTCGGGATCACGGCGGAAGTTGAGCCAGAGACGGTGCACCAGCTGCACGTCTTCGCCCTGCAAAGTCGGCGCGTGGGGGCCGATGTGGAAGGACTGATCCTTGCCGTCGGGCATGATGACGTAGAAGGTGAACTGCCGCTTCGGCTCGGGAAGAGTTTCCCACGCCTGGCCCACATGGTAGGCCTGCTCCTGCGCCGACATCTTCGTCGAGAGGCCGGAGACCAGGGCGTCAACTTCAAGAGCATTCGCCGTCTGAACAAGCGCGGCGAAGACGTCGCCCGCCGGAACGACGAGCAGCGAGATGTGCTTGCCGAAGCTTTCGGCGACGGAGACGGCCTTGGTGAAGAGCATCTGCTCGAATTCGCTGAAGAGCTGATGATCGAGCTGCTCCGGTCCGCCTGCGCCTACCATGCGCGCAGTAAGGACAACGACGTCCTGCTGGTCGGTATCCGTGCGTGAGAGCGCCCACTTCAACGCAAAGGGATTCGCATAGTCCCTCATGGTTACGAGCACACCGCCAGGCTTGATCTCTAGCGCGGCGCGGCTGATAATGTCCGGCTGCTCGAGCTGGAAGTGCTCCTTCATCTGCTTCACGGTGACGAGCTGCTTCTTCTGATTCCGGCGCTCTGAAACGCTGAAGATGACGAAGAACGTCGCGGCGAATGCGATTCCGCTCTCGGTGGCAACACTCTTGGTGAAGAGATTGACGATCGCAGTCGTAACCAGAACAAGGAATACCGAGAACAAGCCGACCGGCAGCTCGGTCTTGCCGATCCTGATATTGATGGGAACCTTCCAACCGCGTTCGCCCGTGTACTTCCAGCGCAGGACAAGCATCGCCAGGCTGTTGAAGGTAAAGCTCCAGATGACGCCGAAGGCGTAGGCCTCGCCCAGCGTGATGACATTGCCGCGGCTGACGATGATGGTGAACAACTGCAGCGCGGTTACGAGGTTGATGATGCGATAGCTGGTTCCGAACTTGCGCTGAGGCTTGCGGAACCAGTCGGTCAGCACGCCGTCTTCGGCAACGCGCATGAGCACGCCGCTCGAGCCAATGATGGACGTGTTGATGGCGCCGGAAAGAATGAGAAATCCTACGATGACAACAAAAATGCGGAAGACGATCTTCAGCGTAACCGGCCCGACCACGTTCATCGCGAGACCTGCGATAAGGTTGTCGCGGTAGACAGGAATGCGGACGGAATCAGGAATGAGCATCACCGCGAGCAGCGAAACGAGTCCGGTGAAGACGAAGCTGTAGATAGCGATGACGATCGCCGCACGCTTCAGGTTCTTGAGCTTGGGATGCTCGATTTCGCGATTGACCTGGGCAAGCGTTTCCTCGCCGCTCATGGCGAGGATGGAGTGGCCGAAGGCCATCAGGATACCGAAGAGGCCGAGGGTAGTGGCGAGCTTCGATCCGGAGAGGAATCCAAGCGCTTCCTTCGAAAAGTGCAGGTTGGACGGTGTGGGCAGCGGCGGCAATTTCGCGCCGACGTGGACGGCCGACCAGATACCCCATCCAAGAAGCAGAACCACCATGATGGTGGTGATCTTCATAACTTCGAGAGCCTTGTCGCTCGACTCTTCGATGCCCTTGATGTTCTGCCACCAGTAGTAGATGGTGACTGCGGCGCAGAAGACCGCGGAAGTTCCGTTCACCGGGAACTGCCACGCAACATGATGCGGGCCAATCAACGCCGCGGGAAGCCATCCGTGCACGGCACCCACATTCATCAGCTCATTCATCAGGCCGGTAATGTACTGGCCGGCGGAGACGCCAGAGATCGGACCGGTGAGGATGTAGTCGAACATGAGCGCCGAGACGCTCAGCTTGGCGAACGTTCCGCCCAGCGCCTCCTTGACCACGCGGTAGACTCCGCCGCGGGTAAACATGGAGCAGCTCTCGACATAGACCGCCCGCACCGCGAAGGAGAAGAGCATGACGCCGAGGATGAACCATGGCGCGGCCTTGCCGACAGCCTCTTCAGCAATGCCTCCGGCGTAAAAGGCGGATGATCCGAGATCGTTGAGAACGACTGCTGCCGCCCGCCAGAAGGAGATGAAGGTGAGCATCACCGAGGAGGCAACAACCAGTCTCACTCGGTTGGACTGCGGGGCGGAAAACGTTTGTCCAGCGGGCATGAAGTGTGGGCGTTTTGCGGGTCAGAATCGGGCAGTTTCCATGACCATCTTCGTCCTGACGCTCACGGCTGAGTGTATGTCTGATCAACGACGGCGTCAATGAGAGAACGCGGCCGAGGTGATCGCTAATCTTCTCCGAGGAGTTCGCCCAGATCTTCGATGAAGCTGAGGATCACGACGACGGAAGAGCCAGCGAGTCCGATAAAGAACAGAACCGTGAGGAGATGCATGGCGAATTGCAGTGCAGCGATCACACCAGGATTGTATCTCACCACGGTTTGGCTGGATTGCAGGTGCTAGACTCAGCTTGGAATGCCCGTGATCTCCACCCGGACACCCGTCGCGAGCGCCACCGCCGCGCAGCTCGCGCCCTCGATCATGCTGGCGCTCCTCTCCGGTTTTCTTCTGAATCTTCCCTTCCCGATTGCGGGTCCCCTGCCTCCCTGGCGGGCTGCGTTTGCGTGGATCGCGCTGGTCCCGCTGATGTACACACTGCTCGATCCCGACAATGCTGCGCATCCCCGGTATCTGAAGCGTAGCGCTCTCACTGGATATCTGTGCGGCATCTTCTGGTACATCCTCAACTGCTACTGGATCTACCACACGATGCACCTCTATGGCGGGGTTCCCGCGGCCGGCGCGGCGGGCATTGTTGTTCTTTACAGCATGGTGCTGGGGCTGTATTTCGGCGTCTTTGGGCTGGGCATCGCTTTCCTGCGCAGGGCGTATGGTGGCGCAGGGGTGCCACTGATTGTCGCCCCGTTCCTGTGGGTGGCCATCGAGCTTGCGGCTTCGCGCATTACGAGCGTGCCGTGGGACCAGTTTGGATATTCGCAGGTCGACAACTTTCTGCTGACGCGGCTCGCTCCCTGGACGGGCGTTTACGGGATCTCGTTTGTGCTGATGGCGGTGAACGCGTTGTTCACGGCGGCGCTGCTGTCGAACTCGATCCACATCCGCCTGCGGCTGGCTGTGGGCGCGGCGCTGGCGGCTGTGCTGATGCAACTGGGGACATGGGTGCAGCCGAAGCCTGTTCCCACGCAGGCGCTGGCAGTGCTGTTGCAGGCGAACTTCGACGTTCGCGAAAACAATGACTGGACGGGCGACGAGTGGGATCGGAATATCGGTCGCTTTTTAAGCCAGAGTGAAAACACTCGCACGCCGTGGTATCAGGGAATGCCCGATCCCGGGAAGCCTCTGCAGTACGAGTTTAGCGGCGGGGTGCACGGGCCACAGCCGATTTCGCTGATCGCGTGGCCGGAGTCGCCTTCGCCCTTCACGGAAGGCGATCCGCGATTTCAAGCGGCGATTCGCCAGCTCGCTACGTCAACCAGGGCGGGGATCGTGGCGGGGAATCCGACTGCTGATTGGGAGATCGCGGACTCCGGCGAGCGCGTGCTGCGCGAGTACAACTCAGCGTCTTTCTTCTCTCCGCAGGGCGATGTCGTCGGACGGTACAACAAGATTCATCTGGTCCCGTTCGGCGAATATGTGCCTTACCGCGATCTTTTCTTCTTTGCGCATCACCTCACCAGGCAGGTCGGCGACTTCTCGAGAGGTAAAGAGCGGAACGTCTTCACGGCGAATGGATACAGATATGGCGTCTTCATCTGCTACGAATCAATCTTTGCTGATGAGGTGCGGCAGTTTGTGAAGAATGGAGCGGAGGTGTTCGTGAATGTCTCCGACGACGGCTGGTACGGCGACACAAGCGCTCCCTGGCAGCACCTGAACATGGCGCGGATGCGGGCGATTGAGAATCACCGCTGGCTGTTGCGCGACACGAACTCCGGCGTTACGGCGGCCATTGATCCTTACGGACGCGTGGTGCAGAGCTCACCGCGGCATGTCTTCACTTCCCTGCCGGCGATGTACGGCTTCTACGACGACCTGACGTTTTACACGCGGTATGGCGATGTGTTTGGGTATAGCTGCTGCGTGGTTGTTCTCGGCGTAGTTTTAGCGAGTCTGCGGAAGAAGCGCTTCTCAGTTTGAAGAAACCCTCTCCCAGGGCTGCAGCACTCTGACCGACGCCATGCCTGCGGCTGTCGCAGCCTGGATGCCCATCTCGGTGTCTTCAAAGACCAGGCACTTCTCTGGCGCGACGCCGAGACGTTCCGCGGCCATCAAAAATGCTTCCGGGTGCGGCTTGGCATTTTTGTAGTCGCCTGCGCAGACCAGCGTCTCGAAGCGGTCGAGCAACCTCAGAGTTCGCAGCGACTTGACTACGCTCTCGCGGGTGCTGCCGGAGACTACGGCGAAAGGAATCTCTCCGTGGCGCGCTTCGATATGCTCGACAACTTCGGGGACCGCCTGGAGTTGCGGCAGGACCTCGTAATAGTAGGCTTCCTTGCGCGCAGCCAGAGCCTCAACCGGCATCTGCAGCCCATGCTGCTCGTTGAGCGATCGAATAATCTCCACCACCGGCATGCCGCCCCAGGCATAGAAGGTGCTCTCCGGAAAGTCGCAGCCCCACTCGCTCAGCGCGCGCTTCCATCCGGTGTAGTGCAGCGGCATCGAGTCAGCGATTGTGCCGTCGCAGTCAAACAGATACGCCTGGAAGGACCCGGCAGGCAGCGTCAGTTTTCTCGAAACAGTCATCTCTTCCATCTTCCCATAGAGCGACGGACCACAGAGGCGACCCTGCCGCTCGCCAATCGGCTGCGCATCGTCTTGCTAGAATAAAAAGAAAAAGTCAGGTCCAAATACGTGCTAAACGATCTCGAATTCGCTTACACTCCGGTGCGCGATAAAGTCCGCGACCTGCGGGAGTATCTTTGACGCTTCCCGCCTCAGGTCTGATTTAGCCACCATCGAACAGAAGCTCTCTGACCCGAACCTGTGGTCGAACCCGCAGCTTTCGCAGCCGCTGATGCGCGATCGCAAGCGCATCGAGGCGTTGCTCACTGACGACGCGGAACTGGAGCGCAAGACGAGCGACGTCGACGCGTATTTCGATCTGGCGCGCGAGGGCGAGCCGGTCGAGGACGACCTGAAGCGCGAGATCGATTCCCTCAACAGCTTCGCCGAAGAAATGGAGACGCGCACACTGCTCTCCGGCGAGACCGATCCGCTGAATGCCATTGTCGTGGTGCATCCCGGCGCGGGCGGCACCGAGAGTCAGGACTGGGCCGAGATGCTGATGCGCATGTACCTGCGCTGGGCCGAGCAGCAGGGCTTCAAGGCGGAGATCAACGACATCCTCGACGGCGAAGAAGCGGGCATCAAGTCAGCGACCTTCACCATCACTGGCGATTACGCCTTTGGCCTGCTGTCGGGCGAGATCGGAGTGCACCGGCTGGTGCGCATCTCCCCCTTCGACCAGGCAAAACGGCGGCACACGTCGTTCGCGTCGGTTTTTGTGTCTCCGGAGATTGACGACTCGATTCAGATCGACATCAAGCCGGACGATCTTCGCACCGACACTTACCGCTCAGGTGGCAAGGGCGGCCAGCACGTGAACACGACGGACTCGGCGGTGCGCATCACGCATATTCCGACTGGGATCGTCGTCGCCTGCCAGAACGAACGCTCGCAACACAAGAACCGCGAACGGGCGATGAAGATGCTGCGGTCGCGCCTCTACGAATACGAGCTGGAAAAGAAGCGCCAGGCGACGAAGAAACTTGAAGACTCGAAGCTGGATATCAACTTCGGGTCACAGATCCGTTCGTATGTGTTGCAGCCTTACCGGATCGTCAAGGATCATCGCACCAAGGTCGAGTTCGGCGACGTAGACCGCGTGCTTGACGGCTATCTCGCGCCCTTTATCCGCGGATACCTGCTGATGCGCCGGAACGGCGGAGTGCCGGTTGCCGTGGATGCCGGAGACGATCTTGAGTAGGCGATACTACGTGTTGTGGATCATCCTCAACGACGATCGAGGGAGGTTCGCTAGCGACTGGTGAAGTGGTTGACCGTTCCCTTTATTCCATCGCTCTTGCCGTTGGCCTGCATCGAGTCGACTGTGTAGTAATAGGTCGTCTGCGGCTTGAGGTTATCAAGGCGCACACGGAAAACCGTCGATGGATGGTCCGGATTCAACCGGATGGGAGATTTGGCGGTTTCGGTCAGGCGATTCGGATCTGTGCCATAGTGCACGACTCCGTAGTGCACCGGGGATCCGCCGGGATTATTGGTTGTCCAGCTTATAACCGTCAGATACTCCTTGGCTAACTCGATCTTAGGTCCCTTGATGATTCGCACCTGCGGAGCTTCTGGAGTGGTCGGACTAACCTGGGCGCAGAGGCTGCCGCTCAAAACCGAGATCGCCAATAGGACAAGCGCTCTGCTCATGTTTACATCTCACTCTCGCACTATCGAACAGCCGGACTTGGAACAGGTGCAACGCCGCAGATAGCCGTTGCGCACGGCGGTAAAGGCGGAGTCGGGATCAGGTGCTCGTTGCCCTGGGTCGCAGCCGAACCGCCCTTCATGCAGGCGCCCGTATAAGTATCGCTGTTGAGGTAGGACCGCGTGAAACCATCCGACAGTGTTTCCAGGAAGGCAACGATCTGGTTCTCTTCCTCATCCGTCAGGCCAAGGTTGCCGGAAGTCATATCGATATTGTTCCGCACCTCCGGCATGGGCCAGCAGTCTACCTTTTCCGTCGTTCCCTTCGGGCAATGTCCGGAGGTGACCGCGTACGCATACTTGTCGCGCGTGTTGTAGAAATGCACGACCTGCTTCAGGCTCTTGAAATAGCCGTTGTGAAAGAACGCTTTCTGGAAGTAGGGGCCGGGGGCTTCTGTGGTGGGACATTGTGGCGGTGTCGACGCGACGTCGCGCAGGCTGGACACTTGCATCTGGCCGTCGACAGTGGGCGCGTACTGTTTCCAGTTCTGGTTCGGGTTAGGGCCGGAGCCGAACGCGCTTCTGAGGAAGCATCCCAGTCCCAGATCTCTGTAGCCGAAGCCGTAGGGATTGGCAACGAACCCGTAGGAATCCGGCTTGGTCTGGTAGTAGAAGGCATCGCCGGGATTTAGCGGTACGCCCTCATTCGCTGACCCGAAGCAGGTGAAGAGAGGGTTCACCATGGCGACCG
>CAVRNK010000071.1:0-18434 GCA_963721995.1 uncultured Acidobacteriaceae bacterium | reverse complement strand
ACGGAGCGTACTACGACGGAATCTGCGATGTGATTACCATGGCCAGCCGGTTTTCGCAGTCGGCGATTCTGCTGCGCGGCCCGGAGCAGAACTTCCGCCTGGTGGGGCGCGCCGGAATGGAGGGGTCTCTGGCTGGCGCGCTGGATGCGCTCGGGCAAAGGATGACTCCGAAGCAGGTGGATGAGTTCTGCGGCAGCGGCGCCTGCCGCCCTGCGTTTGGGAGCACGGCCGTCGTGGATCTGCGCTCCCTGCTGGCTCCCGGAGACGAACTGGAGCGACTGGGATTCACCGAGGTGCACGCCATTCCCATGAGCACGGGCGAGGAAGAAGTGGAGGGCGTGGTGGTGCTGGGCGGCCTGAAGGCCCCCGGGAAGCCGCTCGCCGCAGAAGACCTGTTGCCGCTGGAGCTGCTGGCGCGGCGATTGGCGGCGGAGCACGAAAACAGCCTGCTGCTGCGGAGACTGGTGCAGTCGGAGAAACTGGCAGGACTCGGACAATTGGCCGGAGGAGTCGCGCACGAGTTGAACAATCCGCTCACGGTGGTGATGGGGTACGCGGAGCTGATCGAAGAGAGCAGTCAGGATGATGCGGTGCGGCGAAGCGCAGCCGTAATCCACAGTGAATCGCAGCGGATGAAGCAGACCATCGAAAGCCTGTCGCACTTCTCGAGAGTTCTGCCCGAAAGCCAGACGCCTTTCTCCATCGAGCTGATGCTCAAGGACATCTGGCGGCTGCGCCAGCCGGAGCTGGAGCGGGCGGGAATCGCTCTCGAGCTTTCGATACCGCAGGCCCTGCCCGGATTGCGTGCCAATGTGGAGCAGATGCGGCAGGTGATCCTGCAGATTTTGAGCAACTCGGCAACCGCTTTGCAAGCACTGCCTCCCGGGCGGGAGAGGCGGCTTCGGATCGATGGCGCCCTCATCAAGGACCGCGTGCAGGTGCTCATTTCCGACACCGGACCGGGATTCTCGAATCCCGACCGGGTGTTTGATCCCTTTTTCACGACCAAGAAACCCGGTGAGGGACCGGGTCTCGGTCTGACGCTGTGCTACTCGATCGTTCGCGAGCACGGGGGAGAAATTTCGGCCTTCAACCTGCAGCCCCACGGAGCTGCGGTGGCGATCGAGCTGCCTGTGATCGAAGCAGCGGACGAGACTGCCGCGTCGCGCGAAGTATTCACACAGTAAGAATCCCCTTGCGGCATTTCCGGAACCAGTCCGCGTCAGAAACCATAACTCACCAGTCGACGCGAGCTGCGTGCGGGCTCGGTAGTCCCGGGAAATGCCGTACTATGAACGATGGCCTGCAAGACGCAGGTTGATGAGGGAGCGGAATGCGAAGCCGGGTTGCGGCTGTTGTGCTTCTGGCGTGTGCGGCTGGGCTGGCAGGGGTGGCGCAGGGGCAGGCGCGCCGGCCAATGACTTTCGAGGACATGATGAAGATGCGGCGGCTGGGCGATATCGCTGTATCGCCGGACGGCCGCTGGGTGATGTTCTCGGCAACGGACGTGGACCTCGCTAAGAACACGAAGACTTCGCATCTGTTTATCGTGCCGGTCGGGGGCGGAGACACGCGAGCACTGACAGCGTCCCTAGCCGGGGAGAGCCGGGGACGCTTCTCGCCTGACGGGACGCAGATCCTGTTCGAGAGCTCTCGCGAAGGCGGGCAGCAGATCTGGCTGGCGGATTTTGACACAGCAGCAGGCACAATTGGCGAGCCGCACAAGCTGACCTCGCTGAGCACAGAGACCGACGGTGCGACGTGGTCTCCCGATGGTAAGCAGATACTCTTCGTGTCGTCGGTTTACCCGTTTTGCAACGATGACGATTGCAATAAGAAGCATGACGAGGAAAAGGCGGAGTCGAAGGTAAAGGCGATGGTCTTCACCCATCTGCTCTACCGCCACTGGAACGCATTTACCGGAGATAAACGAAGCCATCTGTTTCTGGTGAGTACCGATGGTGGCACGCCGCGCGATCTGAATCCGGGCGATGAGCATGAGGTGCCCCCGTTTTCTCTGGGCGGTCCGGATGGATATGCGTTCTCTCCGGACGGAAAGGAGATTGCGTTCGAGGAAAATCTCGACCCGGTGCCGGCGATCAGCACCAACTCCGACATCTTCACACTGCGGCTGGACGATCCGAATGCCAAGCCGATGAAGATTTCGGCGGCCGCAGGCGGCGATCATTCTCCGGCGTACTCTCCTGACGGCAAGTACATCGCGTGGCGCTCGCAGGAGCGTGCCGGGTATGAGAGCGACAAATTCCGTCTGGTGATTTACGACCGGGCGACGAAGCAGATCAAAAATGTGCTGCCGAACTTCGACCGCTGGGTGGATGAGTTCGTGTGGGCTCCGGATTCGCAGAAGATTTATTTTGCTTCAGGCGATGAAGGCGAGGAACCGGTTTTCTCTGCCGACCTGATTGGCAAAGAGCTGAGACAGCTTACCGAATCGGGTGAGTACGGCGACTTGCATGTTGCTCCCGGTGGCGCGAAGCTGGTCGCATCGAAGTTGACCGTGAGCGCTCCCGGCGAAATTCAACTGCTCGACACTGAGAAGATCGTAAAAGTCGTCGACACGGTAAATGTTCGCTCAAGGAGTTCGTATTCCCAGCCAACGCCAATTGCAGCGACTTACGGCTTCCTATCGGAACAGGCTTTGACGCACCTGAACAGCTCAATTCTGGATCAGCTTGATATCCCGCAGATGGAATCCTTCTGGTTCCCCTCCGTCGGCAAGGCCCGCGTTCAGGGCTTCCTCATCAAGCCGCCCGGATTCGACGATTCGAAAAAGTATCCGGTGAAGTTTCTCATCCATGGAGGCCCGCAGGGGGCCTGGGGAGACAGCTGGAGCTATCGGTGGAACGCCGAGCTCTTCGCTGCGAACGGATATGTCGTCGTGATGATCAATCCGCGCGGGTCTACAGGTTACGGACAGGCCTTCATCGACGGCATCAACGGCGATTGGGGCGGCAAGCCCTACATCGACCTGATGCGCGGGCTTGATTATGCCGAGGCTCATTATCCGTTCATTGACAAGAATCGCGAATGCGCACTGGGCGCGAGCTATGGCGGCTACATGGCGGACTGGATTCTCGGCCACACGACGCGCTTCCGCTGCATCGTCTCGCATGACGGCATGTTCAATCCGGAATCGGCCTATGGAACAACCGATGAGCTGTGGTTCAACGAGTGGGAGTTCAAGGGGACTCCGTGGTCGAACCGGGCGACGTACCGAAGGTGGTCGCCGATGCTGGCCGAGACGAACTTCAAGACGCCGACGCTGGTGGTGCATTCGCAACTTGATTACCGGCTGGATGTTTCGGAGGGGTATCAGCTTTTCACGACGCTGCAACGCGAGCACGTGCCCTCGAAGATGCTGTATTTTCCGGATGAAGGCCACTGGATTCTGAAGCCGCGGAATTCCCAGCTCTGGTACAAGACGGTGAACGACTGGGTAGGCCAGTGGACCAAGTGAGCTATGCCGTTCGGTCACGCTAAGAAGCCATCAACGCCTCTCGATGAGAACGCGCTCTACGATTATGCCGTCAAGGCACTGGGGCGGCGGATGCGGACGGTCGCCGAGCTGAAGCGGCTGATGCGGAGCCGCGTCGAGGGCGGCGACCAGGGCCACGCCAAGATCGATCGGGTGGTTGCGCGGCTCAAGGCGCAGCGCTATTTGAATGACACGGATTACGCGACGAGCTATACCCGCCTGCGGCAGGAGAACCAGAGTTTCGGCAAGCGGCGGGTGCAGCAGGACCTAGTCCAGAAGGGCGTGCACGCGGAAGTCATCACGAAGACGCTGGACGCGGCATATGAGGATGTAAACGAGGAAGAGCTGGCGCGGCGGCACCTCGACCGCAAGCGCGTGAAGAAGCCGGCGAACGACAAGGAAGCCGCGCGCGTGATGCGCATGCTGGTGCGGGCCGGATTTTCGACGGGCGTGATCTTTCGCATTCTCAAGAAGTGGGATGTGGATGAGGACGCGCTGGCGGCGCTCGAATTTATGGACAATGCCGGCCCCGAGTCCAGCAACGGCGACGGGTGAGGGCTCATTTCCTCCTATAAACTTAAGTTATGCAATACCGCACAGGCTCCGAAATTCGTGAGACCTTTCTGAAGTTTTTTGAGACGAAGGGGCACCGCCGGGTGCACAGCTCTTCGCTTGTTCCCGCCAATGATCCCACGTTGTTGTTTACCAATGCGGGGATGAACCAGTTCAAGGATGTGTTTCTGGGCATCGAGCGCCGCGATTACGTGCGGGCGACGACTTCACAGAAATGTGTCCGCGCGGGTGGCAAGCACAACGACCTCGAAAATGTCGGCTTCACGCGGCGCCACCATACCTTCTTCGAGATGCTGGGTAACTTCAGCTTCGGCGACTACTTCAAGAAGGACGCCATCGCGTATGCGTGGGAGCTGGTGACGTCGCCGGAGTGGTTCGGCATCCCCAAGGACAAGCTCTATGTGACCATCTTCAAGGGCGAGAACGGCGTTCCGCGTGACGAAGAAGCCTACGAGCTGTGGCGTGCACAGGGTGTGCCGCCGGAGCGCATTCACGAGTGCGGCAGCAAGGATAACTTCTGGCAGATGGGCGATACGGGGCCGTGCGGTCCCTGCTCGGAGATCTTCTACGACATGGGGCAGGAGGCCGCGGAGATTCCGGGCGTCGACAAGCCGTTCGGCGAGGACGAGGCGCGGTATGTCGAGATTTGGAACCTGGTCTTCATGCAGTTCGACCGTGATGCTCACGGTGAACTGAACCTGCTCCCCAAGCCTTCGATCGATACCGGCATGGGCCTTGAACGCACGGCTGCGGTGCTGCAGGGGAAAATCTCAAATTTCGAGACGGATTTGTTCACTCCGCTGATAGAGAAGGCGAGCGAGCTGACCTCGACGAGATATCAGGATGGGAACGCAACGACCGATGCCTCACTCCGAATCATCGCCGATCACGCGCGTGCTGCGACATTTCTCATTTCGGATGGTGTGAACCCCGCGAACGAAGGCCGCGGCTATGTACTGCGAAAGATTCTGCGGCGCGGTATTCGACATGGGCGGCTATTAGGTCAGGAACAGCCTTTCATGCACGAGATGGTTTTCGCGGTACGCGATGAGATGGCCAGCGCCTATCCAGAGTTGAAGGAGAGTGCTGATCGCGTTGCGAAGGTTGTTGAGGCAGAAGAGCGGCAGTTTGCGCGGGTGCTGGAGATTGGAGCGCGAGAATTTGAAGAGTACCTAAGCGGCCTCAAAAGCGCGGCTCAGTTTCCGATAAACAAGATAGTCAACGGGAAGCCAGAGTTGGTCCACTATCTCCTATCTGCGACCAAAGGTTTGTTGGAAAATGAGGCGGCCTATGCAGCAGCAGTACTCTCTGAAGCCAAAAAGCATCTCTCAGCGACCGATTACGCTCTTTTTAAGGATGAATACTCAGCGTCATTGCCTGAGAACCAGAAAGTCGAAGGAAAGGTCGCGTTTCGAATTTACGAAACCTACGGCCTTCCGCTCGACTTCATGGTCGACGCGGCTCGTGATGCGGGCATAGAGTTCGATCTGACCGGGTTTGAAAAAGCTCGCGCCGAGGAGCAGGTGCGCGCACGCGCGTCGTGGAAAGGCGGAGCGAAGCAGTCGGCGAGTCCCGTATTTCGCGAGCTGCCGAAGACGGAGTTTGAGGGATATCGCAGGCTCAGAGTCGATGGCGCGGAGGTTCTTGCCATCGTCAAAGATGGTGCGGGTGTTCCCGCGGCGAATGCCGGAGACGCGGTCGAGGTTGTCCTCGATCACACCAGCTTCTACGCCGATTCGGGCGGGCAGGTGGGCGATATCGGCTGGCTCTATTCGGACGATCACAACTCGGTCGTCGCCGATGTGAGCGGCTGCACGAAGCCGGTGCAGGGAGTCTTTGCGCACAAGGCGATCCTGCGCCAGCCGCTGGCGGTCGGCGACAAGGTTGATACGGTGGTCGATGCTGACTACCGCTCGGCGACACGGCGCAACCATACCGGCACGCATCTGCTGCACGCGGCGCTGCGCGAGGTGCTGGGCACCCACGTGAAGCAGGCGGGATCCCTGGTCGATCCGACGCGGCTGCGCTTCGACTTCTCGCATTTCACCTCGGTTGCGGGCGAGGAGATGCAGGACATCGAAGACCTCGTCAACAAAGAGGTGCTAAACAACATTCGCGTGGAGACGATCGAAGACGTTCCGATCGATGTTGCGATCAACGAGTATCACGCCATGGCGCTCTTCGGCGAGAAGTACGGTGAGCGGGTTCGGGTGGTCAAGATCGGCGACTTCTCTACCGAACTGTGTGGCGGCACACACACCGGCGCGACGGGCGAGATTGGCGTGGTGAAGCTGCTGGGCGAGGGCTCGGTCTCATCCGGGGTCCGCCGCGTCGAAGCCGTCACCGGTCTGGGCGCGCTCAATGAGTTTCGCCGCGACTATGAAGTCGCACAGCTCGCCGCCCAGCTTTCTCCGAATACCGATACGGCTCCGGCGGACGCTCTGCGCTCGCGTCTCGCCGCACAGGAAGAGGAACTGAAGAAGCTGCGGCGCGAGCTCGACCAGGCCAGGATGAAGTCTGCGGCTTCGGCAATTTCCGGAGCGGCGGATCAGGCCGTTGAAGTCAAAGGTGTGAAGGTGCTGGCGCAACGCGTGGACGCGCTCGACCGCGGCCAGATGCGCACACTCGTCGACAATCTGCGCAACAAGCTCGGATCGGGCGTGGTGGTGCTGGGCTCGACTCAGGATGGCAAGGTGGCGCTGATTGTCGGTGTAACCAAAGACCTTACGGGGAAGGTACAGGCGGGCAAGGTGGTCGGAGAGATCGCCAAGATGGTGGGTGGATCGGGCGGCGGTCGACCCGACATGGCAGAGGCCGGCGGCAAGGATGCGAGCCAGCTCGATGCAGCGCTGAAAAGTGCCCCGGATATAGTGGGAGCGCTGGCGGGTTAAATTCAGGCCGATGAAACCAGGTCCAGAACTCCGGGCCTGGGGCGGCCAATCCCCGCGGTGATCCAATCCTTCTCAAATTGACACAACAAGACGTTGCGATCTGGGTTCGTCTGATTGATGGGTGTTTTGCCGGAACCTATACTTTGAGTGTCTGTGTCCTTTATGCCGGCCTCTATCCTCCATGCAGGACGTTTCCGCCTGCTCTCGATTGCCGGCTGCATTTGCCTGCTTGCATTCAGTAATGCCTGGCTGCCGGCTGCTCCGCAGCATGTATCGCCGACGCATTCTGCCTTCGAAAAGGCGCAGCGCATGCGGGAGGCACTCGAAGGGCGGCCCGAGCGGCAGCGCACGCGGCGCGACTACGACCGCGTGATCGAGGCTTATCGTGCCATTTATCACAGAGATCCGGCCTCGCCCAAGGCGGACGCGTCGGCGTCGGCGGTGGCCGATCTGCTGGCCGAGGAAGGGCGCATTTTTGAGGACGATAAGGCGCTGCACGATGCGATTGCGCAATACGAGTTTCTCCGCAAGCAATATCCGGGCAGTCGTTACCGCTTCAGTGCGCTGCTGACCGAAGGCGAGATTTATCTGCGCGATCTGAACGATCGCGAGAGTGCGCGTGCTACCTTTCAGGAGTTTCTGAAGTTGTATCCTCAGAACCCGCTGGCTAACGAAGCGCGAATTGAACTGACCAACCTGCACAAGGCGCCGGCGAGGAGCCCGCGCAGTGGCACTGCCGTCGCGCAGGCTCCTGCGGAAAGCAGTGGAACCGGGTCGAGTACGACGACTGCGAAACATTCGTCAGCGGCTCACAGAACGGTTCTGGCGGCTGCGATCCACTCTCAGGACGAGAACAGCGCGCGGCCAGCGCCGACATCACAGTCTGCCGCGTCAACCAGCGAGGCTTCGGCGAAAGGGCCACACGCTTCTGCCGTGCAGACTCTTCAACACCCGGAGCGTTCAGAACCGCAGCTTGCGGAGAGCGACATTCCGCCTCCCGCGCAACGGCCGGAGCCGGCAGAGCCTGCGCACGTGAGCGAGGCCGCGCTGAACGCGACGCCTCCTCCGCGCAAGGGGAAACTTCCGCTGGTGACGGGGATACGCCATTGGTCGACGCCGGTGTATACCCGGGTAGCGATCGATCTGCAGGACGAGGTGCGGTACGAGGCGGTGCGCGTGCCGAATCCCGACCGGATTTTCTTTGATCTGCATGGCGCGCGACTCTCGCCGGAGCTGATCGGCAAATCGGATGAGGTGATTGACGACGGTTTTCTGAAGCAGGTGCGGGCGGCGCAATTTTCGAACGATGTGACGCGCATTGTGCTGGATGTGAGCGATGTGAGTGATTATTCGGCGTTCTTTTTGCCCAATCCGTCGCGGCTCATTATCGACGTGCATGGACGGAAATCGCGCAGCGGGCCAGTCTACACCGTAGCAGCTGTGCCGGCGACTGCGCCGCCTCCGCCAAGACCGGCGCCGAAGACGACCAGACCGCAGCCCGAGATTGTCGCCGCGAAGACAGTGGCATCGTCGAAGCCGACGATCGGAATCGGCACGGAGACAGCCGACGCCGACGCGTTGGGTGATCCGCTGCCTGCGCCGAGGAAGAGCGTGGCGCACGCGCAGACGGCGAAGGCCCCGGTGCATCGTGTGGTGGTCGACGATGGCGATGACACCACAGCCCTTTCAGACCTCGCGTCGCTGAGCCAGCAGCCCAATCAGGTGAAGGCAACGAAGCGGCCGACGACGGCTCCCGTGGCGCAGTCGGTGGCAGGAACGAGCCCTGCGCCGCAGCCAGATGAGATAGCCGCGGTGACGGCTCCTCCAGTTCCGGCTCCGAAGGCGCGCAGTTCCAAGAGTAATACTGGGAGTCACGCAGCGACTGCGCCGCCCGCGGCGACGACGAGCATGCCGGAGATTCGCGCCGCGCAACCGACAGCCGATGGCCAGCGATCGATGGTGCGGGCGCTGGGGTTGAAGATCAACCGCATCGTGGTGGACGCCGGGCATGGCGGGCACGATTCGGGAACGCTCGGGCCGGACGGCATCGAGGAGAAGGATGTGGTGCTCGACGTTGCGCTGCGCCTGGGGCAGCTGCTGAAGCAGCGGCTGGGCGCGGATGTGATCTATACGCGCGACGACGACACCTTCATTCCCCTGGAGACGCGGACGGCGATTGCCAACAAGGCGCAGGCAGACCTGTTTATCTCCGTGCACGCAAATTCCAGCCCCGACCCCTCGGCGCGCGGAGTAGAGACGTACTACCTGAACTTCACCACCTCGGCGGACGCGCTGGAGGTGGCGGCGCGTGAGAATGCGGTCTCCGACCAGTCGATTCATCAGCTTTCGGATCTGGTGAAGAAGATCGCTCTGCAGGACAAGATCAACGAGTCGCGCGAGTTTGCGTCGGATGTTGAGCAGAGCTTGTACTCAGGACTTGAAGAGGGAAATCCCGGCTTGAAGGACCGCGGGGTGAAGAAGGCGCCGTTTGTGGTGCTGATCGGCGCCAACATGCCATCGATCCTGGCGGAAATTTCCTTCCTCACCAATCCCAGCGATGCACAGGAACTTCGCGACGGGAAATATCGCGAGCGCATTGCCGAGTCGCTCTATCGCGGCGTGGCGCGGTACATGGGCAGCCTGAGCGGGGTGCGGATCGCAGACGCTTCGCCGCACAGCGGAAACCGCTGAGCACTCTCATACGGCGGCCGCGCTTTTGAAAGGACCTGCGCTCGAACCTGTAAACTGATCTATATGCTCGATTTGGCATTTGTACGCGCCAATCTGGAATTGGTGGAAGGAAGGCTCCGCGATCGCGGGCAGGACCCAGCGGCCCTGCTGGGGGATTTTCGTACGCTCGATCAGAACCGGCGCGAGCGCATTACCGAGGCTGAGCAGCTGAAAGCCCGGCGCAACAAGCTGAGCGAAGAGGTGGCGCGGCTGAAGAAGTCCGGCCAGGACGCGACAGCGGTGATGGAGGAGACGCGGGCGCTGAAGTCGCAGATCGAGGAGCTCGCGGCAGCCGCCGAGGAGGCCGACCGTAAGCTGTCAGCGATTCTCGTCAATGTTCCGAATCTTCCCCTGGCAGATGTTCCGGTCGGCAAGTCGGAACACGATAATGCCGAGATCAAGCGGTGGGGCGAGGTTCCACAGTTCGATTTTGCACCCAAGCCGCACTGGGAGATTGGTGAGCAGCTGGGCATTCTCGATCTGGAGCGCGCGGCGAAGGTTTCCGGAGCGCGGTTTGCGGTTTACTGGCGCGAGGGCGCGAAGCTCGAGCGGGCGCTGATCAACTTCATGCTCGATGTTCATACGCGCGAGCATGGATACACCGAAGTCCTGCCGCCCTTCATGGTGAACAGCAAGAGCCTTTTCGGCACCAGCCAATTGCCCAAGTTTGCAGAAGACCTTTTCCGTTGCGAAGACGAAGAGGGGTTCAAGCCGGGCGTGTATCGCGATAACGACCACTGGCTGGTCCCGACGGCCGAAGTTCCGGTTACGAATTTGTATCGCGACGAGATTCTCGACGGCGCGCAGCTTACGACGTCTCTGACCGCATACACGCCGTGCTTCCGGTCCGAGGCCGGCTCCTACGGAAAGGACGTGCGTGGAATCATCCGCCAGCATCAGTTTCAAAAGGTGGAGCTGGTTAAGTTCACGCGTCCCGAGGAGAGCGAGGCGGAGCACGAGAAGCTGACGCGAAATGCCGAGTCGATTCTTGAACGGCTGGGTTTGCCTTATCGCAGAATGCTGCTATGCACAGGGGACATGGGCTTCAGCTCGGCGAAGACCTACGACCTCGAAGTGTGGCTCCCGGGGCAGCAGTTGTATCGCGAGATCTCCTCGTGCTCGAACTTTCTGGATTTTCAGGCGCGACGGGCGAATATCCGCTACAGGCCTGCGGGACAGAATAAAACGGCACTGGCACACACGCTAAACGGCAGCGGCCTGGCGATCGGCCGTACATGGCTGGCGATTCTGGAAAATTATCAGCAGACGGATGGATCGGTGCGCATTCCCGAAGCATTGATACCCTATATGGGTGGGCAAACGGAGATCCGCCCGAAGAGCAAATAAAGCATGGTTCGAATACTACGCAGTTATTTTTTCTGGACATATGAGCGTGGCAGCTTTCACTACGACGTCATGGTGACGCTGATTCTCGCGTTCATCTTCCTCACCCCAAGGATCTGGAACTACGGTGAGCGTCCCCAGGACGAGAAGCTGGCTCCGGGCAGTGTGATCGTTAAGACGACGGCTCCGGGGGATTTCGTTTACGAAATTCCGGCGGGGCAGATTCACGCGGATGCTCCGCTGGACGCTCAGATTCAGCAGAACGTTGAATCGATTTCGGGCGCAGTGGTGGTCGACCGGTATGAGGCGGTGAAGGAGCCCCACGGAAAGATCAAGCTGTATCGCGTGTGGGCCCACCGGTAAGTGCATCCGCGCATCCTATCCCAACGGAGTGAGACAAGGTTCTCTATGAAGAAAGCCATTCACCTGCGACTGTTCGCGGGTATTTTGATTCTTGCGCCTTTGGCTGCCATGGCGCAGAACTCCGAGCTGCAGAAGGTTCTGGCCGAGATGGACACAGCGTCGGCGAAGTTTCAGAGCGCGCAGGCAGATTTTGTCTGGGACCAGTACACGGCCGTCGTTGAGAGCCACGACTATCAGAAGGGCACCATCGCCTTCCGGCGCGTGGGCAACGCGACCGAGATGGTGGCCCACGTTAAAACCGAGAACGACCAGCCGGCTCAGAAAGACGTGCTTTATAAGGGCGGCGAGCTGGATTTCTACCAGCCCGCTCTCAAGCAGGAGACGATTCTGAACGCAGGCGCCAATGTGGAGCGCTATCTGACGCTGGGTTTTGGCGGAAGCGGCAAGGATCTGGCCGCCAACTGGAACATCGCGTATCAGGGCAACGAGACCATCGACGGCGTGGAGACGGCCAAACTGGATCTGACGCCGAAGCAGGGCGGCAACAACCAATTTACGCATATAACGGTCTGGGTAGACACGAAGCGAGGAATTTCGCTCAAGCAGATCGTGTTTCAGGATAGCGGGGACTCGCGCACCGCGGTCTATTCGAATATCAAGATGAATAGCGTGCCTGCCAGCGCGTTTACGCTGCAGGTGGCTCCGGGAACGCAGAAGGTAAGGAAGTAGAAGGCTCACGTCGCGGAAAAAAGGCGATGGCTGCAAGCGCAATGATCATCGGAAAGCACTCCAGCGTGTAGCGCGGCTCGGGCGCTTCGATGGTGGCGAGCAAGGCGCAGCGCAGCAGGATGAACGCTACCATCGCTCCGGCCAGCGGCGGCCAGCGCTTGAGTCCCCACATGGCCGCGATCAGATACAGCAGGTTGAGTCCGGCGTAGGCCCAGGCAAAGACGGTCTCGCCCTCATGATGCTGGAATTCCCACCATCGCAGCTCGATCCACAGCAGTTCGGTGCGGGGGCGAAGCCACATGTCGGCCAGGCGCGCGAGCGGCAGAGCCACATAATAACGAAACGGTCTGGCGCGAATCCGGTCGGCGGCAATCTGGGCGAAACGATCGTCCATCTCCGGAGTAAGGGACTGGGTCTTGTTGTAGTCCCTGAGAAGTCCATGGGTCTGCTCGTACTGTTCCGGTGAGTCGAAAGCGCGCGCAGGAAGATTCGCGATGTCGATTACGTCACTGTCGACGTTCCAATAGACCTCCCAGGTGCAGGCGAGGTCGACGCAGACGGTTTTTGTCCAGCGATTGAATCCGGGATTGGTGTCTTCGCCGGGATCGGTGGCATAGCGCGGGGCGAGCGGCTGGAAGACGTGGAAGGTGCTCCAGTTACGGATGGTCCAGGGTATGAAGGGAAGAATCGACAGAAAGGCAGCTACAGCGGCATAGGGAAGCACGCGCCTCATTCCCCAGCGATTACGCCCGTACCAGACCATCGCCGGGCACAGGGCCACGGCGATAAGCGCGCCGTCCGGGCGGAGCAGGGCTGCATAACTCCAGGCAAGCGCCTGCAGGAGCGCCCAACTCCAGCGAGGCGGCGCTGTTCCGCTGGTTTCAAGAAAGCGTGCCAGTGCATAAAGGGCGACCGCGATTAAGAAGAGTTCGAGAGTCTCAGTGAGCGGCACCGCGGCATAGTTCGCTGTAAACGGGCAGAGCACGGCGAACCAAAGGGCGAGCCATCCGGCCCTTGCGCTCCAGATGCGGCGGGTGAAAGCCGCGATCAGGACGCAGGTGCCGAGATCGATGGCCGTCTGCACGAACATGACGGCGTGGTAGTGCTCCATGCCAAAGAGCTTGAAGCAGGCGACGAGGAAGAGCGGGTATCCGGGCAGGCGGATTAAGGTGGGACGGAGGATGCCGCTGGTGGTAGTGCCGTAGATGCCGTGCAGCATCCAGTTTTTCGCGATGCTTCCGTAGACCAGCGGATCGCCCTGGACTTCGGGATAGGCGTGAATGAACCAGAGCCGCAGCCACGCCCCGGCGCCCAGCGCGATCAGCCCGATCCACCACCTGCGAGGAAGCGCGAAACGCATGAAAGTGAATCATACAAGGCGGGTCTTCAGGAAATCCGCCGGGATAGTAACCTATACAGAAAGCGGAGCCGCCCTTTTGCAATCAGCTCAGTCAGTTGGGAGCGCGCTCGTCAACCGATGAAACAAGTCTTCTACGATCCGCAACGAAAACGATGGAAGCGCCTTCGCCGGGTAATGGATATTGCCGGCGTGATCTCCACCGTCGTGCTGATCATCTTCTTTTTCAGCGTGGTGACGCGCCAGACGCTCCCGGAACTGTTGCTGCCCATCCAGAAGCGGAACTACAAGGCGCTCAAGCCCGCGGGCGATCCGCTGAGAAAGAGCGCGCCCCGGCCGGCGCGCAGAAAGACGCACCGCCGCCCTTCCGAAATCCCGTTGAACCAGGATGAAGGGCTGCGCGCGGCTTTCTATCAGAACGACGAGGCCAGCTACTCGTCGCTCAAAGCGCACGTCCACCAGATCGATCTGCTCTTCCCCGACTGGCTGCACGTGATTTCTCCCAATGGCGATCTGATCGCCGCGACGTCGCTGTTCCCGGTCAGCCTTTACAACGTTGTCGACAAAGCCGGCGTCGTTCATGGCGTCGATCCCGAGAACAGGGTGCATCGCGTGATCGTCGCGGCCAAGGAAGACACCGAAGTCTTTCCGATGCTGAACGACTACAACCCCGGCGATTCAAAGTGGCATGGGGAAGTGATCGGCAAGCTCTTGAAAGATCCGGCCGCGCGCGAAAGCCTTCACCTGCAGATCGACAAATTTCTCTACGCGAATCCCAACTATCACGGCATCTGCCTCGATTTCGAGCAGGTTCCGGATGACCAGCAGAAGCTCTACGCGGAGTGGATCGGAGAACTGCACAACGATCTGCACGCCAAAGGTCTGCGCATGTATGTGGACGTGGAGACCAGCACCGAAGACTGGCTGATGAAAGCCATCGCCAAAAATAGCGACGGCATCATCCTGATGAACTACGACCAGCACGAAGAGGAGAGTGAGCCGGGGCCGGTCGCGGCACAGGACTGGTTTGAGGGCAACCTGCGGCGCGCGCTGAAAGTAGTGCCCAAGCAGAAGCTGATCTGCGGATTGGGCAACTACGGATATGACTGGGCCGTGCCGCTTCCTGAGAAGGGAAAGAAGCCTTCGCAGCAGGTCGTGAATGTAGACGATCTCACCGTCCAGGAGGCATGGCAGCGGGCCGCCGATGCTGACGCCGACGTTCGGCTCGATGGCGACGACCTGAATGCGCATTTTGCATATGACGACGAGGACGCGCACACCCGCCACCAGGTCTGGTTTCTCGATGGCGTGACCGCGTTGAACGAACTGCGCGCTTCGCGGCAGATGGGAATCAGCACCTTTGCGCTGTGGCGCTTGGGCGAAGAAGACGGATCGCTGTGGGCGGTCTGGGATCATCCCGGCGCCAAGGATGCGCCGCATCAGCTAACCACGGTTCCTCCCGGCAATGATGTCGATACGGAAGGCGAAGGCGACATCCTGCGCATCATCTCCCGGCCGCAGAGCGGCAGCCGTACGATCGACATGGACGCCGACAACTTCACCGTCACCGACGAGCACATGGAGACGCTGCCGCGGTCTTATGTTGTCCAGCAATACGGGTACAACCCGAAGAAGCTTGCATTGAGCTTTGATGACGGTCCTGATCCGGCCTGGACGCCGAAGATTCTCGATGTGCTGAAGAAGTACAACGTGAAGGCGGCTTTTATGGTGATCGGCGAGCAGGGGCAGGACAACGTCGACTTGTTGAAGCGCTACGTGCGCGAAGGCCACGAGATTGGCAACCACACCTTCACCCATCCGGACATCAGCGAAATTTCCGAACGCCAGCTGCAACTGGAGCTGAACCTTACGGAGCGGCTCTTCGCTGCGGAGCTCGGCATTCAGCCGCTTTACTTCCGGCCGCCCTACTCGATCGATCAGGAGCCGGATACGAACGATCAGGCTGCTCCCGCGGATCGTATTCAGCAGATGGGCTACACCATCATCGGCAACAAGATCGACACCGATGACTGGAATGAGCATCCGCGCAAGACGCCGCAGGAAATCACTGACAACGTTCTCGAGCAGCTCGCCATCATGAAGGACAAGCCGTGGTTTCGAGGCAGCATCATTCTCATGCACGACGGCGGCGGCGATCGCTCGGCTACCGTGGCCGCGCTGCCACTGCTCATCACCACCCTGCGTGCCAAGGGTTACGAACTGGTGCCGGTGTCGGAACTGATGGGGAAGACCACTGCCGAGGTGATGCCGCCGATTTCTCCGCAGATGCGCTGGCAGGCGCGAATCGATTCGGTGGCGTTTTTCTTCTTTTCCTTCTTCAGCCATTTCGTCGTCGACGTGTTTTTCCTCGGCGACGTGCTGATGAGCGCGCGCCTGATCCTGATCGGGATTCTGGCGTTGATTGATCGCCTGCGCCGCCGCCGTGTGCCTCCGGGTGAGTACGAACCGCGGGTTGCTGTGCTGATTCCGGCGTACAACGAAGAGGCAGTGATCGCGCGGACGATCCGCTCGGTGCTCAACTCCGACTACCGGAACATCCGGGTGATTGTGATCGACGATGGATCCACGGACGGGACCTATGAGGCGGCGCGCGAGGCGTATCCCGTGGAGCTGGCTGCCGGCAAGCTGACCGTGCTGACCAAGCCCAACGCCGGCAAGGCAGAGGCGCTCAACTTCGGACTGCAGCACCTGGACGAAGAGGTCTATGTCGGCATCGACGCGGACACGGTGATCGCTTCAGACGCGATTTCGAAGCTGGTATGCCATTTCGCCGATGAACGCGTGGGAGCGGTGGCGGGCAACGCCAAGGTGGGCAATCGCGTCAACCTGTGGACGCGCTGGCAGGCTCTCGAATACATCACCAGCCAGAACTTCGAGCGGCGCGCCTTGGATCTGTTCAACGTCGTCACCGTGGTTCCGGGCGCAATCGGCGCCTGGCGCACCGCTGCCGTGATTCATGGCGGGGGCTATCCGATCAACACCGTCGCTGAAGACGCCGACCTCACCATGAACCTGCTGGAGCAGAACTACAAGGTGATCTACGAGGACAGGGCGTTGGCCTTCACCGAGGCTCCAATCAACGCGAAGGGCTTGATGCGGCAGCGCTTCCGCTGGTCATTCGGGACACTCCAGGCCGTCTTCAAGCACAAGCAGGCCTTCCGCAATAACCTGGCGATGGGGCTGTTTGCGTTGCCGAATATCGTTGTTTTCCAGATCCTGCTGCCGTTGGTGTCACCGTTTATCGACATCATGTTCATTGCAGGTGTTATCCATTACTTCATCGACCGGCATTTCCATCCTGAGGCGGCGAGTGCCGCGAGCTTTGAAAAGCTGCTGACCTATTTCCTGGCATTCCTGATTATTGACTTCGTCACCTCTACGCTGGCTTTCTCGCTCGAACGGCGTCACCCGGCTAACAAGGGAGACGGATGGCTGCTCTTCCACATCTGGTTGCAGCGGTTTGCGTACCGGCAGCTTTTCTCGGTGGTGCTGTTCAAGACGCTGAAGCGGGCGATCGACGGACGGCCGTTCGCCTGGGACAAGATCGAGCGCACAGCGAAGATGTCACGGCACACGGAAAGTATTACCGCAGGGTAGTGGACGCTGGTTCTAACATCACTCATCACCGTGTCTTAACCAGCGGCTACTTATCGAAATTCTCCGCGCTGCCGATGAAATAGCCGTGGCCACTTAGCGAACCTGAGATAGCGCCGGAAAAAATTCATCTTAAGTGAATGAGGAGCAGCGCCCGGATATGTTAACTTATCTGTAAACATACTCAGTTAAACATATCCTGCGGGTGGTCAAGCGCTTTAGAAGCAGAATCTTCAGGACAGCCGTATCCGGTTCTGCCGTAGCCGTTCTGTGTGCTTCCCAGGCCCGTTTTGCCCCGCGTTGTCACACCCCATTCCAAGGAACACCAAAATGTCGTTTACTTTACGGCAGGCTACTCTTTGTGTCTCTGCACTTCTCGCGGTGTCATTCTGCGCCGCGCAACAGTCCACTCTTCATGCCTCTGCGGGGACGACGTCTTCGTCCGTACCCGATTCCTCCAGCAGGGATTGGCTCGACGCCGCCAGCGCATCGGTCGCGGAGGGACCGCCCGCTGGCGCAGCTGTGGTCAGCCAGCGCCCCGCATACACGGTTACGGGATCCTGGCTCTTTCGTCAATTTGGCGCGGGCGCGTTTGTCAGTCCGCTGGGCATCGGTGTTGGAGCAGCGACGTCCCTCACTCGGTCGGTCAACCTGCGCGTTGCCGGCAACTTTTTCAATTACAACGCAACCGGAACCACGGATGGCGTCAGCTACAAGGGCGCGCTGAACTTTCGCTCTGTGCAGGCCAGTTTCGACTGGTTCCCGTGGCACAAAAGTTTTCACCTCAGCCCGGGTGTCCTGTTCTATAACCAGAACCAGATCGCCGCGAATGGCGGAGTCGCAGCCGGCGATTCATTCAGCGTGAACGGCGTGACCTACTACAGCGGCGCCGCCGATCCCGTAACCCTATACGGGCACGTGGCGTTCCGGCATACTGCGCCGATGTTCACTGTAGGCTGGGGCAACTGGCTTCCCCGCGGACGCGAGAGGCATCTCAGCTTTCCGATTGACATTGGTTTCGCGTACGTTGGCGAACCTCCGCTGACCCTGACTTTTACCGGAATCGTTTGCGACAGCCCGCATGGAGGAGACTGCCGTTCGATCGACTCCGATCCGACCGTGCAACAGAATATCGACGCGCAGCGGACGAAGTACCAGAACGATCTCGACTACATCCGGTTCTATCCGGTCATGTCCACCGGGGTGACCTATAAGTTCTAGCAGCTTGCAGGTTCTAAAGCAGATCACGCAGAAATCCCGGACGCCTCCTTACGGCAACAGCGATTAAAATCCGTCGATTGCGCGCAGCCTGTGGGCCGGCTGGCCGACGGAGCAC
>CAVRNK010000070.1:0-38188 GCA_963721995.1 uncultured Acidobacteriaceae bacterium | reverse complement strand
CTACACTGTGGGTATGCCGCGCGCCAGTTCGGCAAGTTGGATCGCTTTCTTCTGCGTTCTCGTTTGTAGCGTGGGCGCGGCCCTTGCGCAGCGCCGCCAAATCGAACTCACCGTAAGCGACGAAAATGGAATCGCTGTCCCCGAGGCCCAGGTAGTGGTCTTCGAGACCGGCTTTGCGCCTCAGCGACTCACCACGAACTACGCCGGCCGTTGCCAATACGGCATTCACGGTAACGCACCCTACGCAATCGATGTGGAGAAGCAGGGTTTCTATCGCACGCAGGTGTCGCAAGTCGATCCACAGCAGCTGACGGTCGAACTTACCCTCGCGCATCAGCAAATCGTGCGCCAGCAGGTGAACGTGGTCGCATCGAGCACTGGAATCGACCCAGCGCAGACGGCCGATGTGAGCAATATGAGCACTCTGGAGATTGCGAACATTCCTTATCAGCCATCTCGCGATATCCGCTATCTGCTGCCGTTCAATCCGGGAGTCGTGCAGGATAACAGCGGGCAGGTCCATGTCGCGGGCTCCGAGACCTATACCACGCTGGATCTCCTGGATGGATTCGATATCCGTTCACCGGTAAGCGGAAACCTCGCCTTGCGCGTCAGTGCTGACGCTGTTCGATCGATCGACGTAGAGTCGACGCGGTATCCGGTTGAGTATGGCAAGGCTACCGGCGGAGTTATTTCTTTTCGTACAGGGATGGGCGACAACCGCTTCCGCTTCAATACCACAGACTTCATCCCCTCCGTCCATCAGGTCAATGGTGGTTGGCACTTTGACAAATTTGTACCTCGAGTTACCTTTTCGGGACCGATTGTCCGGAATAAAGCATGGTTCTTCGACGGACTCGAACTCGAGTACGACAACATCGTCATTTCCGGGTTGCCCGACAATGCGGACAGCAATCAACTGTGGCGCGGCAGCAACCTGGCCAAGGCTCAGGTCAACATCACGCCCAGAGACATTCTCATCGGCGGACTGCTCTTCAACGATTACCACTCGCCCTACGATGGGCTCTCCACGCTTACTCCGCAGGAGAGCACAGTGAAACAGGACATTCTCGCCTGGTTTCCTTACCTTCGCGAACAGCATAGCTTTGCCGGTGGCGCACTGCTCGATGCTGGAGCCGCTATGGTGCGTTTTCGGGATGGTTATGAGCCTCACGGAGATACTCCATTCGAGGTGACGCCGGAGGTCTACCTAGGCAGCTTCTTTGAGGCTGCTACCAGCACGTCGCGGCGCGTGGAAGGAAACGCGGTGCTCTATTTGCCTCCGCTGACGTGGGTGGGCAAGCACGATCTGAAAATGGGGGTCGATCTCGATCAGATCAATTTCAACGAAGATGTAACGCGCACCCCGATTCGTTATCTGCGCGAAGATGGAACGCTCTTGCGGCTCAGCACCTTCCCCCAGGTAGAACCCTTCAGTCGTAACAATTTCGAAGTCGGCGCCTATCTTCAGGATCGCTGGACTCCACGCACCGGACTGCTGATCGAGACAGGCCTTCGCTTCGACTGGGATGAGATTGTGCGGCGGGGGCTCTTCTCTCCACGAATTGCGGCCACCTACACGCCAGGTGCGAGCGCCAACACCAAACTGACTGCAGGCATCGGCCTCTATTACGAGCACACACAGTTACAATATCTCGAGGAATCGCTGGCGGGTGTTCGCTATGATACCTACTACGCGGCCGATGGCGTCACACCAGTCAGCCCTCCTCTGCTGAGCACCTTTGTTGCCAGCTACGGAACGCTGCTTGAGCCGCGCACGTTGAACTGGAGCGTTGGTGTCGAACAGAAGCTGCCCGCGTCTATCTATGGCTCTGTCAGCTTCATCGACAAGCACGGCACCGATTTCCTGGTCTACAACAATCCCAGTCCGCCGCCAACACTAACGGGCACATACTCCCTCAACAATTCGAGGGAACAGCATTATCACGCCGTTACTGTCACCGGGCGGCGCACGTTTGAGCGCGGGTACACCGTGTTTGGCGCTTATACGCGATCCTCCGCAACTACCAACGCGGCGCTTGAGTATGTTCCAACGCTGTCGGTGCTGGGTCCACAGGCGAGCGGACCGCTCCCGTGGGATTCGCCGAACCGCCTGTTGTCCTGGGGATGGCTGCCTGTGCCGAAACTCAAGCGTTGGGATTTGGTTTACACAGTTGACTGGCGTACAGGCTTCCCCTTCACTTCAGTCAATGCGAATCAGCAAGTGGTTGGTGAGCCCGGCTCACGGCAATTCCCCGACTACCTTTCCTTCAGTCCTGGGTTGGAGTGGAAGTTCCATTTTCACGGCTCGTATTTCGGTTTGCGGGGCGTGATCGAAAATATAACGGACCGACAGAACCCGGCGATCGTCAACAACGTGGTCGACTCCCCGCAATACGGAGTTTTCAGCGTGCCCGAGGGAAGAGCCTTTACGGCACGCATCCGCCTGATCGGGTCGAAGTAGCGACTACATCAGTTCCGCAATGAACGACTGCGCAACCTCGTCCGGTATGCGGTTGTTCTGGTGGACGAGCGGGCCAGCGCTCAGGACCGGCTCGGCGCCGTCCAGACTGGGCAGGTCGGTTCGCTCGAAGAATCGTCCGATGGGGATCTCATCACCCCACAATGTCGATTTCTCCATGGCCGCAATCCAATCGGTCGGGTCGTACTCGGGATTATCCTCAAGCTTCTTCACCCGCGGCCTGAACCACTGAAAAGTGTTGTCGTGGTTATAGGTGACGCATGGACTGAAGACATCGATAAACGAAAAGCCTTTGTGTTCGATACCACGCTTAATCAGCTCTGTGAGATGCTTCTGGTCAGCGCTGAAGCCTCGCGCGACGAAGGTGGCTCCCGCGGCCAGCGCTATCGAAATAGGGTTCACAGGATTTTCGATACTGCCGAACGGCATGCTCTTGGTCTTCATGCCGAGGCGGCTGGTCGGCGAAGTCTGGCCGGTCGTCAGCCCGTAAATCTGGTTGTCCATGACGATGTAGCAGAGGTCGACATTGCGGCGCATCGTGTGCATGAAGTGATTGCCGCCAATGCCGAAGCCGTCGCCGTCCCCACCCGTCACCAGTACGGTCATAGCGTGGTTGGCCAGCTTCATTCCTGTCGCTACCGCCAGAGACCGGCCGTGCAGCGTGTGCATGCCATAGGTTTCGATGAAGCCAGGGAAGTTCGACGAGCACCCGATGCCGCTGATCGTGACCACTTCGTGCTTCGGTATTTGTAACTCCACCAGTGCCTTTTGAACAGCGGCGAGCACGCCGAAATCGCCGCACCCCGGGCACCAGTCAGGATCGACCTTTCCCTTGAGGTCCGCCATCACCATTGCTTTGGGAGCCGCCACTTCGGTTGCCATCTTTGGTTCTCCTTCAAGGGAAAAGATTGATTTCGTCTAAACCATGACCTCGTGCGACGGCACGGAGAGATTTGTCTTGCCCGCGAGTTGCTCTTTGACCGCTTCGACGATGTGGTGCGGCATGAACGGCTCCCCATCGTATTTACGAATGTGACCATTGGGGACAAAGCTGGTTTCACTGCGCAGATAGCGGGCAAACTGGCCGCTGTAATTGTTCTCGATGATGATGGTGTGTTTGGCGCCTTTCAGAAGATCGAGAATCGCGTCGCCGTGCAGAGGCACGAGCCACCGAATCGGCAGATGATTTGCCGAGATGCCTGTCTCGCGCAGGAGCTCGCAGGCTTCGTCAATCACTCCGTAGGTCGAACCCCAGCCGATGAGCGTGACATCGGCCTTGGCGGGGCCCTGCAGTTGGGGCAGTGGAACTGATGCAGCGACGCCATCCATCTTGTGCATGCGCTTTTCCATCATGGCGCGGCGCTTTACCGTGTTGGTGTACTCATCGCTGATCAGCACGCCGTCTTCGTCGTGCTCGTCGCTGGATACCACGTGTGTATGGCCGGGCACGCCGGGAATGGCACGCGGTGAAACTCCCGATTCGGTGATCTTGTACCGCTTGTAGGCCTCGTGTTCCACATCACCGTTCGACATGATCAACTCGCCGCGATCGATAGGAGGATGGAAGTCCAGCTCCTTCGGATCGACGCTGAGGCGTCCTTCAGAAAGCAGCAGGTCGCAGAGCACGATGCCCGGGCACTGGAAGCGATCGGCAATGTTGAAGATTTCCGGGATGAGCTTGAAGCAGTCGGCGATGTCGAGGGGCGCGGCGATGACTCGCGGGTAGTCTCCAAACGCGGCGCCGAGCATCTGCCACAGATCGCCTTGTTCGGTTTTGGTCGGAACGCCGGTCGACGGCCCGGCGCGCTGGCAGTCAATGACAACGATCGGGATCTCCGCCTGGGCCGACAGGCCAAGACCCTCGCTCATCAGTGCGAAGCCACCGCCGGATGTCGCGCACATGGCGCGAACCCCTGCGTGCGCGGCGCCGATTGCCATATTGATCACGCCGATCTCGTCCTCGACCTGGCGCACCATGATTTCCGCCTTGCGCGCGTGCTCAGCCATCCAGTGCAGAACACCGGTGGACGGGCTCATTGGATATGCCGAGTAAAATTTCACGCCCGCCGCCGCGCCGCCCATGGCCAGAGCGGTATTGCCGCTGAGCACGGCATAACGTGCGTCGGTCATCGGCAGAGGCCACTCGAAGGGCTTGAAATTCTGCGTCGCGTAGTCATAACCGACGCGGGCGAGACTCACGTTCTCGTCGATAACCTTCTGCTCTTTCTTGCGGAATTGTTCGGTGAGCACCTGCTCGAGCGCCGGAAATCCGATACCCATCATGCTCAGCGCTGCGCCAATGGCGAGCGTATTCTGCGCCACCTTGTTTTTGCTTATGTCTGCGAGTTTCGAGACGGGAATAGGACAGAGTTGCACCCCCGCGGCGGGAGTACCCGGCTGAATCAGGTCAGCGTTGTAAAGGCACGCGCCGCCTGACAGGAGCAGGCTCAGATGCCGGTCCATTGTGTCCTGATTGAGTGGGATCAGCAGATCGAGCCGGTCGCCCATGTTGGAGATATTTTCCGGCCCGGTGCGGATGATGAGAAATGTATGGCCGCCGCGGATGATGGATTGATACGCGTTGTAGGCATTCAGATGCAGGCCACGACGGCTGAATATCTTCGCGAAGATATCGCCCGGTGTGGCCACACCCTGACCAGCAGCGCCTCCAATCCCGATGGTGAAGGAACGCCCCATAGTCGTCTCCCACGCTGGCTCACGAAAAATTCAGCGACTGGACACCAGCGATCTAACGAGTGCTCGGATTCTACGGCTCGTCAGGGAGGCTGGCAAGCAGGAGATGAAAACCCATGATTTAAGCCACCTCAGCCGGAGCGGCAGTAAGTCGAAACGTTACCTGCTGCGTGCCCAGCACCGGATGCTTGCCGCGCAGAGTCACCGTGCCGGGCTGCTCTTTCGCGCGAATCCAGATGGCCCCAGTGCCGCCGATGAGGGCGAACGGATTGTCACCGATGATTTCAGCCGGCCCGTCGAGCTCGAAGATGATGGGATCGTTGGCGAAGGGGCGAACTTGTCCATACTCGTCGTTGACGCGCAGAACAACGCGGGTGGTGTCGGCTCCGTCGGCGATCAGATCTGTGTCGTCGGGCAGCAGGGCGAACTGCTGATCGATGCCCTTGCCGGAATATTTCTTGCTGATGACTAGTTTGTCGCCGATGTAGCCGTCGATGCGCAGATCTCCCCAATCGCGCAACTGCTCGCCGAGAGGCACAGAGAACGGCGCGTAGCGAAGGTGAGAGAACTGCTTGCGGTCTGGATCGCCTTCGTTGACGAGCCGATATCCTTTGCCGTCATCAACCCAGAATTTCAGGTGGTCGCAATTCGAGGAGACTAAGGCTACGGTGAATCCGACGGATTCATCGTTTCGGGCCCAATGAAAAGCGGGTTCGAGGACGATTTCTTCGCTGGGCTCGCATTGCGATTTGTAGAAGCCCGCAGCCGGCTTGGGCTCGCGGAAGATGTCGCTGACGCCGTGATAGCAGATGCGGTCGCCGGATCCGAAATTGGCGTGCGTGTTGTAGTCGAAGGCGCACCAGCCAATGCCGCCCGCGTATTGCGGATTGGAGGCAAGTTGATCGTGCACGCGCGCGTGCCGGATGGTGTGTTCGCGCAGGCGCTCCAGGCTGTCGATGGTCTTGGTCGGATAAGTGTGGCCGACGAACTCGGTGTTCAGATACTTCGGATGGTTCGGAGGTTTCAATGGCCAACCGAAGTCGTTCATCGTGAAAACGTCTTCGAGAAACTCCGATTCTTGAAAATAGCGGATGCCGCCGGTCTGGCGGCTGGGATCGAGCGCGTGGGCGAGAGCGTTGGTGCGAGTGTAGAAGTCGTGATTGTCACGCGACTCATTGATGCGCACACCCCAAAGGACGATAGACGGATGGTTCCAGTCGCGGCGCACCATGCGGCCCACGTTGTCGACTGCAATATCCTGCCAGGCCTTGTTGCCAATGTGTTGCCAGCCTGGGATTTCCTCAAGAACGAGCAGGCCGATCTCGTCGCAGGCATCGAGAAAGTGTCGCGACTGCGGATAGTGCGATGTGCGCACGATGTTGCAGTGGAGCTGCTGGCGCAGGATCTGCGCATCACGGCGCTGGACCCGACCTGGCATGGCCTGCCCAACGAAGGGAAATGTCTGATGGCGGTCGAGACCGCGCAGCTTGATGACTTTGCCGTTCAGTGAAAAGCCCTGATCGGTGAAGGTCGCTTCACGGAATCCGAAGCGTCGTGTTTCTTCGTCAACGACTTTGCCCTGTTCAACCAGGCGTACACGGACGTGATAAAGCTCGGGATGCTGCAGATCCCACAGCCGGATCGTCCCCAGGTTGTTCAGCGTGACGGCCTGAAGCGCAGGCTGATTCGTTGCAGGCGCCTCTCCGGAAACCTTCTGCGAGGACTTAGTTACGACGCGATCGCCATCGAGCAATTCGACCTCGAGGGTGCGCGGCGTGTGCCACGACGATGCAGGACCGTCGAGGTAGCAGCGAACCTCGAGGGTGCGATTGTCGCTGAGCACATCCTTCGGCATCGCGAAGACGTTTTCGATGTACGTGTCAGGAACTATCCGCAGCCAGACCTCACGGTAAATACCGCCAAAGGTCAGATAGTCGACCTCATACCCAAAGGGCGGAATGTCAGCCCGCTCCGTCGAATCCACATCGACGGCCAGCAGATTGTCTCCGTCCCAGTTGAGGTGCGGAGTCAGCTCGAACGAAAACGGCGTGTAGCCGCCTTTGTATTCGCCGAGATTCTGGCCGTTGATCCACACAGTAGAGGCCGTCACTACGCCTTCGAAGTCAACGAAGACGCGCTTGCCCTTGGCCTCAGGGGGCAGTTTGAACGAACGGCGGTAGAGCGACACGAACTCGTACGACTTTTCGTCGAAGCTGTGCCAGGGCTCGCGACGATTGGTGTGCGGAGTCACCACCTGATCGAAGCTGGAGTCGTCGAATTCGATCGCATGTCCGCCGTCGACCACCTTCGGGCTGTATCGCCAGTTACGATTGATCGGCAGCACGAGCCGTCCCTGCTGCGGACTTGCCGATTGAGCGCTCGTTGCAGTTCCAGCCCGATTGCCCATGGCGCGCGGCGCCAGTGCAGCACCCGCAAGCAGAGTTCCGCTCTGCATCAAGAAATCGCGTCGATCCATCTCTTGCTTACCCCTCGCCGGGTGAATCCGACATTGCTTGTGTCAGGAAAAAGTAACCGATTACACCCGTCAGTTGACCATATTTGTGTTGGCAATTCACTGTCAATTCGCACCTAAAACGTGTCCAGATAAATATGGATCACGCTTCCTTCATGCTTGAAGTTCAGGCCGCGGTCAGTCTGGTCGCCGTTCCAGATGCGCAGGAATTTCCAGGTTCCGTTCTCGTAGCGTCCTTCGTCCGCGTGAACAATGTCCATGCGCTGCCCAGGCAACTTGCCGGAGCGGTGAAAAGAGACACTCGCCTCGATGCCCGTCACCAGAAATTCACTCGGTCCCAGCTCGGCAACCAGCGCCCGGCCGTCGTGTTCCTTCGTTCCGGGCGGCATACGCCCATCGTGCTGGGGAAAGCCAAACGAAACCGTCGCCTGCCATTCGCCAAAGTCGATCTCCTGGCGTACCGCGCCCTCCTCTTCGACCGCCGTCTTCAGCTTGCCGGCAAAGTTCAGCCGCGCCACTTCCGCGTCCATCGGCCCGATCAGCGCGTAGTTTTCAGCGTGGCCCTTCGGATAATCGTCGCCGGAATAAGTCCATTTCGTAGCGTCGACTCCAAAGGGCGAGAAGCCCACGGCCCCCTTGCCCAAAGCGGAAAAGAAGTACTTGGCGAAGCCATCGCCCGAGCCGGTCTCCGGAATCCACACCGGGTTGTCCGGGCGGCCATACGTGTCGATTACGCCGAGATAAAATTCGGGATCGTCGCTGTAGATGTCCGGCCCGATCATATCGATCGCGGGAGCGTTGACCTTCCACACGTCGATCATCTTCTGCACGGCCCCGCCGCTGGGATAAGCCAGGCCTGGAACCGAGATGCGTCGCTCAGGCAACTCCGCCGGCGGATAGCTGAGCCACACGTTGATGTACATCGGCAAGGGGAACTCCGCCTTGCCCGCCGCGGCAACCTCATTCACGTACTTGGACTGGTAATAGGCCTGAAAGGTCTCGTCGGCATCTGCTCCAAAGACTTGCTTCCACGTCCCCGGCTGGCGATGCAGAGCCGCTACGAATGGGGGGGGCACCTGCTCGGCGAATTGTTTTTCCGCCATGGCCGAGAAATCGCGCACCGTCCCGATTGCTCCGGACTCGTTCTCGACCTGCATCATCAGCACGGTGTGGTCCGTGCCGTCGATTTCGCGCAGATGACGCATCAAAGCAACGAATGCTTGCTTATCGGCCTCCAGATTTGCCGGAGAGTTGGCGGACAGCACATCGATTGGTTCACCGTGCGGGTTGATCATTCGTGGATAACGCTGCGGGTCGCCCTTCACCCACTGCGGCGCGTAATGCATCTGGCCGTTCTTCCACGTGCCAAACCACAGCAGCACCAGATGAAGCTTGTGATCGCGCGCCTGGTGGACGAGGTCATCCACTACAGAGAAGTCGAAGGTTCCTCGCGTGGGTTCGATCTGCTCCCAGTACACCGGCGCCTCAACGGTGTTCGCGTGCATCGCTTCGACGGTCGGCCAGACATCGGATAGCACAGCGGGCCACGCGCTTGAATTGTTGATCTGCGCACCCAGAATCAGATAGGGCTGACCATCAACCATCAGAGCGAATCGGCCGTCCTTTTTCACGAGCTGCGGCATGTCTGCCGCATGGGCAGCCAGCGTAAGTGAGCAGGCAAGCAAAACAGCAAGGCGCCCGGCCTTCGACAACTGAGACATGCAACCCCTCCGGAGAGAATTTCGCTTTGAAGCATACGCCATGATCGCGATCCGACCGAATTCTGCTAGGCTCCTGGCGAATTCTGCGATAGCTTTCCATGCATGCAGGTTCCACGAACACGGTTTGCCCTCCTGCTCGCGCTCTCCTTCGGCCTGGTCGCTGCGGTGTTCGCGCAATTAGTGGCCGCACAATCACCGCAGCGCGCCCGTGATCTCGGCGTTCCCTTCGACGGAACGCCGGGGCCGCTTGACGCGATTACTGACGTGTCTGGCGTCGAGGTCGGCCAGACGACGCTGATCTCGGGCAGCGGACCGCTCAAGGTAGGTGAGGGACCGGTGCGCACGGGTGTCACGGTCGTCTTTCCCCGGGGGAAGGCGAATGCCGATCCGGTGTATGCGGGGTGGTTCGCGCAGAACGGCAACGGCGAGATGACGGGGACGACATGGGTCGAGGAATCGGGATTCCTGGAGAGCCCGGTCGCCATCACCAACACCCACAGCGTGGGCGTAGTCCGCGACGCCATCATCGCCTGGGGCGTGAAGCACAACACCCTGAAGCAGGACTGGTCGCTGCCGGTTGTCGCCGAGACATGGGACGGGTATCTGAACGACATCAATGGCTTTCATGTGAAGCCGGAGCACGTCTTCTCGGCGCTGGACAGCGCACACAGCGGGCCCGTAGATGAGGGCGCGGTCGGCGGCGGGACGGGGATGGTCTGTTACGGATTCAAGGGCGGCATCGGCACAGCCTCTCGCGTCCTGACGAAGGAGCAGGGCGGCTATACCGTCGGCGTGCTTGTCCAGTGCAATTGCGGACGGCGTCCGCAGCTTACGATTGCGGGCGTACCCGTGGGCAAGCTGATTCCTCAGCAGGTTCCGTACTCGATGTTCAAGGATGGAAAGGCGGAAGACGAGGAAGGGGATGTCGGTTCAATAATTATTGTCGTGGCCACCGATGCTCCGCTGCTTCCGCATCAGCTGAAGCGCATCGCGCGCCGTGCAACGATGGGACTGGCGCGGACCGGATCGACCTCGGGCAATGGCTCGGGCGATATCTTCATCGCCTTTTCCACCGCGAATCCGCACGCCGATGCCGAGCCGGGTCCGAATACGGTTCTGGCGGTCTCGAATGAGCGCACCACTCCGCTCTTCAACGCGACCGTCGAAGCCACCGAAGAAGCGATCGTAAACGCAATGATAGCGGCGAAGACCATGACCGGCATCGATGGCCACACCGTCATCGGGCTGCCGCACGACGAGTTGCAGAAGGCTCTGAAGCAGTACAACCGCTGATCTTCAGGCCGCCTTCGCGTGTTTCTTCTGCGCGGCGATTTTCCCGAGAGGATCACTCGGCTTAAGCGGCGACTTCCATTTCCTCGGCTTCGGCAGCGATCTCGACCGAGTGCTGACGCGCAATAAGCACGCGAACCGGGCAGCAGATGAAGTTGACTATCAGCCGCGGCATCCGCTTCATGTCACCAACGAACGAGCTGCTGTTCCTGCCGACCAGCATGGCTCCGTTCCGCATGACATGCCAGTGAAACATCGCTGACACTACCGTCACGACAAGGGCTCCAATGCCCAGAGCGCGCATGTTGCCGTGGTCGAGCCAGATGTGCAGGGCGCAGTCGGCGGCGAGCGAGCCGAGCGGGATAGCCAGCACCACGATCGACCAGGCCAGCCTGCGTGGCCTCACTTCGAGCGCCTGCTGCTGCCATGCGGAGAATATTCCCGCCGTGAGCAGCACGTAGGCTGCTTCGACTGCTCCGAAGTGCTCGCGGGCGTGCAGCGGACTGTGCCATAGGGCGGCCATGCACGCTGCAGCCCGGCAGATGGCTGTGACCAGCGCGGCCTTCCAGTTCCAGTGGGTCAGCGGAAACAGCCAGGCGTCGAGGCGCGATGTTTGTCTCATCCCGCCGCCATTACGCCCTACCCGAAACAAGGGACGATCAATGCGCGGTTACATTTCATGCAATTCCCGCGCAAACGACACTCGCCAGTAACGTTGCAGGCCTCTGAGACTTCAGACCTCCGCCCACCGGCGCAGCAGGTTGTGGTAAATTCCCGTCATTTTCACCGCCAGCGGCGAATTCGGTTGTTCCGCGCTGACACGCTGTGCGGCTTCGTCAAGATCGAAAAGCAGCGTCCGCTTGCCGTCATCGCGCACCATGCTCTGGATCCAGAAGAAGGACGAGATGCGCGCCCCGCGAGTCACGGGCCGTACGTTGTGCAGGCTCGACGAGGGATAAAGCACCATATGTCCGGCCGGCAGTTTAACCGTGTGGATGCCATAAGTGTCTTCGATCACCAATTCGCCGCCATCGTATTCCTCGGGCTGGCTGAAAAAGAGCGTGGCAGAAAGGTCGCTGCGCACTCGATGCGAAGTGCCCTTTACGTGGCGGATGGCATTGTCCACATGCGTGCCGAACGACTGGCCGCCGCTGTAGCTATTGAACAGCGGTGGAAAAACCTTCGCCGGCAGTGCCGCGGAGATGAAGAGCAGATTCTGCCCCAGCGCTCCAAGTATCATCTCGCCGATCTCTTGCGCGACGGGGTGTCCTTCGGGTATCTGCAGGTTGTTTTTGGCCATCAACGACTGGTGCCCGGCGGTAACGCGCCCGTCCACCCACTCGGCCGAGGCCAGCTTCTGGCGCGCAACGGCAACCTGTTCAGGAGTGAGCACATCGGGAATTGTCAGCAACATTGATTCTTTCCTTTGTCCTATCGGAATGTGTATTTGAGGCCGAACAGCGCCGAAGTTCCCGCACCGGGTACAAGGTGGCCGGGGTGAATCTGGTCAATGTAATTGCGATCGAGCAGGTTGAAGACATTCACCTGCGCGCTCAGCCGATCCGAGATCTCGTACTTTGCCATGGCGTTCGCGACCCAGTAGCTCGGGGCCTCCTTTGGCAGTCCTGTCGTGGGATCGTTGGGGACGGTTGAACTGGCCGTCCGGCTGTCAACGAAATTGCCGCCGCCGCCGACTTCCCATCCGCGAGGCAGGTGGTACTCGGTCCAGACGTTGAAGAGATTCTCAGGCACATTCGCAAGTTCTGAGCCGACAGATGCCGGATAGAACTGCGAGCTCACCACTTCGCTGTGCATGAAGGTATAGCTCGAGAGCAGCTCCCACCGGTCGGTAATGTGACCCTGCATCGCGAACTCTGCACCGGTGACACGCTGGTTGCCGGACAGTACAACAAGGGCGGAGTTGGTCGGCGAGGTCTCGCGCGCATTCTCTTTATCCGTCCGGAAGAAGGCGCCACGCATCGTCAGCCGCCCGCCTCTAAGGTCCCATTTGCTTCCTGTCTCGTAGGTCTGGTTCTCTTCCGGAGGAAGATTCGCCGTTCCCTGGCTCAGCGCCAGGGTTTCGGCCGACGGATTGAATGATGTGCCGTAGGCAAAGTAGACGCTGCCGTTGGCCTTCGGCTTGTAGACGAGAGCGCCGCGCCACGTCGGCTTCTCGTCGAGCCGCTCGAATTGCGAAGGCGTGGCTACCGACTGGCCGGGAGCGGGATATGTCCAGTTCACGGCGTTGTAGTTCGTGTCGAAGCGGTCCCAGCGGATTCCGCCGGTAAGTTCCCATTTGGTGCTGAGTTGAATGTCATCGAGCAGGTAAACACCCACGCTCAGCGCGCTGGTGTGCACGTTAGAACTCGGCATCGGAGTGCCGCTGAACGGCTGGCTCTCATTGGGGTCCAGCAGATTCGTTGTCGGTACCGTGTTAATGCTGACCACCTTGCCGTTCACTACCTGCGGAGCATAAAACGTCGGCCGCACAGGCGAGGACGTTTCGCGTCCACCTTCGACGCCCACCACGCCGGTGTGTCGCATGCCAAAGATCTGTCCGGTGAGGCTGGCGTCCGCCTGGTCCCACACAAAGGTCTCAGTGCTGTCCGTGGCAATCTGGTTACGGTTGACCAGGATCTGATCGAGCGGCGTCTGCGGCGTGATGCTGCCGCTGGAAACAGTGTTCAGCTGCGGCTCGGTAATCCGGGCGCTGCGCACGTAGTTCGCGTAGCGCGTAACATTGCGCAGGATTCCGTGCGTACCGAGATCGTGCTCCGCCTTCACCGTGCCGATATTCACGTCGGCGCGCAGATAGTTCAGGTCCGAGAAGCCGTAGTAATTGTGCCGTGCCACCTGAGCAGGCTTGTTGAAGTACCACGGGATGCCGTAGTCGGGGATGTCGTCTTCGCCGAAGTGGAAGTAGCTGGCAGTGAGCCGGCTCGGAGACTGCATGCCGAACGTGATCGTGGGCGCAACACCGTAGCGGCGGTTCACCGTTACGTCGCGTTGTGCGACATTCGCGGCGCTGCCAACCACGTTCAGTCGAAACGCGGTCCCGTTCCCAAGCTGGGGCAGAGGTTCATTCACATCGGCAGCGAAGCGCCGGGTGAAGTCGGTGCCGAGATTCCCGTCGACACTGACGTAGGGCTTGGACAATGGTGCCTTGCTCTCCTGGTTCACTACACCGCCCGTCGACCCGCGGCCAAAGTCCACACCGGCGGGACCCTCAAGCACATCCACTTGCTCGTAGTCGAACGGATCGCGGTAGTAGCTGCCAAAATCGCGCATCCCGTCGAGGAAAATGTCGTTACGCGCCGTGAATCCGCGGATGGTGAGATTGTCTCCCTGAGATCCGCCTTCACCGGCCGCGAGGCTGATGCCCGGCGCGTTGCGAAGCGCATCGCGCAGCGTGGTCGCGGCCTGTTGATCGAGCACCTGCCTCGGAATTGCCGTGATGGACTGCGGTGTGTCGAGCAGCGGAGCAGGAAACTTGGCGAGAGCGATGCTGTCCGGAACACCCGACTTCACCTCGACCGACTCGGCGCTGCGAACGCCGATGACGATCTCGTCCTGTCCGGAGTAGCTGAAGCTCAGGCCGGTTCCGGCGAGGATCTGACGAAGGGCCTGCTCCTGCGAATACAGCCCGGAGACGCCGACAGATTTGAAGCCGGGTATGGTTTCCGCCGGCACAGAATATTTCACGGTCACGCCACAGAGCTTTGCAAACTCGGCCAGCGTTACGTCCAGCGGGCCGGCGGGAATGTCGAACCGCCGGACCGGCAACTGAGCCTGGCCGTTGCGCGGGCCTTTGTCAGTCTGTGCGACAAGTAGCGTGGCCTTCGTGCTGCCGGTTGCGGCGTAGGCGGCAATCGTTCCCATGGCGAGCCAGGCACGCCGTCCCGTAAGAGTTCGCCGTTTCTTTTTCTCGTGATTTTTGCTCACCGTCGTCTCCAGAAAATTGGCAAAGCGCATTAAGCGGGCGCGCGGGCGGTACCGTCTGACACACTTTGCAGGTTGTAAGGCTGGGTTTTGCGGACTTATAGTGAGGAAAGTCCACCGTCTATCCGGCCGTGGCATCCTTATCCCCGCGCTTCTCCGCCAAGAGTCCGGCGCGGGGATCAAGGATTTGATTCGATATAGGACCGCTTCAGTCCGAGTTCAATATACGACAAGATAAGTCGCAGTTCAACCTGTACGGGCGATTAAATTTTCATGACAACCTCGTCATGTGTGGATACCTTCTAATGGGTATACTGCGCACGGAGGATTCCCCATGACTTCTATCCACGATGGACAGTGTGGTCTTTGTTCACACTTCGGTGAATCGCATCAGCCTTCCGACCAGAAGCTCATCCAGATCCGCTCCAGTAAGAGCGCGCCCGAGGATTTTGTCGACGACTGCGGCCATCCGCGGCACGCCTCGCTGCACTTGAAGGTCACGCCCATCAGCGGGTGTGACGGCTTCGAAGCGGCAATGGCAGCTTAGACGCACGTTCACTGGCCCGTCGCTATACTTGTTTCAGGAGCAGACCTTGCACCTGGAACGCATACTTCGAACGACTCGGGCGACCGTCGCCGATCGAAAGACTCGTGTGCCTCACCGAGACCTGGAACAAAGGGCATCCGAGCATACTCCCCGTGGATTTGCGGGTGCACTTCGGGCTCAGTCGCAACGCGGTCCGGCTATCATCGCCGAACTAAAGAAGGCGTCGCCCTCGAAAGGCCTGATCCGCGGGGACTTCGACGTCGCCACCCTCGCTCGAGCACTCGAGCGGGGTGGCGCTACGGCATTGTCGGTGCTCACCGACGAGCCTTTTTTTCAGGGTAGCCTGGCCAACCTTGAGACGGCGTCTTCGGTAACCGGACTCCCTTGCCTCCGAAAAGATTTCATCATCGACGAGTACCAGATCGTCGAGGCGCGGGCCCATCGCGCGGATGCGATCCTGCTGATCGCTGCCGCCCTCTCCGACGCTGAACTTGGCAGATTCACCGACGAGGCGCACCGTCAGGGACTCGATGTCCTTTGCGAGGTACATACCGCGGAGGAACTGGAACGTGTGCGCACCTTGGGTTGCGATGCCTATGGCGTCAACAATCGCGATCTCAGCACCTTCGCCGTAAGCCTCGAAACCTCGCTGCGCCTGGCGGACAGGTTGCCCGGTGGTGCGGTTCGTGTAGCCGAAAGCGGAATCCACACCGGCGAAGACATTGAACGCCTGCGCTCAGCCGGATTCGACGCGTTCCTGGTTGGCGAATCGCTCATGCGGCATGCCGACCCCGGCGCGGCATTGCGGGCGCTGATTTCGCCGGTCGCGATGCTTTCGCCCCTCATGGAGCGGGTGTAGCCGATGTGGGTTAAGATCTGCGCCAACACCAATCTCGAAGACGCGCAGATTGCGGCCTCGGCAGGTGCCGACGCGGTGGGCTTTGTCTTCGCCGAAAGCGTGCGACGGGTGACTGCGGAGCAGGTACGCGGGATTACCCCACATTTGCCCGAAGCCGTCGCGAAGTATGGCGTCTTTGTAGACGCCGGAGTCGAAGAGATCGCAGCCACAATTAAGGAGTGCGGCCTGACCGGCGTGCAACTGCACGCATCACAGGATACGGCACTGGCGCGAAAGCTCCGCGAGCGATTTCCTGGCGCTGAGGGACGGTCCAGGTTGGGAATCGTTCGCGTCATTCACTATGGTGGAGACCTCGCAGAACGCCTTCGCGAAGCGCAGCAGGATGATGCGATCGACGCGGTGCTGGTCGACTCGCGAACCGCGACCCTGCTCGGAGGCACCGGCCATCGCTTCGACTGGCACGAAGCCCGAAGAAATTTCGCTGGCACAAATCGTCTGCGCCTGATCGTCGCCGGCGGCCTGAATCCCGACAATGTAGCGGAAGCTGTGGACACCTTGCGACCCTGGGGCGTGGACGTCGCAACCGGCGTGGAAGTATCGCCTGGAAAGAAAGATCCGGCGAAGGTGCGGGCCTTCATAGAGAACGCGCGCATTGCGGCGAGCAAGGCCAAGCTGGCAGTGGAAATTGAAGCTTGATGACGCCAACGCGCAAAAGAAATGTTTTGCCGTTTCAATCCTTGCCATGTATCTTGGAAATCAAGATGACGTACGCGCCTCGCCAGTTTTTCGGCTTTACCGACCGCTATTGGCGCTCAATCGCGGCTCTGGCGGACGGTCTCGTGCACATCTGAAGGACACAAAGTAAGAACTTTCAGGACGAACTTCCACAGGAGCCGCGATCGCCAAGATCGGGGCTTTTTTCATTTGTGATCGCGGTTTTTTCATTGCACAAAACAACGCTGTTCCGAAAGGAAGCATTGTGAGTAGTACCGAGACACCCTCCCGAACTGCAACTCCTGCGCAGGTGGCCGGACGATTTGGCGCTTACGGCGGCCGCTACGTACCTGAAACGCTGGTCGCCGCGCTCGATGAACTCGACCACGCCTACGCCGACGCCAAGGCTGATCCCGCTTTTCAGGCACGCCTCGACTCTCTGCTGCGCGATTACGCTGGACGGCCAACGCCGCTCTACTTCGCAGCACGGCTTAGCCGAGAACTGGGCGGGGCGAAAATCTATCTCAAGCGCGAGGACCTGCTGCACACCGGTGCGCACAAGATCAACAACTGCATCGGCCAGGGATTGCTCGCCGAGCGGATGGGCAAGCGGCGGATCATCGCCGAAACCGGCGCAGGCCAGCACGGCGTAGCGACAGCCACGGTCTGCGCGCTGCTGGGCATGGAATGCGTCGTCTACATGGGCGAGGAAGACATGCGGCGGCAGGAGCTGAACGTCTACCGCATGCGACTCCTCGGCGCTGAAGTCCGCGGCGTGAACTCCGGCTCGCGCACCCTCAAGGACGCAATCAATGAAGCGATGCGTGACTGGGTCACGAACGTGCGCACCACGCACTATCTTCTGGGCAGCGTCCTCGGGGCCCATCCCTACCCGACCATGGTGCGCGATTTCCATCGCGTCATCGGCAGGGAAGCGCGCGAACAGATATTGCTGAAGGAAGGCCGTCTGCCATCTGCCGTAATCGCCTGCGTCGGCGGCGGATCGAATGCCATTGGAGCCTTCTACGAATTCATCCCGGACGCTCAGGTCCGCCTGATCGGCGTCGAGGCAGGCGGCCGCAGCGAGAAACTGGGCGAGCACGCTGCCCGCTTTCATGGCGGATCGCCGGGCGTTCTGCAAGGCACCTATTCGTATCTGCTGCAGGACGAAAATGGCCAGGTGGCGCTCACGCATTCTGTTTCAGCCGGTCTCGACTATGCCTCCGTCGGTCCCGAACACGCGGCGTTGCACGATTCCGGACGCGCCGAATATGTTTCTGCTACGGATCAGGCGGCGCTCGACGCTACCGTCCGGCTTGCACGAACAGAGGGCATCCTGCCCGCCCTTGAAAGCGCTCATGCAGTTGCCGAATGCCTCAGAATTGCGCCGGCGATGGGTCCGCATGACATACTTATAGTCAACCTCTCAGGACGCGGCGACAAAGATATGGGAATTCTTTCGCGCGAACTCAGCCTGAAGGGAGCGTAAGTTCTGATGCCGATTCGCTTTGCTGGCAAGCCAGGCCTTGTCGCCTATCTCACCGCCGGCGATCCCGACTTGCCAACCACGCGCGACATCGCCCTCGCCGCCATCGATGCCGGCGCCGACGTGATCGAGCTGGGCGTCCCCTTCAGCGATCCGCTGGCCGATGGCCCGGTGATCCAACGAGCCAGTGAACGGGCCCTGAAACACGACGGCAGGACGTATGGAACGACACTCGGCGACGTGCTCGCGATAGCCGCCGATCTGCGCCGGCAGCGGCCTGAAGCCGGGCTGGTGATCTTTTCTTACTACAATCCCATTCTTCGCTTCGGCCTTGATCGCTTTTGCGCCGCCGCCGAACATGCCGGTGTGGATGGTGTGCTCGTGACCGACATGATTGTCGAGGAAGCCACCGAATATCTCGCCCACCTTGAACGCCATCATCTCCTGCCTGTCTTCCTTGCCGCCCCGACGAGCCCGGACGAGCGCCTGGAGCGCATCGCAGCCGTCTCCCGGGGATTCGTCTATGCGATATCGCGAACCGGCATCACCGGCACACAGCAATCGCTCGCAACCGATGCGAAAGGTCTGGTCTCGCGCCTGCGCCGTTTCACCGATCTGCCCATAGCAGTGGGATTTGGCATCTCCAATGCCGAGCACTTTGCCGCAGTCGGCGAGTTCGCAGATGCGGCGGTGATCGGTAGCGCGTTGGTGCGCATAGTTGAAGAGGATGTTGAGCGAGGAGCGCCCGAAGAAGCGCCCAGCTCCATCGCGCGATTTATCAAGGGTCTGCGAACACCGGTTCTGCAGGCCCATTAATTTCATCGTTTGCTGCGGACTCAAAACGAGGACGTGCCCTGAAGGCGCGCCGGATATAGGGGATTGCATGGAAATCGAAGACTGGCGACGGAAAATCGACGAGCTGGACCGGCAGATCGTTGCGCTGATCAGCGAACGCGCAGAGGCCGCGCAGGCGATCGGCAAGCTCAAGCGCAATACTTCGATGCCTATATACGAACCCAATCGCGAGCGCGTCATCTTCGAGAATGTGCGGGCGGCCAATCGCGGACCGCTTCCCGATATCGAGTTGACGCACATTTACGAACGCATCATCGACGTGATGCGTGCGTTGCAGCGCGAAGAACTGGCGTCGTCCAAGGGCAGTTCGACCACCACCAGGAGCGGAGAGTAACCAGGCGCGCTCGAGCCGCGCAGGACAGGAAAAGTAACCATGATAGTTGCAATGCAGGAAAGAGCCACCGACGACCAGATACAGGCTGTGGTCGAGCGAATGGTCGAAATCGGATTCAATGTTCACCGAACTACCGGAGCTGTGCAAACCATACTGGCCGGTGTAGGCACCCCCGGTCAGTTCGATCACAAGGATTTCGAATTGCTGGCCGGTGTGGCGGAAGTCGTTCGCATCTCTTCGCCCTACAAGCTCGCCGGGCGCGGCTTCCGGCCCGAAGGGACCATCGTGCAGTTTCCCAACGGCGTCGCCGTTGGCGGGGACGAAGTCATCGTCATGGCCGGCCCCTGCTCCATCGAGAGCCGCGACCAGATATTCACCGTTGCCGCACAGGTCAAGGCGTCCGGCGCGAAGTTCCTCCGCGGAGGCGCATTCAAGCCGCGCAGCTCGCCATATTCCTTTCAGGGCATGGGACTCGCCGGCCTTAAGCTGTTGCGCGAAGTCGGTGACGCAACCGGTCTGCTCATCATCAGCGAAGTCATGGAGATTTCCCAGATCGAGGTGATGCTGCCCTACATCGATTGCTTCCAGGTAGGCGCGCGCAATATGCAGAACTTCAACCTGCTGCGCGAACTCGGCCTGGTACGCAAGCCGGTGCTGCTCAAACGTGGAATCGCGGCTACGCTCGAAGAGCTGCTCCTCTCCGCCGAGTACATCCTCTCGGGCGGCAACTACGACGTCATTCTCTGCGAGCGCGGAATCCGCACTTTCGAAACTTATACTCGCAATACCATGGACATTTCAGCGATCCCGGTGATCAAGAAGCTCTCCCACCTGCCGATTGTCGGCGACCCCTCGCACGGCACGGGCCGCCGCGACATGGTTCCGCAGATGGCGCGGGCAACGGTCGCGGCGGGTGGCGACGGCCTCCTGATCGAGGTGCATCCCAACCCCGATAAGGCCATTTCCGATGGCGCGCAGTCGCTCTTTCCGGAACAGTTTGCGAAGCTCATGGACGAGCTGCGCATTATCGCTCCGGCGGTCGGCCGCAGCATTGCCCAGCCGGTCGGCGTCGCCGTCTAACCCGCATGCCGATTGAGCGCATCGCCATCCTTGGTACGGGGCTGATCGGAGCCTCGGTTGGGCTGGCGCTGCGCTCACATGGGTACGCAGGCGGCATCATCGGATGGGACCCGGCTCCCTCTGAGCTGGCGGCCGCTCAATCCATAGGCGCAATCGATTCCGCCGCGCCCGACCCGATCAGTACGGCGCGCGTGAGCCAGCTCATCCTGCTCAGCGGCCCGGTTTTCACCATCCTGGAGTGGCTCGACCGGCTGCGGCCTGTGCTGCAGTCCGGACAGCTGGTCACCGATGTAGGCAGCGTGAAAGGTGCTATCTGCGAGCACGCGCGGGGCAGCTACAACCTGGTGCACACGGCGGGATTTCTCGCCGGGCATCCCATGGCCGGGAAGGAAGTGAGCGGCGCGGTGAACGCGGACGGCGAACTCTTCAACGGCGCGGCATGGTTGTTTACTGAAACAGCAGAGTCTCGCGCCATGCATCCCGCAGCGCGGGCAATTGCCGATGAATGGCGCGGCTGGACGGAGAAATTCGGATGCCGCGTGCTCGATCTCGACCCGGAGCGCCACGATGTTCTGTGCGCGTGGGTGAGCCATCTGCCGCAGTATCTTTCGACCGCGCTGAGCGCACTGTTTGAAGATGAGTTTCCGGTCAAGGATGAGGTGCTGCCGATCGGTGGTCGCGCTCTTCGCGAGATGACGCGCCTCGGTGCGAGTCCCTTCTCGATGTGGCGCGATATTGCGCATACCAACACCGAAGCCGTCGCTGCGTCCCTCCTGGCTCTTGAACAGCGGCTGGCTCACCTGCGCGAGAATCTCAGAACTCCGGAACTGCGCGACGAATTCGAGCATGCCAATCGCTTCCGCGCCTCGATGGACCCGCCGAAAAAGTAACCGGTCCCAAAAACTACAGGTTTAGTATGGTCGACATGCGCCTTGCTGCCATCCTTCTCGCGCTCGCCTTTTCCGCCCTCACCGCTATCGCCCAACAGCCGACAATGCTTCTCGTCGACGTAGATCATCGGCCGTCGATGAGTCTGAACGGCGACTGGCACTACATCATCGATCCCTACCACGCCGGCTGGGGATCGAGCACCTCCAACAGCGACGTGCCCAGCACGCGCGGCTATGCACGCGACCTGCACTACACTCCCGGTGGCCCGTTCGCCGAATACGACTTCGCGAAGTCACCGACAATCAAGGTTCCCGGCGACTGGAACACGCAGAAGCCCGAGCTGCTCTACTACGAAGGGCTGCTTTGGTATGAGCGCGAGTTCGACTTCCATCCGAAGGCCCACACGCGAGTCTTCCTGCACATCGGAGCAGCGAATTATGCAGCGCACGCCTTTGTAAATGACGTGCACGTGTGCGACCACGAAGGCGGATATACGCCGTTCGATTGCGACGTCACCAGCGCAGTGAAGGACGGCACAAATTCCGTTGTCATCGCCGTCGAAAACGCGCGTGCTCTCGACCGCGTGCCGACCATCAAGAGCGACTGGTGGAACTATGGCGGCCTGACGCGCGAGGTATCGATCGTCGAAGTGCCGGAGACGTTCATCGACGACGAGTCTCTTCACCTGACGAAGAGCGGCGACATTGAAGGTGAGGTTCACGTAACCGGCGCAGCTCCCGGCATGAAGGCAACCGTTCGGATACCGGCCCTTCATGTGGATCAGACCGCCTCCGTTGGCGACGATGGCCTTGCGAAGTTCTCCGTTCGCCCTGAGGGGCTGGAACGTTGGTCCCCGGAGAACCCCGGCCTTTACAACGTCGAATTCTCGGCTGGCGACGATCACCTGTCCGATGATGTCGGCTTCCGCACCATTGAGGTGCAGGGAGACGAAATTCTGCTCAACGGCAAGTCGATCTTTCTGCGCGGAGTGAACATACATGCCGAGGCCCCATATCGTTCCGGCCGCGCCTGGTCAGAGCAGGACGCGAGCACGCTACTGGGCTGGGCAAAGGAGCTGCACTGCAATTTTGTCCGGCTGGCGCATTATCCGCACGATGAGCACATGACGCGCCTCGCAGACAAACTCGGGCTCCTCGTCTGGTCGGAGATTCCCGTCTACTGGTCCATCGACTGGACGAATCAGCATACATACGACATTGCCAAGCAGCAGCTTGACGAAATGATACGGCGCGATCGCAACAAGGCGTCGGTGATCCTCTGGTCGATGTCGAACGAGACGCCGGTCAGCGATGCCCGTACTGCGTTCATCGGCAAACTCGCAGCCGAGGCGCGCCAGCAGGACCCCACGCGACTGATCACGTCGGCAATGCTCACGCCCATCCATAACAAAACGGCAATCCTCAACGATCCGTTGGGAGCCGACCTCGACGTCCTCGGCTATAACGAGTACATCGGCTGGTACACCGGCAAGCCCGACGACGCGCCTTCTTACAAGTGGGAAGATCCGATGCACAAGCCGGTGATCATCAGCGAATTTGGCGGCGGAGCCAAAGTCGGCCTTCATGGTCCCGCAGATCAGCGCTTCACCGAGGAATATCAGGCGGAAATCCTCAAAGAGCAGTTCATTATGTTTCGCGATATGCCGTTCCTGCGAGGCATAACCCCGTGGGTGCTGATGGACTTTCGCTCGCCGACGCGTCTTCTGCCCGGTATCCAGGACGGATACAACCGGAAGGGCTTCCTCTCCGACCAGGGTGTGAAGAAGAAGGCCTTCTTCGTTCTGCAGGACTATTACGCCGGATTACAGAAGTAGATATTCCCGGCCATTTTTGCAAAGTTTTTTCGATACACTGCCTACACCGATCCATAAGGATGCCTTCTTGATGAAGACTGCAGGAATCTTTTGTCTTTCCGTTGCCGTGCTGGTGGCGGCGTCCGTTCATGCGCAGGAGAAAACAGCGCCCGAAGAAGACTACGTCAAGTCACACTACACGAAGTACGAGTACCGCATTCCCATGCGTGACGGCGTGCACCTGTTTACCGCCGTCTATGTTCCTAAGGACGCCTCGCAGGCGTACCCCTTCCTGATGGACCGCACGCCTTACAGCGTGGGCCCCTACGGAGTCGACCAGTACCCCAGGCGTCTCGGTCCCTCTGACGAATTCGAGAAAGCCGGCTACATCTTCGTCTACCAGGATGTGCGCGGCCGCTACATGTCCGAGGGCACATTCGTCGAGATGCGGCCGCACATCAACGTAAAGAAGTCGTCAAAGGACGTGGACGACAGTTCCGACACCTCCGACACCATCGACTTTCTTTTGAAGCACGTGCCAAACAACAACGGCCGAGTCGGAATATGGGGAATTTCGTACCCAGGCTTCTATACGTCAGCCAGCATTATTGATTCCCACCCCGCCCTCAAGGCGGCTTCTCCACAGGCGCCCATGACAAACCTGTTCATGGGAGACGACGCCTACCACGGCGGAGCGTTCATGCTCGACGCTAACTTCGGCTTCTATGTGTATTTCAGGCCGCAGGAGAATCCCACGCTTCCCGTACGTTCCGTTCCATTCGATTTCGGCACTCCCAACGGTTACGAGTTTTACCTGAAAGCGGGTCCCACTTCGAACCTGGACAAGAATTACCTGAAGGGCACCCATCCGCTCTTCAACGATCAGATGTACCACACCACCTACGACGACTACTGGAAAGCGCGCGACCTTTCGCAGCACATGAAGAACATCCACTGCGCCGTGCTGACGGTCGGCGGATGGTTCGACGCCGAAGACCTCTCCGGGCCGATGCGCACCTACTATGCCATCGAGAAGAACAACCCCGGCACCGTAAACACCATCGTCGAAGGCCCCTGGGTGCACGGCGGATGGGCCCGCAATGACGGCGATCATCTCGGAGACGTGCACTTCAACTCCAAGACCAGCGAGTATTTCCGCAAGAACATCCAGTTCCCGTTCTTTGAGTTCTATCTCAAGGACAAAGGCGCGCAGATGCCGGAGGCCTATGTATTCGAAACGGGCACAAATGTGTGGCGCAAGTATGATTCGTGGCCGCCGGCGCAGGCCAAACCACGCATGCTGTACTTTCACTCCGGCGGCAAGCTGTCGTTCGATCCCCCGGCTGCCGGCGAAGGCTCCGATTCCTATGTGAGCGATCCAGCGCACCCCGTACCGTTCGTCGGATATGTAACTGACACGGTTCCACAACGCTACATGGTCGATGACCAGCGATTCGCCGCGACACGGACCGACGTGCTCGTCTACGAGTCCGACCCGCTGACGGAAGATGTCACGATTGCCGGTCCCATCTCTCCTAAGTTGAAAGTCGCGACCACGGGCACCGATTCCGATTTCGTGGTGAAGCTTATCGATGTCTACCCGAATGACTATCCCGATCCGGACACAGGCAGCGCGACGGGTAAGCGAGTGATCGATACGCCTGCGCTGCGCATGGGAGGTTATCAACAGCTTCTTCGCGGTGAGCCGATGCGCGGAAAGTTCCGCAACAGCTGGGAGAAGCCCGAGGCATTTGCGCCCGGCAAGATGGCCGAAGTGGATTTCACCATGCCCGACCTGGATCACACATTCCGCAGAGGGCACCGCATCATGGTGCAGGTGCAAAGCTCGTGGTTCCCGCTTGTGGACCGCAATCCGCAAACCTTTACCGACATTCCGAACGCCAGCCCTTCAGACTTCAAGCCCGCAACCGAAACGGTCTTCCACTCAGGAGATGCCGCCTCGGGAGTCGAGGTACTGGTACTGCCGCAACCTTAACTCGGACTACTAAAGTCGGGTGCCCCACAGTCTGCCCTGAGCAAAGCCGAAGGGTCCGGATTCTCGGACGTGGGAAGAACCTACGCGCCCACTCTGCCCAGTCCGATGCCGATCACGTACGTCACCAGACCTTCCACCGCGCCGACCAGTGTCATCTCGGTGCCGCTGGCCCACCAGGAGCGTATCGTGATCAATGACTTTGCCGCTCCCACTGCGAAATGCGCTACGAGCGATATGACCGCGGAAGCGATGATGGCTGGATATCCGTTGAGAAAGAAGAAGGGAATGATCGGAATAAACGCGCCAACTGCGGTGGAAATTGCTCCCGAGAAAGCCGAGGTCATCGGATCGCGCAGCGCCTCTTCGCTCGACTTGAGCCGCTCGGAAGCGAGTGCTCGCAGTAGCTGCTCCTTGTCCTGCGCAATGTGCTCGACCATGTGATCGGCGTCGTCCTCGGGCAGTCCCTTGACCTGGTAATACAGCGAGAGAAGCTCACGCGCCTCAGGGCCGTTCATCTCAATCGCGTCACGTTCGCGTGCGACTTCGGCTTCGTATATCTCGCGTTCACTCTTGGCGGCGAGGTACGCCCCCGAACCCATCGAGAGCGCGCTGGCGATCATGCCGGCGAGTCCTGCCATCAGCACGTATTTGCTGGCGCCCTGCGTCGCACCGGAGACGCCTGAAACAATGCCGAATATCGCGCCCAGTCCGTCATTCACTCCATAGATGGCGTCGCCGATCCAGCCGGCCGTCTGTCTTCCCGTTCCGCCTCCGTTGCGCCGGGCGAGCAGTTCGTCGAGCAGGGCCTGCGCTTTCGACGGTTCTACCGGAACCGCCTTGCGAGGATACCTCTGGCGGATCAGGCTGCTGAGTTCCTGGTAGTGCTCACGCTCTTCTTCGATAACCTGGCGCAGAGCCGCCAGGCTTGGCTCGTCGTCCAGATCCTTCAATTGCTGGCCATACAACGCGATGGCGCGGCTCTCATCAATCTCGAGCCGCCTGAGGGCCATGCGCTGTCCGCCCATCCGATTCACGAGACTATCGGCGTCGCCAGTGGATTTTCCCCGATAGTGCGGCTGCTTGCCGCCCAGTTCAAGAATCCGTTTCTCCCAGAGGGCGGCGTGCTGTGCCTCCGCCTCCGCCATGTGCATCAGCGTCTGCTTGCGGATAGGATCATGGTCCCGTTCCGAGAGAGTCCGATAGGTGTGATATCCGCTCATCTCCGCCTGCCAGTTACCCTCCAGCGCGGCGAGCAGCTTGCGGAGTTTCGGTGTCTGCATCGACTCGGGCTTCGCGGTGGCCGGCGTCAAACCTACTCTCCTATCTGATAGCTGAACGTGAACCGCCCAATCTGCATGACGGAATGCTCTCCCGGGGGCCAGACGCGAAATGATTCTACCCTAGTAATTGCCGGATTCAAGGTCGCTTCCACTGAGCCCAGCAACTTGCCGGAGGCTGCTTCATAGAACTTCACATTCAGCCCGTCATCGATGTGTTGCCAGCCGATAACATAGGCCCCCGGAGCAAGCTGAAAATTGCCGATCTTCAAGGGCACTTGAGTTACGAAATAGTGGGAGTACTTGCCATCCGCGGAGTAGCCCGCGGTGATCAGCACAACACCGGCGATGAATTTGCCACGTCCGTCCGTGATGCCGGATGCGGTTCGCATCTCTGTCTCGATGCGCTCCTGTTGCACCGGTGCGCGGACCGGCAACAGATTCTTCAACTCGCCTTCAGTTGCCGCATGCCAGCCGGACGTCTTTACCCCTTGCGCCGCGAGTGTCAATGAACAGCAGAAGAGAACGGTAAGACCGCAAGATCTCCAGATCAGGTTTTTCATTGAACTGCTCCTAGTCGAGGTGAACGATGCCGCGCTGCAGCGCGCTGGTGGCCGCCTGGGTGCGATCGTTTACTCCAAGTTTGCTCAACAGGCTGTTGATATGAGTCTTCACCGTAGCTTCGGAGATGTGCAGGTCGCTCGCGATTTCCTTGTTGCTGCGTCCGGCGACAATCCGCTTCAGCACCTCCAGCTCACGCGTAGTCAGAGCATGACCGCCCATCCGCTCAGCCAGCTTCTCCGCGACGAAGGCAGGTATCTTCGATTTGCCTGCGTAGACCGACCGGATCGCCGCCGTGAGTTCGTCGGCGTCCGTGCCTTTCAGCAGATAGCCCTTGGCTCCGGCCTGCAGCGCGCGGTAAATATCTTCGTCGCCGTCAAAGGTCGTGAGCACGATGATGCGAGCCGTCGGCGACTCCTGCCGGATCTGCGAAATCGCATCTGCGCCCCCAACCTTTGGCAGACGCAGATCCATCAGCGTGATGTCCGGCTTGTATTTGCGATGTGCCTCGATAGCTTCCTGGCCGTCTGCGGCTTCTGCAATTACGCTCAAATCCGGAACGGTATTCAACAGCGCAACCAGCCCCTGGCGCACTACCGTATGGTCATCGACGACCATAATACGAATCGGTTCACTCATGCCTCTCCTTCATCCATAGCCACTTCTACTCGGACCTGCGTGCCGCTGCCTTCCTCGCTGCTCACCGTGAACGTGCCGCCAATCTCCTGTGCGCGCTCTTGCATTCCGGCAATCCCGTAATGCCCGTCGCGCGCTGACGCCGGCTCGCCGGAAAATCCACGCCCGTTGTCCTGCACGGTCAGCACCACGCCCGCGGTCGAGAACTTCAGTTGAATCTCAACCCGCTTCGCTTCGGCATGCCGAACAGCATTGGTGACTGCTTCCTGCGCGATGCGCATCAGCTCGTCTTCCACGCGCTCCCGCAGAGGGCGATACACCCCATTCACGCGCACCTCGGTCCGGATTTCTGTGCCTGCCGTCACACGATCGGCCATTTTTGCGAGCTGTGCCGCCAGGTCCTGGTTCTCCGCGCTCTGTGAACGAAGCTCCCAGATGGCATTGCGCGCGTCTTCCAACCCGTGTTTCACAAGTTCCTGTGCCTGCCCGAGATGCTGCTTTGCCGCATCTGTCGAGCTGCCGAGCAGGCGGGAAACAATCTGCAACTGGACCGATACCGCCACGAATCCCTGCGCAAGCGTGTCATGAATCTCGCGAGCAATGCGATTGCGTTCGGCCATTACCGCGCGGAATCTCGATTCTACCTGCCGCATCTGCCACCGGTACGCCATATACCAGATGAGCGCGGCAGCCGATACCAGCAACCCATAGAACCAGATCGTCTGGTAGAAGTATGGCTCGAGCCGCAGGGAAACCGACGCTGGCGCCTCGCTCCACACGCCGTCGTTATTGCAGGCCTGCACCTGGAACGTGTAGCGGCCCGGCGGGAGGTTTGTGTAATACGCCGTGCGCAGCGTGCCCGCATCAATCCATCCGTGGTCGAAGCCTTCGAGCCGGTACTTAAAGCGCACTTTCTGCGGAGCCGCAAAACTGAGCCCAGTGTATTCGAATGCGAAGCGCCGGCCGCCGGGACGAATCGAGATCGCGCCGATGGTCTTCTCCGCCTGGTCATCCACGCTCACCTGTTCGATATTCACCAGCGGCGGCACACCATTCGTTGCCAGATGCGCGGGATCGACCGTCGCCGCACCCTTCAATGTTGCAAACCAGAGCTCTCCATCGTCCATCCGCCAAGCCGCCGGATGGCCACCGCTGCTCGCCTCGTTTACCTTCATCCCATCGGCAACGCCGTATGACATCACCGCCACCTTCGCCACCGCGCCATCAGCATAGCGGTTCAGCTCGTCTCGGCTGGCGCAGAAAATCCCCTGCTTCGAGCTCACCCAGAGTTTGCCGGAAGCATCTTTGAGAATTCCGTAGATGGTCTCCGGCAGCGCCGCGCCTTTCGATGTGATTGCGCGGAAAACTCCGTTGCGCCAGCGGTTCAGGCCGCCGCCCATGGTCCCGATCCAGAGAGTTCCGTCCGCATCCTCGTGCAGCGCGGTAATAGTGTGATCGGAGAGCCCGTCCTTCTCCGTAAAGTTCCTGAACTGCCCGTTCTGCAGGCGCGTCAGCCCGCCCAGCGTGCTGATCCACATCGAGCCATCCCGCGATTGCAGAATCGAGCCGACAAGATCGCTGCCCAGACCGTCCATCGCGGAGTAAGTCGTGAATCTTCCGTCCTTCATTTCTGAGAGCCCGCGTCGTGTCCCGATCCACAACGAGCCCTGCCTGTCGAAATAGAGCGAGCGCACGAAATCATCCGCCAATCCATCCGCCGAAGTGAAGGCCGTCACCTTTCCGTCGCGCATGCGATCCAGCCCGTCCGGAGTGCCCAGCCATAGATAGCCATCGGGCGCGCTGGCAATCGAAAGCACCACGTTGCTCGAGAGCCCATTGGCCGTGGTCAGCGCAACAAACCCGTCTTTGGTTCTCCTATCGAGTCCGCCGCCACTCGTGCCCAGCCACACCGTTCCCCGCTGGTCCTGGTACACCGAGCGAATGTGATCGTCCGAGATCCCGTCCTGCGCCGTGTACGTGGTAAATGCGCGATCGCGCAATATATCCACGCCCCCTGACTCCGTCCCCAGCCAGAGATTCCCCTCGCGATCCTCGAGAATTGAGAGCACCGCATTGCTCGAGAATCCTTCCCTCGGCGTAAATGCTTCGATCTTTCCATCGAACACGCGAGCAATGCCGGCACCCGTGCCCACCCACACCGCGCCTTCCCGGTCGCATACCAGCAACTGCACCACGTTCGAAGGCAGCCCTTCGCGGCTGCTGTAGATCGACATCCGCGTGCCGTCATAGCGAAGCAGTCCGGCATCTGTGCCGATCCACATTGCACCGGTTGCATCCGCAGCCAGCGCGGACACGTTCCGTGCCGCGGGGCCCGTTCCCGGCAGTCCGAGTGACTCGCACTTCTCAGCCCCGCACACCTCAATGCCGCTCGGCATACCTGCCCAAACGCGACCGGTCTTGTCCAGAGCGAGCGCCTGGATAGCGGCTGACAATCCTGCGGCCTTGAATTGGCGCGGCTCACCCCATTCCGTGTGATAAAGCCCGTCTGGTGTGGCGAGCCAGAGATCGCCATACGCGCCATCCAGCATCCGGCTCGTCTCATCCAGCGGAGGAATGCCGGCTACGCTTTGAAATCCTTTGCCGTCGAAGCGCGCGAGACCACCCGCGGTAATGGCCCAGATCGCACCGCTGCTATCCTGATGAACAGCCCAGACGATGTTGGCCTGCAGGTTTGCCGGTGATGAGAGTCGCTGAAAATTCGCGTTCCGATATCGCGTCACACCGTTCGATGTTGCGATCCACAGCGCGCCCGACCGGTCTTCCAGAAGGCCGTAGATAACGTCGCTTCCCAGTTGCGGCGTGTCTTTGTGTGTAAAGACGGTAAACCTCACCGAATCGAAGCGCACCAGGCCTGCCTCGGTGGCAAGCCAGATAAATCCATCCCGCGTTTGCAGCACCGCGTGCACCGTGTTCTGAGGCAATCCGCTGTCCGTCTGCCACGACTGGTAGCCGTAGTGCTTGAGGCTCTGGTGCGGATCCAGAGCAAGAGCAGTGGCGGTTACAAAAAGCAGCGCAAATCCGAGTACGCCACCTTTTGTTACTGTGCTCCTCGCGGCTCGCCGGCGGAAGGTTCGCATTTCTGTCCGAATACTACACATCGCGCGACGGAGAAAAATATCCATCATTAGGTTGAGAACTCGCCCGAACGATGCGCAGCCGGCAGCGATGCCTAGCCCCGGCGCTTTGTCCTGCCCGTGCCGTTCTGCGACCGCGGCCTCACCCAGACCTTTTCCGCCGCCGGCGCGCCCAGAGCGAATGCGCCCGTCGGAGTCTCGATGCTCAGCGTCTGGTCGTAGTTTCTCTTCAGCACGCGCACAGTTCCTCCCGGCTCGATCCCGGTTTCATGCAGAAAGCGCAGCAGCCGGGGATCGCGTTCGTATAGGCTCGCCACCGTGTACTCGGCGTCCTCCGCGCCGTCGGCAAGCGTTCGCAACCCGCGCTTCGCACGCCTGGCGGGATTCTCAGGCAGAACAGCGTTTCCGTGAGGACACAGTCCCTGCGCGCCGAGCCTCTCCAGCAGTCGAGCCTCAAAGGCCGGTGATACAGCATGCTCCAGCCGTTCAGCTTCGTCGTGAACCTCGTACCACGGCATGCCGAACATCTCCGAGAGCATGCGTTCGATCAGATGATGACGCAGCGCAGTCCTGTGCGCCGTCTGTCTGCCCTTCGCTGTCAGCCGAACCACTCCGTCCGGCTTCACCTCAAGGAAACCGTCACGCTTCAGCCTGCGAACCGCCATCGACACCGCAGGCGGCGTCACCCCAAGCCAATGGGCAAGCGTCGCCGAGATGACGGTCTGTCCCTCGCTCTCCGCCTCGAGCACGGCCTTCAGATAATCTTCTTTAGATACGCTGATTGCTGTCTTCACTGCTACCTATCGCAAAAACCAGAGAAGCCGTGTCCCGAAACCGCAACCCTCAAGTCGACGCGACCATCAGGGAGCGGCGACGTGGTGCGAACTCAGAGTGGCACACCATCTCTGGTTTTGCTTTAAGCATCGCGCCTGCGTTGCATCCTTGTAAAGCTAAGCGATAGCATAGTAATTCCGCTAGGCTTCTCACCGCCGTGCAGTTCACTCGCATTTGACTCACCCGATTTACGATTTCTCTTGCACTTCTTTCAAGGAGCAAACTACATGACCCAATCCTGGGGATACGCCGCGCAGCAATCCACGACGCCGCTTGCGCCGTACGGTTTCAGCCGCCGCGACCCGAAAGAGCGCGACGTCACTGTCAAGATCGAATACTGCGGCGTCTGCCATTCCGACATCCACTCCGCGCGTAACGAATGGGGAAATGCCGTCTACCCCATGGTCCCCGGACATGAGATTGTCGGAAGCGTAAGTGCGATCGGTCCCCACGTGACGAAGTTCAAGGTGGGCGATCGTGTCGGAGTGGGAGTCATCGTCGATTCCTGCCGCAACTGTTCCAGTTGCAAAGCAGGAGAAGAGCAGTACTGCGAAGTCGGCGCCACCCTTACCTACGGTGTCAAGGATAAGTATGGCGATACGACCTACGGTGGCTATTCCAACACCATCGTCACCGACGAACACTTCGTGCATAGTGTCTCGACGAAGCTTAACCCTGCCGGAGTCGCTCCGCTGCTGTGCGCGGGAATCACCACCTACTCGCCGCTTCGTCACTGGAAGGTCGGTCCGGGTATGAAGGTAGGGGTAGTCGGGCTCGGCGGACTTGGACACATGGGTCTGAAATTTGCTCACTCCTTCGGTGCGCACGTGACCCAGTTCACGACGTCGCCATCAAAAATCGCAGACGCCAAACGCCTGGGCGCCGACGACGTGGTTCTGTCGAACGACGCCGACGCAATGAAGAAAGAGGCAAACAGCTTCGACCTCATTCTCGACACCGTGTCGGCAGTGCATGACCTGAATTCCTATCTGCCTCTACTCAAGCGTGACGCCGCGTATTGCCAGGTGGGTTTGCCAGATCAGCCACCGACAATATTCATGGGCAATCTGATCTTCAAGCGGCGGCACCTCTCAGGCTCGATCATCGGAGGCATGGCGGAGACGCAGGAGATGCTCGACTACTGCGCCGCTCACAACATCGTGTCCGATGTCGAAGTGATTCCCATCCAGCAAATTAATGAAGCATTCGAACGTGTCGTAAGGGCCGATGTGAAATATCGCTTTGTGATCGACATGGCGTCGCTCAAAAAGCCGTAGTTCAGCTGAACGACACTGACAACTTTTACTGATTCATCAGCTTCCCATGTGAATGGAGGAAAGTTAGTATGCCATCCAAAAAGTCCAGTACGAAGAAGTCCACTGCGAAGAAAGCCACCGCGACCAAAAAGAGCCCGACCAAAAAGAGCGCGGCTAAAAAGAGCGCGGCCAAAAAGAGCCCTGCGAAGAAGAGCGCGGTGAAGAAGACTTCAGCGAAAAAGTCGAGCTCGGCTAAGAAGTCGAGCGGCAGGAAATACAGCCCGAAAGCCGGGAAATCAGTAGAGCGCGAAATGAAGGCGATGAAGAAGGGAACGTTGAAGTCCGGCCGCAGCGGAAAGAAGGTTACCAATCCAAAACAGGCCATTGCCATCGGCCTGTCGGAGGCGCGCAAGTCGGGCGCCAGGGTGCCAAGGAAGTCGTCGAAGTCCTGATCGCAGGACTCAACGAGCGCCTATTCGCTCTTGCCTGCCGCAGACGTAGATCCGGCTCCCGAAGTGGAGCCGGAGTTGTTTCCCGAACTCGACGATGAATCCGAACCTGACTTGGCCGAACCTGAATTACCCGAGCCATCCGACGAAGACGCCGCGCCGCCAGCCGGCTTATCTGAGCTGCTTCCAGAGTCGCCGGATTTCGAAGCCGTTTTAGATCCCTTGGCAGCGTAGTCGTTCACATACCAGCCCGCCCCCTTGAACTGGATCGCGGGCGCGGAGATAAGCCGTTCGACTTCGCCATGGCAGACCGGACACTCTTTCTCTTCCGGCGCGCTGAAGCTCTGAATCTTCTCAAACTGATGGCCGCACTGTTTGCAGCGGTACTCGTAAAGCGGCAAGGTTGAATACACTCCTCAGGAACTACAACTACTATTCTACCGATACTGGCTGAAGCTTCTCTCCCAGGCTGGCCTCGTGAACCTCCGAGATTGCCTCTACTGCGCGAAGTGCCTTGAGAACCGCTTCGGTCACTTCTCCGTCCACTTGAACCACCGCCAGCGCTGTTCCATGCGGCACGTGATGACCCCGGTTTGCGCGGCCCAGTGCGAAGTTCGCAATGTTGATCTTGTGGTCTCCGAGAATCGTTCCTACGCGTCCGATCACACCGGGAACGTCCTGGTTGCGGATGGTCAGCACCGTGCCTTCCAGCGGGGCTTCAATGTCGATGCCATTGAGACTCAGCAGCCGCGCAGAAGACCCATGCAGCACTGTGCCGCTTGCAACCACGTCGCCCGCACGCGTGTGAATGGTGAGTTTGAGCACATTGCCCGCGCCACCCGAAGCGCTCGGCTTCTTCTCTTCGAAAATGCGAATGCCGCGCTCCTGGGCGACGGAAGCGGCATTGATGCGATTCACTCCTTCCGCATGTCCCAGAATCCCTTCGATCGCGCTGTTGCGGATGAGGTCCGTTTTCGCTTCGGAAATGAGTCCGTGATACGAGATATTGATGCTCTCAAAGCTGCCCTGTGGGAACTGCGCCAGGAAAGTGCCCAGCCGGTCGGCAAGAGTGATGTAAGGCGCCAGCTCCAGATACTCCTCGTGCGATAGCGAAGGAAGATTCACCGCATTCTGCACCACGCCCAGCTTCAAATACTCGCGAACCTGGAGCGCAATCTGCACGCCTACCGCTTCCTGCGCCTCGGCGGTCGACCCGGCTATGTGCGGCGTGAGGATCACATTATCGAGCGGAAAAAATGATGAGTCCTTCAGCGGTTCCTGGTGGAAGACATCGAGCGCCGCTCCGCCAACCCGGCCGCTCTTGAGGGCCTCGGCGAGCGCTTCTTCGACGATCAACTCCCCGCGCGCGCAGTTTACGATGCGCACACCCTTCTTCATCTTCGCCAGCGTTTCCTCGTTGATGATTCCCGTCGTCTGCGGAGTGAGCCCCACGTGCAAAGTCAGGTAGTCGGCCTGCTCAAAAAGCTCGTCCATAGAAACAAGCTGAATCGCATTTTCTCGCGCAATCGAGGCCGACACGAACGGATCGTGTCCGATCACCTCCATGCCGAAGCCGCGAGCCCGACGCGCCACTTCGAGTCCAACGCGCCCCAGCCCCAGCACCCCCAGCTTCTTGCCCCGGAGTTCCACACCCTGCAGAGACTTCTTCTCCCACTTGCCGGAGTGCATGGTTGAGTTCGCTCTTGGCAGCTGCCGCGCGAGCGCAAGCATCATGCCCAGCGTAAGCTCAGCCACCGCGATGGCGTTGGCGCCCGGCGTGTTCATCACCACGATGCCGCGTCGCGTGGCGGCCTCAGCATCGATGTTGTCCACTCCAACGCCGGCCCGGCCAATCACCCGCAGCTTCGGAGCCGATGCCATCAGCGCATCATCAACCTGAACCGCTGACCGAACTACCAGTCCGTCAGCATCGGCGATCTCCGCGGCCAGACCGTTCTTTATCTGATCATGGGTGACAATCTGCCAGCCGGGCTCGGTTTGAAACACAGCCAGCGTAGCCGGAGAAACCTTCTCCGCCAAAACGATCTTCATCCTTACTCCTCTTGTCTGTGCCGTGTAGAAGCCCCGCCGCGCGCTCAGCGCGCGGAGAGGGCTTCAGCCAGTTCCGGCTTCTTTGTCAGCGACTCGCCCGCGAAGACCTTCTGCGCAGCGGACAGCGCCTGTCCAAATTCGAATCCCGGAATCTTCAGCGTCGATACCGCAACCTGCTCAAGTGCTCCAACGATGGCGATGGTGTCCATGTAATCGAAGAGCCCGATGTGGGCCACGCGGAAGATCTGTCCCTTCATCTCGCCCTGTCCATTGGTGATGACCGCGCCGAAGCGGTTCTTCAGCTCCTTCACGATCACGCCCGAGTCCACTCCGGCAGGCGGAAGCACTGCCGTCGCAGCCGCAGCAGGCGCGCCCGGCGCAAAGAGCCGAAGGCCCATCGCTTCTACCGCCGCGCGCGTCATCGCAGCGCATTTCTCTGCGTTGTCGATCAGGGCATCGCGGCCCGCGGCCAGATCGCCGCCACCCTGCGCCGCGATAAAGTCGAGTGCCGCACCCAGACCGGCAATCAGCGCGACCGCGGGAGTGTACGACGACTCGCCCTTGTGCGCGTTCTTCCGTTCCTTGCGCAGATCGAAGTAGTAGCGCGGATTCAGCGAGATCTCCATCGCCTCCCACGCGCGATCGCTCACCCCGAGATATGCCAGCCCCGGGGAAAGCATAACCGCTTTCTGCGATCCGCCGATGATGACGTCGATTCCCCACCCATCCACGTCAAAGTGCGTCGTGCCCAGACCCGTAATGGCATCAACCACCAGAAGCGCGCCGCTGTCCGCCTTTTTAAGAAGCTCCGCCACGCCCTGCACATCGTGGCGCGCGCCGGTCGAGGATTCGGTAGCCTGCATGAACACCGCGCGAGTCTCAATCTTCAGAGCCTTGCGGACTTCGTCCAGCGAGAACGTCTGCCCATAGGGCGCATTCACCACATCGACCGCGCAGCCGAAGGCATTTGCCAGGGCAACCCAGCGCTCGCCGAATTTTCCGGCCGAGAGCACCAGCACCCGGTCGCCCGGCGACGTCAGATTCGACACAGCCGCTTCCATCGCGCCCGTTCCCGACGAGGCGAGCAGCAGCACATCGTTTTTCGTGCCGACAAAGGTCTTCAGCTGATCTAGCACCCGCTGGTAAAGGGCGCGAAACTCCGCCGTGCGGTGATGAATATCCGCAGCCGCCATAGCGAATTGTGCCGCCGGAAGCAGCGGCGTCGGGCCGGGGGTAAAAAGTCGTGTCTTGCGGATCATCGTTTCCGTCTCCTCTATCGATATTCTACTGAGCAGGCGCACAGCGCGCTTTGTTTCTATAATGGAAGGTTTGGAGTCATACATGACGCACGCAAGCATTGCAGAGCGAATCGAGAAGGACATCATCGCCGCGATGAAGGCGCGAGACGGCGACCGCACCACGGCTCTGCGCATGTTCAAGACTGCGCTGAAGAACAAGGAAATTGAAAAGCGCGCCCCTCTCGACGAAGCCGAATCGCTCCAGATCCTCGCCACACTGATCAAGCAGCGCCGCGATTCCGTCGAGCAGTTCACAAAGGGCAACCGCCCCGAACTCGCCGCGAAAGAAACCGCCGAGATCGCGCTGATCGAAACCTACATGCCCAAAGCCGCCACCGAGCAGGAGCTTCGCAAGCTCGTCGAGGCAACCCTGGCTGAGCTGGCCTGTTCTGGCACAGACCTCGGCCCGAAGGACATGGGGCCCGCCATGAAGGCCGTTCAAGCACGCATCCAGGCTGCGGGCCTCCGCGCCGACGGCCGCCAGGTAAGCGAAATCGTCAAAGCCGAGCTGGCGCGTTAAGATACCTCAGAAAATCGCGAGGTCCCGCCATGCGCAAAGTCGTCCTCGGTCTCGGCATCAGCCTCGACGGCTACATCGCCCGCCCCGACGGCGCCGTCGACTTCCTCTTCATGCCCAGGGACTACTCGATGGCTCCCTTCTTCGCGACCATCGATGTCGCCATCATGGGCCGCAAGACCCTCGACGTCGGGCTCGAAATGAGCGGAGGCGAGACCATCGCCAGTTATGGGCTGACCTGCTACGTCATGTCGCGATCCCAGCCCGCCGGCGAGCGCCACGGGGCCATCTTCACCCGCCAGACTCCATCAGCCCTCGTCAACGCGCTACGCAAACAGCCCGGCAAGAACATCTGGTGCATGGGCGGAGGCGAGCTCGCTCGCGAGTTCCTGAAAGCCGACCTGATCGACGAGCTCAGCCTTGGCATCGTGCCCGTCCTGCTCGGCGAAGGCATTCCGCTCTTTCCCGCGGGATTTCCCCAGCGCGACTTCGCGCTGCTCGAGAACAAGGCTTATTCAAAAGGGCTGCTCTCGCTCCGGTACGAACGAGTCCGCAGAAAATCCCGGCCCAAAAAGTCTTGACTATCGGGGCTCGGGCGTAATCTTCACGAATACACCGTCGGGCAGCTCGCCCTCCACAAAGTGCACCACCCCGCCTTTCACGAATCCCCGAATCTCCCTGGTTCCGCCCCGGCTCGCAGCCAGATTCCTGACCGTCCCTGAAGCATTTCCGGCGTCTGCCGGACTCTTTCCCGTTCCGCGATCCATCGCCTCATTCGCCAGCCGGTCGGCATGCCGGTTCTTTTCCCGCAGCACGTGCTGAATCTGGAATGAGTCCAGCTGCCGAATCCTCCCCTTCGCCTCTTCGTAGAGCGGACGCAGTTCCGGGCTGTTCACCCGGTACTGACCCTTGATCTGCTTCACCATCAGCTCGGAATCGGAGATCACCTTCAGCCTGCGATATCCATGGTCCAGGGCAAATTGCAGGGCCGCCAGCAGCCCCGAATACTCGGCGAAGTTGTTCGTCTTTCTGCCCACGT
>CAVRNK010000069.1:0-29496 GCA_963721995.1 uncultured Acidobacteriaceae bacterium | reverse complement strand
GGAAGTCCCGTCACCTTCTCTTCAGCCGGCTCCTTGGGCGTAATCCGCACTGACAGTACCGTCAGACCGTCATGCTTCCATTCCGCATTCAGGCGATTCAGTTCCACCAGAAATTTCCTGCTCTGCTCGCAGCCCGGCGTCCAGAAGACCAGCAGCTGCGTACTTCCTTTTCCATCGGACAAGCTGCGCTTCACATTATTCTGGTCCGGAAGCGAAAAGCCCGGAGGCGTGATCGGCTCCAGCAACCACGTGGCATTCGTCATCCGAGGTTCTTCGCTCGTCTGCTTCGCGTCTGGGCCGCTGATCTCGCGGAACGCACGGAGGGTGTAGCGCGAAAGCCCGCCGATTCTTCCTGAACCTCAATTTGGTGCCCTGACGGAACATTATCGAGAACCTGCTTCTCCCCGTTGGGCCATTCGATGATCGCTCGTATTGGACCTGCGACTTCTCCCAGGCCAAAGTGCAGCATCTTCGTATTCTGTGACAAGAAACCGGACCCGGCTCGCAACGTCTTCTGCTGTCGCCCGGCTGTTGTGACCACCTCGACGATCGCTCCGATTGCGTCGCGATTGCTCTTGTTCCCTCGGAGCGAAAACATGATCGCTCCGCCGATCGGGCTCAGTTCGTTGTGAAAGGCCCTGAGCTGCGGAGCGGTTCGGTTCTTCAGAATAATTTCCAGCCTGCCATCCCCGTCAATGTCGCTCAACGCAAAAGAGCGGCCGTCTTCAACACAATCCAGGCCTAGAAGGCTCGCTGCCTCCGTAAACGTCGCGTCTCGATTATTCAAATAGAAGTTGTTGCGCTGATATCCGCTCCATGTGTAATCCGAACGGATGAACTCATTGATGGCGCTCCACGCGTCGGCATATGCCTTTGATTGACCACCTGAATCCAGTGAGCGCGCAGCAACTTGGCGCCAATAAAAGCTGGAGAGATCCTCTTTCTTTTCGCCTGAGATGAAGCCGTTCGCGACATACAAATCAGGGTATCCATCGTGATCGAAATCCCATGCGTCGCTGCCCCAATTCCATCCACCCACCTGGGTTCCGGACCCTTCGGTCACATCATGAAATTTGCCGCTTGCTCTTTCGTTGTGAAGCAGTGTGTTGCCCGCGGCATCCTCCCAGTACACCCGGCGAATATTCTCGGGTGCCGTGGGCATAAACTCCGGTTGCTTCGTGACCCTCCTGCCGGCGGCTTCCCACATGTTCACGACATACATATCGTCACCGCCGTCGTTGTCATAGTCGAACCAGATCATGCTCATGCCTTCGCCCGGATCTTCCACGCCAGCCTCAGCGCTGACATCGGTGAACGTGCCATTTCCGTTATTCCTGTAAAGCACTTTGCGGCCAAAATCATTCACGACATATAAGTCGGGCCACCCGTCGCGGTTATAGTCGTCCCATCCGCAACAGAAACTGAAACGGTTATTGCTCACATCCAGCCCCGATGGGACAGTCACGTCCTCAAAGGTGTGATCACCGCGGTTTTTTAGGAGAAAGTTGGGCGGCCCATTCTGCGCGTCATAATATGGATTCGGATACTCGTAATCGCTCAGCCCTTGATAAAAGCTATACGTGCAGAAGTAAACATCGAGCAGACCGTCACGATCGTAGTCTGCAATCGCAACGCCGGTAAACGTGCCCTGGGTCGGCCTGGCGAAATGAAAGGCATCCGGCTTCAACTCGAACGTACCGTCGCCACGGTTGATAAAAAGCAGCGGACCGCTCGTGCGCACAACGATCAAATCCTGGCGTCCGTTGTTGGTCAAATCGGCAAATAACGCGCTCGATGTTCCATCCAACAAGCCCACGCCTGCCTTCTCGGTCATGTCAATAAAGGTGCCATCACCGCGATTCCGGTAGAGCCGGTTTGGAAGGCCGGCCGGCTGACAGACATAGAGATCGTCATAGCCATCGCCATCAAAGTCCCCTGCAGAAATACCGTTATTGCCGTAGATATCGATTCCACTGGCTCCATCCAAAACAGTTCGCCAATGATCGACGCCATGACACATCTGCGACCGGTAAGAATCGATGCTCCCGAAAGCCCCAATGGAGACATCCGTGAATCCCCGCCCCGTCAGGCGGCTCCGCAACTCCGCGCCTGCGGACCACCCCGTGACGCACCACCGTCCATCGGCATCTTTCAACCATGACAATTCCCATTCGCCCGTCCGCTCCTCCCGCCGGTTCGCATCCAATGCGCCGACTAGATCGTAATGAATCTGCGTCTTGAGAGCGCCAGCCGCCTCGTGCACGATCTCAATCAGATCGATCTGAAGTTCGGCTGTCTCAATCTTCTTGAATGGCGCTAGATACTTGTTCAGTCCCTCAACAAACACGCTCCTGCCCACTTGCTCCGGACGCGGAAAGAGCACCTTGTCTGACTGTACTGGTGGTTGAGATCGGACAGGAGTCACCTTAGCCCGATTCAGAAGGGAGCCATCTAGATTTTCAGACAGAAGATCATGGACTACTCGCAAGTCCCGCGCAGAAGCGCAGAAGGCCTGTTGCCAGGTCTTCAGCGAAACATCCAGTTCAGCAGCATACTTCTCCGCAATGAATTCATCGGAGCCCGGTCGGATCTGCTTCAGAAATGGCTCAATGGATGGCGCATATCCCGATCCCACATGAAGAAGACAAGGGGAGGGCGGTCCTTGCGCAAGGGCTAACGATGGGAGACCGCGAAGACGAGATGCCAGAAATGCTCCTGCCACGCCCGTGGTCTTCAGGAACCAGCGACGTGAGCGGTACACGTTTCCCCCTGAATTCGGATACAGCCCAGAATAACGGCTCCGTCTACGATGAAGTTATCGCTAATAATATGCCAGTTTTGCTGGGTACGCCGTTGAGTCGAGTTCAGATTCTCTGATCTCTAACAGGAATCGTTCCGGCCTCAGTGCTTGTTACAACCGCGTTGGCAGAACCTGAGTGCGTTGCCCGTTTACCAGAACGGTCACTGGAACGGGCTGGGGGGAAGAAAGTTTCCATTGGGTTACCCGTTCGCCCTTCCAGGACATATCTACCACGACATTCCCTCTGGCCTTGACTCCTTTCACACTGCCTTCTGGCCATTTCGCGCAGGGAGCGGGAAGCAATTGAATCACGCCATTCTGTGATTGAACCAGCATTTCTATCATCGCCGCTGCTATGCCGTAATTACCGTCAATCTGCAGAGGGATGTGATGAGTTGTGAACAGATTGTCGAGCATGTTGTAGATGATCAGACCCTCCAACATTTCGTGAGCCTTCTCTCCATCCTGCAGACGCGCCCAGAGCATGCATCGCCAGGTCCACGACCAGGAACGGCGGCTGTCTCCCGTGGTCTTCCTCATTAACAAGGATTTGCGGGCCGCCTCGGCCAACTCGGGTGTCTTCTCGATGCTGATCGTACTTCCCGGAAAAACAGCAAACAGATGTGACGTGTGCCGATGGTCTGTCACCGGATCACGATCGATCATCCACTCCATCAAGTTGCCCTCTTTGCCGATCTGCGGCGGCAACAGCTGCTCCTGCTTTTCTTTCAGCCCCGCGACCCACTCCTGATCTACACCCAGAATTTCGGCAGCCCTGATCGTATTTAGGAACAATTCGGAAATGATCTCCTGATCCATTGCCACACCGTCCTCGCCACGAGGACCATGTTCCGGAGACCAGCCGTTAGGAACCACCAGCGTTCCCGCCTTCACCTGCACGAGTTCAGGATAGAGCGACACATCCACCGGCTTATAGTCGCTCTCGAAGCCCTTCCCGCCTTCCCCCAAAGTTTTCAGATGCGCCGCCCAGTATTGCGACAACTCCTTCATCATGGGATACGCCTGATCGCGCAGATACGCGACATCCTGGGTAAAAGCGTAATGCTCCCACATATGCAAGGCGTACCATGCTGATCCCGGCAGATTCATCTGCCAACCGTTTCCACCAAATGGATTGTGCGATGTGTAAACGAGCCAGCCGCCAGATTGCGAACCGTGCAGTTGTGAGCTGTCGAGCTTTTCGGTCGCCTCCAGATATTCCTGCGTTGCCATTCGATTTGGTTCACGAGTTGCCCACAGGTATTCGATCATTGCCAAGTGGCATTCGGAAAGATTGCCAGGCTCTGGCAACCAATACACCATCTGAAAGTTGATGTTGCTGTGGTAATCGTTCCCCCACGGCGCGTCAATCGATCCGTTCCATATCCCTTGGAGGCCCGCAGGCAAATTATCGGGACGAGACGTCGAAATCATCAGATAACGTCCGAAATTAAAAAGGGTCTCTTCCAGCCCTGGATCGTTGGGATTTGTTCGGTAAGCTTCAAGCCTCTGCGGCGTGGGCATCGCGTTCCGCGAATCGCTCGATTGCCCCAGATCGAGCCGCACCCGGTTGAAGAGCGGCTGATAGTTGTTCAAATGTGTCTTTAGCAAATCATCGTATGACTTGTCTCTGACCTTCTTGAGCCGTTCCGTGATCCTGACCTCGGGATCATCCCCGCGCCATCGCCTTCCGTAATCCAGCAGATAGTTTGTTTCGATCGCGATCACGACCGTGAATGAATCCACCGCTCGCAAGGCGATGTGGCCGGCTCCGCTGATTTGATCTCCTCCCTGACTGGCGACCGCCGCCCGCACCTGGCAGCGCATTCCATTGCCCAATTTGCTCACGAGAGTGAGATTCTGTGGCCCCACAGAAACCAAATCAGCCTCATGCTGAGTCGCTAATGAGATCGTCGCGTTGAATTTCTTCTTGTCGTCCGCCCGATAATGCAGAACCATGACCTGATCCGGATGACTCGCAAAGGCAATACTCCGGATGGCGACATCATTCCGGACTGCTGAAGACCTGACAATGCCCTCGTCCAAACAGATCTCGCGGATGAAGGAACCCTTCTGCACCGGGGCGTTGAAATCAACAATCAAGTCGCCGACGGGTTGATATCCTCCAAAGCCGTCTTCGCCAACTTCGGGCCCATGCTCGCCGTCGTATTTCTTGTCACCTTTGTTGTTGATCGTCCCGCCGTTTCGTCCGCCCGACCAGAAGGAGACTTCATTCAGGGCATAGCGGTCGCGCCCACTCCCATGAAAAACGGAAGCCGCGAGGCGCCCATTTCCGATCGGATATTGCTCCGCTTCCCAGATTCGGGCGGGATTCGAATATTTTCCCTTCGTCGCTGCACTCGTCTCCTCATCCAGATAGTCTGTCCCTTCACCCGACTGCCACCGTTTGATGACTGGAGAAGGGTGGGGTACACGTGGCAAATGGGGAACTGAGTCACCCTCCCACACGCCGTCGTATAAGTCGGAGGTGGCACCGGGTTGCTCTCTTTGATTTGCGAATAGCCGGGTAAACGCTGGTTGATCAGACCAGACCCGCATGGTAACTAGTTCGGTCTCCATCATTGGAGAAAACATCGAAAGGATTCCTGGCTGAGCAAAGGTGGGTTCTGCACAACTCGCTCCAGTCAGGACCAGTCCAGCAGCGGCCATTCCTGATGCCTTCAGGAAACCTCGTCGTCCGGTTTCGGCGCCGCGATTGAGTCGTCTCATTTAAAGGAAAGCCAATCGTATGCTTTGCTGCAAGTAGCTGTCAATAATCGGAGACGGAGCGCAATCGCATCCTTATCTGTCTATGCCAGAGTATTGCCGCCATTTACTGCGAACCGTTGCCCTGTGATAAATCCCGCGGAATCACTGGCAAGAAAAGCAACCAATTCGGCAACATCCTTTGCTTCGCCCATCCTCTTCATTGGCACGAGTTGTTTATAGGTCTCGAATTCGGCAACCGGTACATCGGCGTGCCTCTCGGTGGGTATCCATCCGGGCGCGACCAGATTCACGGTTATGCCATCGAGAGCAAGTTCGCGCGCCCAGGAACGAGTCAGCCCTAATTGCGCTCCCTTGGCCGCGACATAGTTGGCGAAACGTGGGTTCCCTAGTTCGAAAACTTCGCTTCCAATCTGAATGATTCTTCCAAATCGTTGTCTCTTCATTGCGGGCAGCACCTGCTTAACAAGCAGCAGAGGTGACTTCACAAAGAACTCCAGTTGCTCCAGATAGCACTCCCACGTTTGTTCCTCGATTGAGTAAAAGGGTTGCGGGCCAGTTGCGTTCACTACGAGAATATCGATCACACCAAAGGCCCGCGACACTTCATCTACCAACCGCGCTACATCCGCCTCATCACGCACGTTCGCTCGAAAGATGGCTGCATGGCCGCCTCGCCTCTCGATGTCATTGCAGAGACGTTCGGCCGCCTGCTGGCTGTTCCAGTAATTGATCGCAACATTGGCGCCGGTTTCAGCTAGTTCCAACGCGATAGCTGCTCCCAGGCCGCGGGAGGCGCCAGTTACCAGAGCGGTGCGTTTCATAGTTCCGTCATCTCGCTTTCACTTCGCCAGTCCGATTGTTCGTGATCCCAGCGACTTCGGTGCCGTTGCAGGCGCGCCGGAAACCGGCTCGAGTAGCGAGGATTTATGAGCAACCCTTTGTAGCAGGTAATTCGCTCCAGCGCGCCCCGCAAACGTCAGTACCTCATCCGAACTTGCAGCTAACGCAGTGGAAGAGTTGCTGGCGTCGACAATCTCAACCTTCTGACCAGGCCAGGGGTTGCGAACACGCACCGGTCCTGATGGCGCGATCTCCAATCCCACGCAGACCAGTTCGCCATGTCGCAGTCTGACATCAGCTTTATTGCCGTGGGGAAGATAGACTGTGCCATCTGCATCCCAATCCTGCGGCCATGCAGGCGCTATCCGAATCAGATTGTCGTAATCATCCGCAAGAGCAATCTGGAGCGCGTCTGCCAGTACACCGACTTGTTCAACATAGGGTTCAGCGCCCGCGGAGCCGCCCGGCTCGGAAGGAGAGAAGGCCGAAAGGCCGGAAGGATATGCCTGATAGTGGTCAGTGATCGCAAACAGGCTTGCTGATAATTCGTTTGAAAGACCAAGACGGGCAGCCTGCACCGGATCGTAACTCCAATCTTCGTCATTCTTGTAAGGACGGTTCAGGAATGTACGCACGGCCACCTTATGCAGCGCTTCATCGTCGCCGATAATCGTGTAGGGCCACACCGGCTCCAGTCCGATGTTTTCGATGTTGTGAATCTTAGCATCGGGATTATAGCTGGCAGCGATGATTGCCTCCGCGGCTTCAGCCCCACCCTTCGACAAAGCCGTTGGTGATGAGATAGTCGCGAACGGCAAAGGCATGAGCTTAGTCAGCGCTGCCCGCAATTCGATAACCAACTCTGAATCTGTCTTCAATAGGGTTGCGGCTTGAATTACTCGGGGGAACAGCGCTCGCATTGCGGATATGTCCGTGGTTGGGTCATGAACGTCCCATTGCATCTCGTGCGCATTCGATGGGAATGTATGCAGTTTGCCATCCGGCCCAGTAGTTGAATAGGCCAAAAGAAAGCGCGCTGCTTCCCGCATGAGCGGATAATTCTTCTTCAGAAACGCCAGATCGTCGGTGTACTCATATTGCGCCCAAACCCAAACTGACACCTCGGCCCCGGTGGAGAGCGTGCGCGCGTTGTAGTATGGCGGAGAGTCCTCTCCACAGTTAATCGGTGCATTGGGAATCCATTCTTCGTTCTCGTAGCCGCGGCCATTGAAGCGCATGGTTTCAGGAACGCAGGCTCCCTGCCGGCCTCCCATATGCTGGCGCGTCCAATTGAGAATGTTGTCAAGGTTTTCCTGATACAGGCGGAAGTATGAAGCGTTCAGATCGGAGGCGCCCGCCCCGAGATTGGCGCTCACCTGCATCCGCAGGTTCCATTGCCAGAAGGCCGAAGGCCCCCATCTGTGTTGGTCGCGAGCGGAAGAAAATAGATCTCCAATACCGGCCTGGGAACCTGGAAAGCGATCACGGCTCTCAGCGGCAGCGGTGAACAAATAGATGGTACGCAGATTTTCAAAGTATTCGGCTCTATGATCCGGGGAGGATAGCTTTATCAAGCCCGCATGTTCCCAAAAGGTACTCCACCAGGCGCGGTGTTGATCGATGCGAATCGATTGTGCCCGCGCCATCAGCTTCGATGAGGCAGCATCTGCATCGCCTCCACGCCATGACGGCGCTCCGACCAGGATTCGGAAAGATCCATCCGACCGTGGCATAAATGTGAGAGTGACGGAAAGTGAATCACTTGACGTCGCGTGTACATTTCTCGCATCTGCGGTTATCGCGGCTAATGATCCAAAGCGCTCATTGCTCGCGCCGGCTTCGTGGTCGTCAAGCCACGTTTCGGCAAGAGCGCCGATGGTTCCGCGCGAAATCACCTGCGGCTTGCGGGGTGACCATAGTCGCAGCACCGCCGTTTGTTTCTCCTGCGGGTCGGCTCCTTTCACATCTATTACAAGTACGTCGAGAGCTTCATCGACATACATAACGGCCGCTAAACCTCCGCCACTCTGCTCAAATTCTCCGGCGTAAAGATTGAGCCGGCCTCGGTAGTCGCGCGCCTTTGCGAGCTTAGCGAGCGTCGGAATAATAATCTGGCCGGGTGAGAGGCGTTTCGGAAAAGTATCACCACGATTTAGCTGTGCCGTGAATCCGTCCTGGGACCACACCGCAACTCCCAGCCGACCGTTACCTAGTGGCATCGCCTCAGTGGGCAATAAAGCGGGCCGCGCCAGAATAATGTCAGAACGCTCGACAACCCCTTTTCGGTCGATCGGGAAAAGGTCACGTCCCCACAATTTCGGAGTTCCGAACAACTGTATGGCAACAATCTGAACAAGAAGAATTAACGTGACAAGATTACGGCCGCTAACCTTGTGCCAATTACGAATGCAGTTAAAGACGAAGCTTTCCGAGACGGTAGCAGCAGTAATATGGCGCAAAGCAGTCATCCGAAGACTCCAACTTGTTTCACGGCGGGGCACCCACAGTTGAGATCGGCGATAATCGTCAGGAATGAGACGTTTCATTCGCAACTGAGGCTAGTTGATCCAATAGCGCAAGTCAATTGCGAGACACAGTAGCGCCCTGGTGGCTTTCGCTGTATTGTCGATAACAAATGTCGACGCAGAAAGAACTTGCGAAATACGCGGGCATGTCGGCAGGCACTGTCTCCAACGTGATTAGTGGGAGCACCCCCGTCAGTGAAGCTTCGCGGAAGAAGGTCCTCGACGCGATTCGCGCCTTAAATTACCAGCCAAACCTCATTGCGCGTAGCCTGAAGACACATCGAACCTATACGCTCGGCATCCTCGTTCCCGATATCACGATCGCGTTCTATACCAAAGTCATTCGGGGTGCTGAATCGGCCGCCAGAGACCGAGATCACTTCTTGGTAGTGCTCGATTCGCAAGGCAGCCATGAACTCGAGGTAAAGATGCTGGCGCTGCTCCGTCAGAGAGTCGACGGGATTTTGTTCGTGACCGCCGGAGACTACAAATGGTCTGCTGAAGATGCCCGGCAAATCACTTCAGGACCGCCGGTTGTATGTGTGGATCGCCGGCCAGAGGGCCTCCATGTGGATTCGGTATGCGTCGACGATAGTGGCGCAGCAGAGGTGGGAGTAGCTCACCTCGTCGAGAGAGGACACAGGGAGATTGCGATTGTCACTGGCCCGCTATCCCTTAGGAACGAACAGGAACGGCTTCACGGATACGAAAGAGCGCTCAGGAAAGCAAATCTTAAGACTCGCAGAAACTTAATTTGGTCAGGCGGATTTGAGCAGAAGGGAATCGATGCCGTTTGCCAGCAAGGAATGCTTCGCTCGGCGGCAAGACCCTCGGCCCTTTTTGCCACGAATGGTGTTACGGGTCTTGGCGCTCTCCGCAGCTTGTATGCTATGGGGTTTTCTACGCCCGCTGATCTCGCCTTTGCTACCATCGATGACGTTATGACCGATCATCTATTCAAGCCTGCTATCACATCGGTCATTCAACCGGCGCATGAGATAGGCTATCGCGGCATCGAAGTCTTATTTGATCGATTTGCCAACCCAAAGAGAAACTCAGCCCGCGCGATCACGCGGTTGCCCGCGACCCTAGTGGTCCAGGAATCGTCACAAACAAACTCCTCAGCGCCCCCAATAAGAGCCGCAAAGAGAAGAAAGTGATCCGCCAGTGAATCGCACAAACCCAAGAATCGAAGGACACCATATTGGACACCGCTTTTGACAACTGCAAGCGAGTCGCCCGGAACGTGCCCGCTACTTCTGCAGTGACAGGACACGAGAAAACCGTAACTTATAGAAAATAAGCGCGACGGATGGCTCCTTTTGGCGCTTATGGGAACGGCAAGGAACCGTTATTGTGTCCTTATTGTGCCCGCGACCTCTGCCGTAGTGACCTCTGCCTTCTACAGCACATCCGGGAATCAAGCGGTGGCGAGCTGAATGCTGGCCCTCTGGAGATTCGGTCGATCTTCTCGAACCCCGGACCTGAATCCAACTGGTACCGTCTGCGAATTGATTGAGCCTCCGCCTTGGTTTATGGGAGAGGGCTAAACCCAACTTAAGTGTTCAGCCGTGCTCGATGCTTAGGCGCTGGCTCTAATGCCTCCTCGGATTCCGCCAAAGCGTTGATGAGGTGCACTGCAGCGATGCCGAGTGGATCTGATAAAGAATACCTGGCTTGTGACATTCGGTCGCTCCGATCGACGGCGACGATTAGGCTGGCCCTCTCCAACTCGCGCAAATATTGTGTCAGCTTTTTCCTAGACCCCGGAGGAAGCGTGCTGCGTAGCTGGCTTAACTGAGTTGGGCCATGCTGGAGCTGGGTAAGAATCCTGAATGCCCATTTGCCCTGAATGCGCGTGACACAACAATTCTCGCCTGCCCATCGGGAAGGAAGCCCTGGAAGCGATTGAATGGCATCCACAAGAAGACGATCAGTTATTGCGTGAAGGACATCAGTGGCAAGGTGCTGTCGGAGGGCAAGATTCCGGCGACGCGACAGGGCCTGCAGGAGTGGGTTGGAACGCTGGCGAAGCCCTGGACGGTGGCGATGGAAGCGACCATGTTTACGGGCTGGATCTACGACTACCTTCGACCGCACGCGGCGGCGGTGAAGGTGGCTCATCCCCTGATGCTTCGTGCCATCGCCGTGGCGAAGAAGAAAAACGACCGCATCGACGCGGGCCGGATCGATGACTGCCTGCGCTGCGACTTCCTGCCGGAGTGCTACATGGCGCCGATGGAGATCCGGCAGCGCCGGCGTACCCTGCGCTACCGGAAGCTGCTGGTCCGGCAGAACGTCCAGTTGAAGAACAAGATCGCGCAGATGCTGATGGAGTCAGGCGTCAGCTACAACAAGGAGAAGCTGCATCAGCAAGGGTATTTCCACCAGGTTCTGCCCGCCAACCCAGAGATCGATCCCTCCTTGTGGCCCCTGCTGAAGCTCACGCGCGAGATGATCGAGCGCACCCAGAAGACAGAACGAGCTTTGCTGCGTTCGCTCGAAGCCGACCCACTGCTCGCAGCGCGAGTCGAGCGGTTGATGACGATCCCTGCCATCGGCCACGTCACGGCGCTGACCTGGGTGCTCGAAGTCGGCGAGTTCGAGCGGTTCCACTCCGTCAAGCAGGTCATCAGCTACTGCGGCCTGTGCAGCGGAGAGAAAACCTCGGCCGACTGTTCCAGGCGCATGCCCATCTCCAAACAGCGCAATCGACACTTGCAGACGGTGCTGCTGGAGGCCGCGCATCTGGCTCCGAGACTCAACCCGGAGCTGGCCGTTCTCTACGAGCACGAAGCCGCGCAGAGCAACCGCAACCAGGCTACCATCGCCGTCGCACGCAAGCTGGCAGCTTACCTTCTGGCCATCGATCGTGGAGAACGTGCCTTCGTAACTCACCAGGTTCACGGCAGAGTCGCAGCATAACTGCGGCTGCCATATTCAGGGCTTTTCAAGCGCATTCTGCCAGGTCTCACAACTTTTCGGCTGAGCGACGGAGCATCCGCTCCTAAGGCTCCAACTCACTTGTTTCGAGACTGGCAGAGAATCTCAACTCAAACACCTGTGACGGCTCCGGCCTGAGACAGCAAATGGATGTCTGGTTCTGCGCTCCACCCCAGGAACCAAAAACAAAAGCGCTATGAAAGGAACTGCAAAAACATACATCCTCCCGCGCCCTCCGAGCGCGGCACGAAGATCCTCGCTTTTCCCTTGACTTTACTTATCATGGATGTCCGAGATGCCGACTTGAACGAAGCCGCAGGCGCCGCGGACGCTGCGGCGTGGGCCTCCGAGTAGTCTTTCTGCCGGTATAAGGTGTGGGTCACAAGGAGATTCTTGTGACCCATTTACGCAGGATCATGCTGGAGGCACTCCAGCGCCGCAACTACTCTGATGTGACCAGCCGCCGCGCCTTCCGGCGTCCCGAGAACCCATGAGCAGGCCCGCCATGGAGGTGGCCGACATCCTCCGTGCGCAGGGCCACCCGTTCCTGGAACACTATCAGTCCAGCTTCAGCTATCAGCAGCTGAAGGCATTCCGGGCCATTCTGCGGTGCCGCACTGCCGCCCTCGGCGGACACATCGATGTCTGCCTCAAGTGCGGTCATGAACAGGGTATCTCTTATAACTCCTGTCGAAATCGCAGTTGCCCGAAGTGCCAGGCGCAGGCTCGCGAACGATGGCTCGAGGCACGGCAACAGGAATTGCTCGAGACCGGCTACTTCCACGTCGTGTTCACCGTGCCTCACGAACTCAACCCGCTAGCACGCAACAGCCCGGCCCTCTTTTACGACCTGCTGTTCGCGGCCAGTTCCCAGACCTTATTGGAGGTCGCAGCCGATCCAAAACGCCTCGGCGCCGAGATCGGCTTCCTCTCCATCCTGCACAGCTGGGGTTCGAACCTCCTGCTCCACCCGCATGTCCACTGTGTCGTCCCCGCCGGAGGATTCTCCCCCGACCACCAGCGCTGGATCCATACCCATCCGCGCTTCCTGCTGCCCATCCCCGTGCTCCGCCGCGTCTTTCGCGACAAGTTCCTCTTCGCACTGAAGCACCTCTACAGCAACGGATCGCTCGACTGCAGTGGCCCCGCTGCTGCGTTTCAGGAGCGGGAACTGTTTACCGAACTGATGGAGCGATTGCAGCGCAAGAGGTGGATCGTGTATGCCAAGCCGCCCTTCGGCGGACCCGCACATGTGCTCCGCTACCTGGGCCGCTATACCCATCGCATGGCCATTTCCAATCACCGCCTGCTGGCCTTCGACGGAGAGCGCGTCAGCTTTCGCTGGAAGGACTATGCCCATGGCGGCAAGCAGCGCATCATGACTCTCGATGCCACCGAGTTCCTGCGCCGCTTCTTCCTCCACGTGCTGCCAAAGGGCTTCGTGCGCATCCGCCACTTCGGACTGCTCTCCAACCGCTTTCGAAGCCGCAGCCTCCTGCTGGCCCGAAGGCTGCTGGCGCGCGATGGCCGCGATCCGCTTCCGCCACCTAAAACTCCAGCCGCTAACGCTCCGCTCTGGCACTGTCCCCGATGCGGCGGTCCCATGGGTGTGGCGCGGAGTCTGACAGCCGCCGAGCTATCCCTATCAACACATATCGATTCGTCATGATGCTCCACGCAAAGCCGGACCCTCGACTTGCTCCCGGCACGCCGACCCATTCGTGTCTCCAACCCATCCCCTGCGCTCAGGCCATCGCCCTTCTATATCCAAAGCAAGCCCTCGACCAGCGACAACTCATCTATGGACACACCAGCTTTCATCAACATCGCTACCGATTCTTGCACCACAGAACACTGCAACCGGTCCCCGAGCCTTATTCAATATCCATAGATCCCAGGCAGATCACCGCGTCCGCTTAAAACGCCTGCGCCTTCCTTCAAGTCCCCTTCATCGAAACCGCCTCGAATCATCGTCGAGCCTCCCCCGGGGCTTATTTCTCGAGGCGCTTCCGATGAAGGCTAGCGACTTCGAGCCTTATTCAATATCCATAGATCCCAGGCAGATCACCGCGTCCGCTTAAAACGCCTGCGCCTTCCTTCAAGTCCCCTTCATCGAAACCGCCTCGAATCATCGTCGAGCCTCCCCCGGGGCTTATTTCTCGAGGCGCTTCCGATGAAGGCTAGCGACTTGAAACCGCCTCGAATCATCGTCGAGCCTCCCCCGGGGCTTATTTCTCGAGGCGCTTCCGATGAAGGCTAGCGACTTGGACACACCAGCTTTCATCAACATCGCCTGCGCCTTCCTTCAAGTCCCCTTATCGAAACCGCCTCGAATCATCGTCGAGCCTCCCCCGGGGCTTATTTCTCGAGGCGCTTCCGATGAAGGCTAGCGACTTCCCGTTACTAATCAGGCGTCAATGAGCGGATTGACGATTTAACGCCATTTGGCACGGATGAAACGGAAGTCAGACGGCGACAGCTGCAGGCTCATCGAAGTGCAAAGACTCCGTGGATAGAGGAGCCTTGTTCGATGTATGTGCAAATCATGTGCGCATCCACGCGAGATAGCCCAACATCCTCCAGAAACTCATGCAACTGGCTTGGTGCTTGAGGGAGGTCCTTGTCTGCGATCGAGAAAACCTGCGAGATCGGCTCGCCTTCACGAAGGACGCGAACATCTGATCCCGTTACCTCGGGTCGTAACGCTCTTTGGGCCAAGGGTTGGGAGGAGTTGCGGATGCTGGCTCTCCCTCCTCAGTGCTGAAGCCGTTCGGAACGTTGTCATAACGTTCCGCCGCCGTGTGGAGACTCCTGAGCGCCAAAGGATGCACGGTCTGCGGTTGGGGGACGACCGAGAGAAGATGTTGCTCTGGGTTTGGCTGTTCGAGCGCATAGTGATGCGGATGATTGCTGAAGATGATCATCGAATAGGGGTCGGTGTCATTGTGTTGCGCCTTAACCCTGTCCAGAAGAGCGACCATCGGACGAGAAAATCCTGTTCCGCCCTGGCGTCCTAAGATTCTTTCCGCCCACTTGAACGGCAGGTTGGTGTCGACAAAGATCACGAGCGGATGCTTAGTCTGCTTCGCCACAGCGCTGTTGATGAGCGGCCCTAAACGGAAGTTCGGTTTGGTTTCAGGAGTGCCGGGAACACCCAGGACGCCCTGTCGATATCGGCTCTTGGCTTCGATGGACAAAACTTGCCCAGTCAGTACGTGACGAGCGGTGAATTCCGCATGTTTTGTGCGACCGTCCTTTTCATCTTCGTGCTCGACTTTGAAACCGGCACGGTAGCAGGTCGCTTCCGCGAACAATTCGTGACGCGCGCCTTGGAACATCTCCCGGTTCTTGAGACGCCGAAGCCACTCTTCATCAATGCCGCCATTGTCATCCACGATGTACAGGTCGTAGGCAAAACAGTTGAAGGCAGCAAATGCACCGGTGAGCAAGCCAACTCGACTCCCGTCGGGTTGTGCAGGCTGGGCGTTCATATAGCGGCCAGCCTGCGCACACCATGTAATAACGGGGTGGCGTTGCTCCTCCGGTTTTGCGGCTTCCGCCTTGCACCATTCAAAGCCAAGGATCTCGACCACATAATCGCGCAGGAAATCAGAAAAGAACTTCCACTTGTCGGAGCTGTACAGCCGGCCCCTGACAGCGACCATCCGTTGGCCAAAAGCCACTGTAGAGATTTGCGGCCGCACGTGGCCAAATCTCCGCACCCGCTCTTGTTCGTTGCGGTTCTTCTCTTCAAAAAGGGCAGCTGCCTTTTCGCGCAGTTCCGGCGGAACCTCTCCCCAAGAGAGGCCATCTTTCGATGTCATCATCCTTGGTTCTGGCGGTTTGGGCCGAACCAGACAGCACTTTTTGACTTTGAAACCACTTCCACAGGGACAGCGATCATTACGCCCGACCTTAGGGGCTTTGGTGTTTGCGCCATTGGACGTTCGTTTCGACATATGACGCCGAGTGCGAGGCTTAACAAGATCATAGTCGTGATACGTACCTCGTCTCTAAGCCCAGCCGTAGTTACTTTCTGTCGTCGGGCACCCTTTTCTTTCAGCGCGAGGTAGAGAGGGTTGCGGTCCCGCTGTGTCGGGACGGTATAGCTGGTGTAACCCGTACACCACACGAACCGTCTCCCCGGCACGTAGGTGATCTGAATGACCGATTCTCGCGCCCACGGAACAGCCAATTGCCGCTGCTCCTGGGGTGCTGCTTGCACCTCTCGAACGAATTGGTCGAAGCGATCATTGAAAATGAGGCTTTCGAACTGCTCTACAGGCGGCATGATCACGGGAGGCTTGCTACCTCTGCCGGTGTGAAGCCGCGTACTGGCATGAAAGGCGAAGCCTCCTTCCGTGATGCCGCTCTCCTGCCAACGCTTCCGAAGCTCTTTCTCGAATGGGCCGATCGGGTTCCGTTCATGCGAGCCCCGGTCTGAGATCGTAGCGATGTCTGCGACGAACGTAACGGTAGATGACCGAAAGTGAAGGTCGGGCTTCGTCTCACCGCCGAGATCGGACTCGTGCTGCACGGTGCCCAGCGTAGCGAGTGACTGGAGGATCACCAACTCCCACTCCGTGGGAATGTATTTCACCGAAGTCGGGCTATTGAGGATCTTGACCCACTCGCGCCGCTTAGAACGGTCTGCATAGGGCAGGCTTTCATCAATCGCGTTTTGAAGCGCTCGGCGCGAGAACATGGCCATCACAACTATCTTCTCGAAGAGCGCTTCTATCTGCAATTCCATAGAGCGAAGCAGCCGCAATCAGCGTACGTAATCCTCAGAACTTTCGTACGAGGACGGAAGAACCTTTCCGTCTGTAGCTGCTGGAGAGTCTCCGGCCACCACCTTCCAGCGGGCCTCTTCGGCCCACAATACCAGCCTCCGAATAGGAATCACAGCAACGGCCCGAGAACTATCGGCTTTTATCCCTGATCCGACCTCAACTAGCGATAAAGGGTTATGCATTGATTGAACACTCACTCAACGGATGACGGATTAGTCCCGACAAACGCCGATCGCGTAGGTAGCCGCTCACTACCCACAGGCCGACTCCTCGGTAATTACCGTGTTTCAATGAGTTCGTGGGCTAAGATGCACTCACCGAGCCCCGACAATCTGGATGGGTCGGTGCCTGAGGCTGGCGTCTGTCTCGGAGGCCCGCGCCAGTGCTTGCGTGTCGATATACTCCCGGACGCTCTTCAGTTTGCCATTCTGAAGGGTGATGTCGAAGACCCAGTGGTCCTCGAACGGCTTATCCGTGGCTTTGATCTTCCCCACAGCGACGCCGATGGCCAGAACGCGATCTCCTTGCGCCACGAATTCGGGAGGCTTTGGGTAAGTCATTTCCACCTCTTCGGATGCCTTCCGAAGCGTAGCCGCCAATCCCGCGTGCCCGCGGTGCGTACCGGCCAGCGGCCAGTCCTTGCCTGGAATGATCCACTGAATGTCTTCGGCAACCAACGCCAGGAGACGTTCCTTATCGCCGCTGCCCATCGCTGCAAAGAAATCCTTCACAACCTGTACGTTCTCTTCGACGCTCATCGAATCTCTCCTTCCATCAAGTGCGTCAGAATCGAACCAAACGACTCGGAATCGTCCTTCTCTGGCTGAATCACACAGTCGCAGATGGATTACTGCTGCTTCTTGAACAAATCCTGAAAGATGAGCGGCCCCCATGTGCGGCCTCGCGCGTGCACCAGCCAACCACCCTCTTTGAACTTCCCCAGCTTGACGGGTGCGAACCCGAGCTGTTTGGCCAGGTCCGCCACGGGAGCGACCGCATCTTCATCATCGCTCGACAGAAAGACGACCCGATGACCACCGTCGACGACCGGATCGGTCGCCAAGGTGGCTGCAATCAGGTGATTGAACCCTTTCACGACTCTCGCGCCGGGCATGGACTTCGCGACGAAGGCGGAGGACGGGAGACCATCCAAGTCTTCAGGCGGAACTCCAAACGCGTTCGTCACGTCGATGATTGTCTTGCCCTTCCAACTCGGCAGGGCCTTCGCAACGTCGCGATGCTGATCGAACAGGACCGCCAGGAAAATAGTGTCCGCCTTGAGGGCTTCCTGTAGCGACTTGGCTACGACCGTAGGTCCAATCGCCCGAGCCTGCGGTGCCGACTCCTCGGGCGGGCGGCGGCTCGCGACGGTCACGTCGATGTTTCTACGGGCGAAGGCGTGGGCGAGCGCCTGGCCTATCTTGCCGAATCCGACAATTGCGTAGCTCATGATTTTCTCCGATACCTGTTGATATTGCTTTCTCGCTGATCGAATCCCGGTGAGTGCGTTAGCGACCATCCACTCACCAGGCCCCGCCGATCTTAAACGGCCGTCATGCCGCCATCGACGAACAACTCCACCCCGTTCACGTAACTGGAGTCGTCTGAAGCAAGGAACAACGCAACCGTCGCAATCTCGTCAGGCTGCCCCATCGTTCCCCGTGGGATCAGCGACTCGAAGAACTCCCGCGCCTCCTTGGTGAGAACTTCTTCCTGCATCGGTGAGGTGACAGCCCCCGGTACCAGCAGGTTCACACGAATCTGTCTGCCCTTCAGTTCGTTAACCCACGTGCGTGCGAAGGAGCGCAATGCCAACTTACTCGCGGCATACACACCGAAACCAGGGAAACCCTTCGCCGAAGCATTGGACCCGGTCATGATGATCGATCCGCCATCGCTTAACAGCGGCAACGCCTTCTGAACCGTGAACAATGTGCCGCGTACATTCAGGTCGAAGGCCGCATCGAAGTGCTCCTCGGTGATCTGGCCCAGTGGCAGCGGCTCGCCCTTGCCGGCACTCGCGAACAGGATGTCGATCTTGCCCTTCTCGCGCTTGACCGAATCGAACAGGCGGTCCAGATCGTCCAGATTGGCTGCGTCACCGCGCACGCCGGACACGCTCCGGCCAATCAGCTTCACGGCCTCATCCAGTTGCTCCTGCCTGCGGCCCGTGATGAAAACATAGGCGCCTTCTTCAACGAACCGCTTGGCGCTCGCCAGTGCCATGCCGCTCGATCCACCCGTGATGACTGCAACTTTTCCTTCAAGCTTTCCCATGATTGTTCCTTTGATAGATGTGTGATATTCAGTGCCATAAAGTTCTTTGGCGGCGGTCTGGCAGATCAGCCACCTTTGGCGGTTCAGCGCGATTTCAGATAGCCGAGAAGCCGCCGTCGACAGCGAAATCCATTCCATTCACGTAGCTCGAATCGTCTGAAGCAAGAAACAGCGCTGCCGCCGCAATCTCCTCAGGACGACCCATCTTTCCGCGGGGGATCAGGGACTCGAACATATCCCTCGTTGCCTTGTCGAGCCGCTGGGAGTCCGGTGTGTCGACCTGCCCCGGGCTCAGCACGTTGATCCGAATCTTTCTGCCCTTTAGTTCGTTCAGCCACGTGCGTGCAAAGGAGCGCAAGGCCGCCTTACTCGCCGCATACACGCCGAAGCCAGGAAATCCTTTCACTGACGCAACCGATCCGGTCAAGATGATCGATCCGCCGTCGCTGATCAGCGGCAACGCTTTTTGCGCTGTGAATAGGGTTCCTCGCACAATCAGGCCGAACTCCCTATCAAAATGCTGCTCAGTAATCTCGCCTAGCACGGCGGCTTCGCCCTTACCTGCACTCGCAAACAGGACGTCGACCTTGCCTTTTTCCCGCTTGACCGTATCGAACAGATGGTCGAGGTCGTCGAGATTTGCCGCGTCGCCGCGCACGCCAGTCACGTTCCGGCCAATCAGCTTGACGGCCTCATCGAGCGCCTCCTGCCTGCGGCCCGTGACGAAAACGTAGGCACCTTCCTCAACGAAGCGCTTGGCGCTCTCCAGCGCTAAGCCGCTCGATCCGCCCGTAATGACTGCAACCTTACCTTCAAGCTTTCCCATACTTGCTCCCTTTGTAGCTGTGTAACATCCGATACAAAGGAGTAGATTCCTCTTGCAGTGGACGCGAACTGCTCAGGAGTCCAAACCTTTTGTCTATTCGTCCAGATAGGGAGGCTGTATTGGACCCGATAACAGATGTCTTCCGAACGCTGCACGTAACTGCCTTCGGTCAGCACAGGCTCGAAGCCACCGCCCCATGGGGTCTCAAAGGGGGAGGAGCAGAGACCGAAGGGAAAGCGTCGAATGTCGGCAAAAAGAGTTCACCGACAGATTTGGCGCACTTCGCCATGCTTTCGCGCGGCAATTGCTGGCTCAATGTCGAGGGCATTGCGAAGCCGATTCCACTCACCGGTGGTGATTGCATGTTGCTGGCCCGTGACACTTCGATCATCATGCGTGATAGCCCCCGAACACCTCCGAAGTGGAGTTTCCGTGAGATCGCGGCCAGGGCCGAGAGCAACGTTGCTCATTGTGGAGGTGGCGGCGCACCGACGACCATCGTCTGTGGGTCTCTTAGTTTCGACCGCGCCAGTCTGAAACCGATCACTCAGTTATTGCCGAGCTTCATTCTGATTAGGGCCGATCAGGCACGCACGTTTGCTCTTCACAACACCATGCAGGCGCTGGCGTCAGAGATGGCAGACCAGGTGCCGGGGTCTGAAATCGTCGCGACGCGGCTCGCCGAGGTTTTATTTATCCAGGTACTCCGAGCGCATATCGCGTCGGAACTGGGACGCAAACAAGGATGGCTTCGTGCTGTTTTCGATCCTCAAATCGGCACTGCCCTGACTGGCTTTCACGATAGGGTGGATGCGCCATGGACAGTCGGGTCTCTGTCCGAAGCAGCGGGCGTGTCTCGCTCCGCGTTCGCAGTGCGCTTCAAAGAACTGCTCGGACAAACACCGCTGCAATATGTGACCGAGTGGCGAATGCAGAAGGCGATGCAGATACTGCAACAGCGTGACAAGAAGCTCATAGACGTTGCTCGGTCGGTCGGTTATGAATCCGACGCTGCATTCAGTAAAGCGTTCAAGCGAGTTGTCGGTGCCAGCCCCGGGAGTACCTCAAAACTCCATAGGTCCCGGTAAACGTTAGATCTCTATCGGGACTGCCCCGACGACGAGGCTGGATTGAGCTCGTTTATTTGTTCCGGGGCAGTTTCGATAGAGATCTAACGTTTTCGAGGACTGATCTTGCCTGCCGGCCTGAAAACGGTTGCCGCGGGGGAGTCGTAAGCCGGAGATGCCAACCGCCACCGGTCTGTCGCTTCATGGTTGCTTGGCGCTCTTGGCAGATTCCGGGAACGCCGGTTGATCGTCGGGATAAATTCGCTGGATGAGTTCTTCGATTCGGGGCAAACCATCCCGTGGATCAAAACCCCGAACGCGGTGGCATTCCTCCGACCAATACCTGACGTCCGTGTCGGGACTCCAGGCGCAACTGCCGGTTCGGCTCAGCCTCTGTGCTTCCGCCAAGTACGCTTCACTACTCCTGAGGGCTTCCTCGGCCGCCTTGCGCTCGGTGATGTCGGTCACCGCCCCGACAAACTCGCGATTGCCAGATGCATCCTGTAAAGCGTGAGCTATCGTATGCTCGAACTGTGTCACCCCCGCAGTGGCGGTCTCGATGACCTTCTGGAAGCCGGCCCGGTCCTCGGTATGGACGCGCTCCACCACCCAAAACCGGCTGTTTGGCTCAGCCGTTGAGCTTTCGCCGGCTGCTTACTCGTCAGGTGAATTTCCGATTCGCGAGCTCGCGACTCAAACGAAAACTGGCGTCCAATAACGGGCGCCAAGGGTATCCAAAAGACCTTCAGGAGCCATCCGAGCTAGGAGGGGCGCAGCAGGGTTGTTGGTATCCAGACCAGCGAGAGAAAAAACTCCGGGGTCACACTTTTCTGAATCGATGCTTATTGATCTTCAGAGCCTTGATTTTCGAATCGAGAGTCGACTGTGGAACTCCGAGCTTGGCTGCAGCTCCCCGGGGGCCGGACACCCTGCCATTGCATTCGGCAAGCGCTCCCTCGATCATCTCCTTTTCTTGGGTCGCCAGCTTCTCAGAGAGAGGCTGAATCGCCGCATCGCTGCCAGACGAATGGCCCACGAGCCAACTCTCGTCAATGGAGACGTTTTCCGAATCGCAAATGATGACAGAGCGTTCAATCACGTTCTGTAATTCTCGAATGTTGCCGGGCCATCTGTACGATTGCAGAAGTTCCATGCTCTTCTTCGATATGCCTGTTATCTTTTTTCCTGCGTTGCTGGCATAGCGATCGACAAAATACTCCACCAGCAAAGGAATGTCTTCTTTTCGTTCCCGCAAAGGAGGCATTTGGAGCGGGAACACATTCAATCGATAGAACAGATCCTCACGAAATTGGCCTTCCGCGATAGCTGCGTGCAGGTCACGATTTGTAGCCGCGACCACCCGCACGTCAGTTTTAAGAGACTCATTTCCACCAACACGCTGAAACTCGCGTTCCTGCAGAACGTGCAACAGGGCGATCTGTGTTTCTGAAGGGAGTTCGCCCGCCTCATCCAGGAAGATGGTGCCTCCGTCCGCAGATTCGAAGCGTCCCAGGCGCCGCTGCGTCGCTCCCGTGAAGGCGCCCTTCTCGTGTCCGAATAACTCGGAAGCAATCAGGTCACGCGGGATTGCGGCACAGTTGACGCTGACAAAGGCGTGCGACGATCGTTGCGAACGCCTGTGAATGGCCCGCGCTATAAGTTCCTTGCCTGTACCTGTCTCCCCCGTGATCAGAACCGTCGAGTCCGTGGGCGCCACTTTAGCCACTCCCGATAGAACCGCTTGCAGCGCCGGGGATGAACCCACAATCTCTTCGAACATCCTGTTGACATCGATCTCTTCTCGCAGTGCCAGATTCTCTTTGTACAACTGGTCCTTCAAAAGCTGAATTTCTTCTAGCGCGCTCTTCAGAGCGGCGACATGTTCCTGGAGGGCCTCCTCTGCCCGCTTACGCTCCACATTTTCAAGTTGGAGGTCTTCGTTGGCTTTTGTGAGCGCGGCAGTTCGTTTTGCGACCCTCACTTCCAATTCATTCCTGGCTCGCGTGGCCTGCGCCATGAAGACCGAAAACAGAACAAAGACAAGGTCATAGCTGATGCGCGAGATCAGATCGATCCCAGTCGAGAAGACGAACGTGCGGATGAGCACGACCAACACAACTGCGAGAATCCCCGGGATGACGCCTCCGTACCAAAAGGTGATCGCAATCGCGCAGAACGAAAACGACATGATGGCGAGAGGCAGGTGGAGGTAGAGAAATGCCTGCGCGGCAGCAAAGGCCGCGCTCACGGAGACGATAGCCAGCGCGTATCCCAGAGCAACACGAAAGGTTGGCTTTCTCAGCCAATTCGATACCCACGAATGGGCTGTGGAATTGGCAACGGAATCTACCATTATTCAGTTTCCTCGGAGTTCATCTATAAGGATGAGCCTCCCGCACGCGAGGACTCGCGAGATTTCGCAAATTTCCGAACTCTCGTGAACGTCGCTTACCAAGGGCCTCAGCCATCACCCGAAGAAATGATTCGAGTTAAGGCTCAAAGCAAGATATCCGGCGCTTTGGCATGCATCGTGCATCATCCAGTTGTGAGCAACTGCTCGCAAAGGAAATGAGGAGATGAAACCTAATATCTTATTCTTTGTCACTATGGTGTTCCTGCCTGCCCTCGCGTTTGCGCAGAAGAATTCTGCAAACGTCGCGCTAGATCAGTCGGTCACGATTGGAGGTACTCAACTAGCGCCGGGTCAGTACAAGCTGATCTGGGAGGGGAACGCCCCGAATGTAAACGTGAGCTTCGTGGAGGGCAAGAAGACCGTCGCAACTGCTCCCGCCAAGCTCGTGAGTAATCCAACCAACGAAGAAGCAATTGAAACGGCCACGCAAACTGACAATACTCAAGTATTGCAGGCCGTTGACCTGAAGAATGTGACCATACGATTCGAAAGTGCTGTCCCCGGTGCCGGAAACTGAATCGGAAGGGGGCCGCTCAGTATCACGGCTCCAAGACTTTTGAAGTCCTTGCGGTAATTGGTCGCGGCTCTCCACCTCGTGTTCTTTTAGCCCGCGCAGATCCCAATCGCTGGCCACGGGGGCGACTCGAAGAAGGAATCCTTTATGAAGTCATTCACTGCAGATCAAGTAAGTCTGGGGTTTGTGGGCGTGGGGGCGATGGGGAGTCGCATCGTGCGACGTCTGCGCGATCATGGATACCAAGTCTCGGTGTATAACAGAAACCGCGCCAAAGCTGAGGCGCTTCTGCCGTACGGCGTCTCGGTCGCCGGGAGTCTGGCGGACTTGGGAATGAGCGCCGATGTCATCTTTTCCTGTCTGAGCGACGACGATGCAGTTCGCAATGTTTACTTGGGGAATGACGGGATTCTGGCCAGTTCACGACCGGGCCAGGTGGTGCTCGAAATGAGCACTGTGTCGCCTAACACCTCCCGCGAGTTGCACGCGGAAGGCGCGAAGCACGGCGTTGCTGTTATGGATGTTGCGATCTCTGGCAGCACCCCTGCGGTCGAACAAGGCACTATCAGGCTACTGGTTGGTGGGGATGGGGAACCGTTCCGGGCAGCAGAGCCGATTTTCCAGGCATTGACCAGCCACTATTTCCTGATGGGCCCGTCGGGCGCAGGCACCAGTATGAAACTCGTTGTGAACGCCCTCCTCGGTATCGGGATGCAGGCAATCGCCGAGGGAGTGGCGCTGGGCGAAGCGGAGGGCCTGGACCGCAGCCGGTTGCTCTATGTTTTGTCTCAGACGGCCGTCGTGCCTCCAGCTCACTTAGGGAAGCTGGCGAGAGTCGATCACGACGATTACAGTCCGCAATTCGGTGTTGGGTTGATGAACAAGGATTTTCGACTGATCCTGGATGCAGCGAGGTCATCGGATCTCACGTTACCTGCAACAACCGCGGCCTTCGAAGTGAACTCTGCCGCGTTCGAGGAAGATCCTAGTGCTGACTTGTCTTCCGTCATTCGGCATATGGGGAAGTTCGTTGAAACAAAAGCGTGAGAACCGGACTGCTGAATCAAGACGATTAGTCTCGTAATACCGTCTGGAGAAGGGTGCCACCCAATGAAGATTTTGGAGCATGCGGCTGTTCACCGCCCCGCCAGGATGGCTGGAGTTCTAGCGATGTTGGCGGGGCTGGCCTTCTCTAGCGCGGTGAGCGCACAGCAAGTTACCGTTCTCAAGAACGTCAGCCTGATAGATGGCACAGGCGCAGAAACGCAGCACAACAGAACACTGATCATCAGAGGCGACCGCATCCGATCGATTTCGGCGGGCAGTGTGGGAACGCCCTCTGGCGCAAAGGTTGTCGATTTGCAAGGGCGCACAATCATGCCTTTGATGATCAACACGCATGGGCACCTTGGCCTTGTGAGCGGGACTTCGCAGTCAGTGGCGAATCAAACCGACGCCAATTTTCGTCATCAGCTGCTGCGATACGAGGAGTACGGGGTGGGCGCCGTCCTCTCGATGGGAACGGACGGGCAGAAGTTTGCCGACATAAGAGAAGCATCCCGCCGCGGAACCCTGCCCGGCGCCGACGTTTATACGGCCGGCATCGGGTTCGGCGCGAAAGATGGTGTGCCGCCCGCGAGCATGGGTTTTACTGACGTCTTTCGGCCCACATCTCCTGACGAAGCGCGAAAGCAGGTCGATCAGCAGGCGCCGCTGAAACCCGACTTCATCAAGATTTGGGTGGATGATTTCTGGGGACAGTATCCCAAGATGCCGCCGGAAATCTACCAGGCGATCATCGATGAAGCGCACAAAAACGGTCTGCGGGTCGCCGCCCATCTCTACCATCTTGACGACGCTCGCTCTCTCGTCGCCGACGGCGTAGATGTTATCGCGCACAGCATTCGGGACGGGGAAGTAGATAACGCGCTGCTCTTAGCGATGAAGAACCATCATGTTGCGTACATCCCAACGCTGTCTCTGGATGACTTCGCTTTCGCATACGGCGATTCGCCTGCCTGGATTAGCGATCCTTTTTTCCGAGCTGCTCTGGATCCTGGGGTACTTGAGATGATTACCAGTTCCGAGTACAAGGCGAAGACGCGCGCGAACAAAGTAGTCGCCCTGGAGACTGCAGCCCTTCCGGTTGCGATGACGAACCTGAAGAAGATTTATGACGCTGGCATTCTGGTGGCGCTGGGGACCGATTCCGGCGCGACTCCGGTCCGCGTGCAAGGGTTCGCCGAACACATGGAGCTTGCGCTGATGGTGCAAGCGGGACTCACGCCGCTACAGGCGATCAGCGTGGCCACTAAGAACGCAGCGCAGCTACTCAGGATTGCGGACAACTACGGGACGCTGGAGCCTGGGAAAAAGGCGAATTTCATTGTGCTGGAGAGAGACCCGTCACAGGACATTCGTAATACGCAGACGATCCGGGCTGTCTGGAAGAATGGCGCCAGAGTGAGTGACGGGCCCCTTGAATCAGCTCAACCAACAACACTATGAACGGGACCGTGAAAAGCAGCGATGTGTTCGCGGAGCAGTTTTCCAGCCCGCTGCCCTTCACCTTTCTCCAACGCATCAATAATCCGCCAGTGCGCCTCCTGGGCACCGACGAGGTCAAATTTGCCTGTGGAGAGCCAAAGCTGGATACGCACTTCGAAGGCGAGCGAATCCCATGTTCTGAGGAGGATACGGTTCGAGGCTCCCGCTACGATCAGGCGATGAAAGTTGACGTCATGGAGAGTGTAGGTTTCGATGTCCTTCTTACGCGCTGCAGTCCGGATAGCGCCTGCCTCATCACGAAGGGTCACAACAGATCCCTTGAAGTGCGGTGCCGCCAATCGCGCTGCCAATTCTTCCAGTGATGCGCGCACTACATATGCTTCCCGGATGTCCTTCGGAGTCACCTCGCGAACGCGGCTTCCCTTGTATGGCTCCGTCGTGACGAGGTCCATAGCTTCCAGCTCTCGTAGAGCCTCACGAACGGGACCCTGACTCGTATTAAGATCGCGGGCTATCTGGAGTTCCACCAGCCGGGCGCCGGGCGCCAGCTCTCCCTGCATGATTCGCCGCAGGAGGTCCTGCTTGACGCGCTCTGCCATCGAATCCCGCCGAAGGGCGTTTATGTTCTCAGCCATCCTTCGGAAATTATAAATAATCTGCAACCGGGCCCTAATTATTAATTATCTATACTTCAAGGATTGAAAAGCGATGACCTTTCAACTCCCAGAAAACGACCGGGACATTTCGCTAGCCTATCTGCTGTTACGAGTCACCCTGGGTGTCAATATTTTGACTCACGGTGTGGCGCGTATTATCAGCGGGCCAGAGCACTTTGCATCCATGCTGGGTCAGACCTTTCACGCCACGCCTCTTCCTGAATGGTTGGTCGTGTGGTTCGGATACTCTTTGCCATGGATCGAAGCGATCATTGGCACCTTCATCCTGTTCGGCCTGCTTACGCGTTTCTTCCTTGCTGCCGGAGCAATACTGATCCTGGTTCTGACCGTCGGGGCTGGATTGCAACAGAATTGGGAGATCACTGGTTTGCAGCTAATCTATGCGACTGTCTATGCAATCCTGCTCGCGTTCTCCGGTGCCAATCACTATTCCCTCGACAATTTGTATGAGCGCATTACAACGGCACCGTCCTTGTCTGGTTGTTCTTGCGAAAACAGGCCGTCACACAGGACAGTCACTACATCCACATCCATGGTGCCGATTACGCTGGGCAGGAAAATGCAAAACTCCGGCTCCAATTAAGTTTCAACATCGAAGGGGCTATCAATGACCCAATCTATCAATCTATTTCACTTTCTCAGGAAGAAATAGGAGCAGTCCTATGAACAAAGAAGAAGTACTTTCTGCAGCGGCCGCCGGAACGTTCAAAATTGGCGGCAATCTCACAGTTAATCGTCTGGGCTATGGCGCGATGCGCATCACTGGCCCCGGAGTCTGGGGCCCGCCTGCAGATAAGCTAGCTGCGCTTGCAACGCTGCGGAAAGCGATCGATCTTGGCGTGAACCTGATAGACACCGCCGATTCCTATGGACCTGCTGTCTCGGAAGAACTTATTGCTGAAGCGCTCTTTCCGTACCCTGCCGGTCTGGTCATTGCGACCAAGGGCGGATGGGAACGGCCCGGGGCCGGCCTATGGACACACAATGCCAGCCCAAAACATCTCGCGGAAGCAGTCGAAGGAAGTCTGAAGCGCCTGCGTCTTGAACGCATTGACGTTTACCAGCTCCATATGCCCGATAACAACGTCTCGTTCGAGGCCTCGATGGAAGCGCTCGCAACGCTGCGGGAGCAGGGAAAAATCCGCCATGTTGCCCTTTCGAACGTGACCCGTGAGCACATCGAACGCGCCCGCCAGATCGTGCCGATTGTCTCGGTACAGAACCGCTACAGTTTCGCCGACCGGGAATCAGATTACATCGTTGATTATTGCGAAGAAAATGATATCGCCTTCCTCCCCTGGGCACCCATCGGCCAGGCAAGAGAGGCACATGATGTGATTAAGCAGGTCGCAGACCAGCTTCAAGCCACCCCGTTCCAGGTCGCATTGGCGTGGCTTCTCAAGCGGTCGAGCGTTATTTTACCGATCCCAGGAACTGCTTCGATCAAGCATCTCGAGGAGAACATTGCCTCCGCATCGCTTGAACTTCCGCCATCAACATATAAAAAGTTAGACGCGGTGCGCCCTTCGTACGCAAGCCTGCGCGATTGAAATCAATTGGAGTTGTGAGGAAATATGAAATTCTCTTCCACGGCAATACTGCCAGCCCTAGTGGCACTCGCGTCCACAATGCTTGTTCCCGCACAGGCACAGCAGGTCGTTACAGGGCAGGCGGCCTTCGCTGACTGGAATCAGGAGCAGCCCGGCGTCCACCGCAAGATTACTCTCGCCGACCTTCCCCAGCCCAAGCCCGACGAGGCTGTCAACAACACGCCGCACGTCATCCCTCGCCCTGCGGACGCGTGGCCCATTGCTCCTGCCGGCTTTAAGGTGACGCTTTACGCCGGAGGCGATGCTGCTCCCATGCAACGAGCCGACAATAAGGAGCACATGCAGTTGAGCGGGGGCACATTCACGATGCCTCGCCTGCTCAAGACAGCGCCCAACGGCGATCTGTTTCTCGCTGACTCCGGCGCCGGCACCATCTTCATCCTTCGCGGAGTGGGTCCCGACGGCAAAGCCGCCCAGATCGAAAAATTCGCCACCGGCTTAGATCACCCCTTCGGCATCGCCTTTTATCCGGCTGACAACCCGAAGTACGTCTACGTCGGCAACGCCACCACCATTCAACGAATCCCCTATCACTCCGGGGATCTGCACGCGACAGGCGCGCCTGAAACGGTTGTTCCAGATATCCCCGGATACGCCCAACTGATGGGCGGCGGCCACTGGACCCGCGACGTCGTCTTCACCAAAGACGGCCAGCACATGTTAGTTTCCGTAGGCTCAGGATCAAATATCGATGATCCTGACACGCATCCCAAAGAGTTCCACCGGGCTGACGTCCTCGAGTACACTCCCGAAGGTAAGTTCATCGAGGTGTACGCATCCGGCATCCGCAACTGCGTCGGCGAAGCCGTCAACTCCACCACCGGACAGCTTTGGTGCTCTACCAACGAGCGCGACAACCTTGGCAATCACCTGGTCCCCGACTACGTCACGTCGATCAAGGAAGGCGGTTTCTACGGCTGGCCCTGGTACTACATGGGCGGTCATCAGGATCCGCGCCTCCCGGAGCCCTGTG
>CAVRNK010000068.1:0-46551 GCA_963721995.1 uncultured Acidobacteriaceae bacterium | reverse complement strand
CACCGGTCCAGAGTTCAGTGACCGATGGAAGAACGACCCAAAAGATAGGCTTCAGGACCAGGATGTCGGTCAGCGTGACAGCTTCTGTACTTTCTTCCAGAAGATCACTGCTATAAACAACATGGCAATCGCGGCCAACGCCTCACCACGATGAGTGGCCTGTTGTGCAAGGGTAATCGCTAATCCTGCCAGGTTAACCAGGACGATAATGTAGAGGGAAAACTGTTTGTTCATATCGCCTCAGCGCTGCCTTCCAGTAAACCAGCCAAGCAATCAAGGTGTCCACCCATCGCCACCCTGTCTTGGGTCGTTGACCCTCCGGCGCCGGCGGGTTCATTGTTATTGGTAGAGCCAGCGGGCTGGCGCAGAGTATGGATGCCACAATCGCTTTCACGCTGAACGGCAAATCGGTGCACATTGTCATTGATCCTGACGTCGCCGATGCTGACCGGCCCCTGCTTGAAGTGTTGCGCGAAGACCTCCACCTCACCGGTACCAAATTTGGCTGCGGAGAAGGCGCCTGCCGAGCGTGCACGGTGTTGGTCAATGGCCAGCCGACCCCCTCATGCATTACGCCGATCAGCGCGGTCGACGGGCAGACGGTACTGACGATTGAGGGCCTGGCCGTCGAGGGGAAAGAGATTGGGGGCAAACTGCATCCGGTGCAGGAGGCGTTTCTCGCCGAGGGCGCCTTCCAGTGCGGTTACTGCACCGCCGGGATGATCATGGGTGCCGCCGGTGTGATGAAGGGAAGTCCCGGCGCAGGCGAGGCCGAGATTCTGGCGGAGCTGCAACGGCATATTTGTCGCTGCGGGAGTTACGTGAAGTACCGCGCCGCAATTCGGCGAGTCGTCGGCCTGACGCAGATCGAAAGGAGGCGCGTGTGAAGACTGAAGCTGCAGATCGCGCGCCGCTGCCTCCAGATGACGAATCGCCGGACTTCGGAGCACTCGCCGACAGCTTCGGCTACGACTTCGGGCTGAGCCGCCGGTCGTTCACAAAGCTGTTGGGCGGCGGCCTCATGCTTGCCGTCGGACTGAACGGCAAAGGCCAGGAGAGTGGCCAGCGCAGTCATGGAGGATTCCTGGGAACCGGCGCGCCCAACCTCGCGGCCCGCATTCATCTCGGCACCGATGGGACCATCACCGTGATGGCCGGCAAGGTCGAGGGCGGGCAGGGCGCTCGCGCCGAGCTGACGCAGGCCGCAGCGGAAGAGCTTCGCGTCCCGGCGAGCCAGGTGCAGATGATCCTCGCCGACACCAGCCTGGTTCCCGACGACGGCATGACTGCGGGCAGTGGCACGACTCCTCGGACGGTCCCAGCTGTGCGTCAAGGCGCGGCTGCGGCCCGAAATCTGCTGATCGGTTATGCATGCTCTGAATGGGAGGTAGAGCCTGCCGTGCTTGAAGTGCGCGACGGCCAGATCGTGCACGGAACGGGCAGGCGAGCCGTTTCCTATGCCGATCTGGCAAAAAGCGCCGATGTGGCGAAAGAGTTTCAGCAGGCGATTCCGGCTGGCGTCGAGCTGACCCCGGTAAAGGAGTGGCGAGTGATGGGCACGCCGGTGCTGCGGCCTAACGCCCGGGAGATTGTGACGGGCACGCGGCAGTTTCCATCGGATGTGACGCGGCCGGGAATGATGTACGGGAAGATTCTGCGGCCTCCGGCGTACGGAGCGAAGCTGGTGTCGATTGATACGACGCGTGCGAAGGCGATGAAGGATGTGGCCGTTGTGCAGGACGATCAGTTCGTCGGCGTCGTGGCGCGCAACAACTCGGCCGCGCTCGACGCACTTGCAGCGCTGGCGAAAACAGCAAAGTGGGAGAACGCACCCGGCTCGCCGCCGTCGAGCAAGGACCTGGCCGCCTATCTGACACAGAATGCCGAAGGTGGGGTACCGACGAATCCCTTTGCTGCCGAAGTCGCGAGCGCAAAGTCCCTGCGCCGAACCTACTATGTGCCCTACATCCAGCATGCGCCGCTTGAGCCACGTGCCGCTGTCGCCGAATGGAGCGACGGCAAGCTCACCGTATGGACGGGCTCGCAGAATCCGTTCGGTGTGCGCAATGAGCTCGCTCGCGCCTTCCACTTGCCCGAAGACAGCGTGCGCGTGGTGATTCCCGATTTCGGCGGCGGCTTTGGCGGCAAACATACAGGCGAATGCGCGGTAGAGGCCGCGCGGCTGGCGAAGGCTGCGGACAAGCCCGTCTCGTTGCGCTGGTCGCGTGAAGAGGAGTTCACCTGGGCGTATTTTCGCCCTGCCGCGGTGATCGACGCCGAGGCGAGTCTTGACGCGCATGGCAAGATCGCAACCTGGCACTTCATCAACATCAACTCCGGCCCCAATGCCGTCGACACGCCGTATTCAGTCGCAAAGAAGGATTGCCAGTTCGTACCATCGAAGCCGCCCCTGCGGCATGGCTCCTATCGCGGCCTCGCGGCTACCGCGAACAATTTCGCGCGCGAAGTCTTCATGGACGATCTTGCCGCTGCCACTGGCGCCGACCCCCTGGAATTCCGCATGGCGCATCTCGACGACCCTCGTCTGCGCGCTGTCCTGGAACTCGCTGCGAAGGAGTTTCGCTGGACAGATCGGGCAAAACAGAAGAGTGCCGATGTTGGTGTCGGCCTGGCCTGTGGAGTAGAGAAGGGCTCGTATGTCGCGGCGTGCGTCGAGGTTGCGCTCGATCACGCGCGCGGAAAGCTGAAGGTGAATCGCATCTGCGAAGCCTACGAATGCGGCGCCATCGTCAATCCCGCGAACCTGCTCTCGCAGGTGCAGGGAGCGGTTGTCATGGGACTCGGCGCTGCCCTCCGCGAAGAAGTCCAATTTGAAAACGGAAAGATCCTGAACGACTCCTTTGGTAAATATCTGGTTCCGCGATTCGATGACGTGCCTGAGGTAGAAATTCACCTCATCGACCGTCCTGACCTGCCTTCCGCCGGCGCGGGAGAAACGCCGATCATCGCAATTGCTCCCGCTATTGCGAATGCCGTTTATCGCGCAAGTGGCAAGAGCGTAGTGAGTCTGCCAATACGTTTCGCGTAGTCAACTGGCTGTCCGCACGCGGACAGTTGCGTCCGATTACAGATGATTACCCGGCGATGCTGTTTCACCGGCAGTCCACAATGCGTCCGTGGAACAACGATTTGGGTCGTTTCGTACTTTGGAGAGGTAAATGCTTTTCACTGCGATAGCACTTCTACTTAGGAGCACTCAATGCCTCTTTTTCGCGATCTGAAGATTGCGGTTCGCTATTTGTTGAAGTCGCCCGGCTTTGCGGCGACTGCCGTTTTCATGCTGGCGCTGGGAATCGGCGCAACGACGGCAATCTTTTCGATTGTCGAGGGAGTGCTGTTGCGGCCCCTGCCATTCCCGCATTCGGAACGGGTCATGATGCTGGCGGACATTCTCCAGGGCGCCGATGTCGGGGGAAACGGCGAGGCTGGAGTCACGGTTCCGGACATCAGGAACTACACGCGCGACACCCACAGCTTCACCAGTCTCGGCGGATATCAGCAAGCGGGATATGAGCTTTCCGGCATCGGCGATCCCGCCCAGGTAAACGCTGCGCGGATGACAGCCGGGGTCTTTCCCGCGCTGGGTGTAGCTCCGTTGCTGGGCCGGGTCTTTACCGAACAGGAAGACGAGCAGAAGCAGCAGGTGGCAGTACTCAGCTATGCCACCTGGCAAAGCCGCTTTCATGGCGATCGAGACATCGTAGGACGAAAGATTCTGCTGGATCGCAAGCCTTACGTGGTGGTTGGCGTAATGCCGCGCGACTTCGAGTTCCCACTGGTGCCCGGGCACCTGAACCAGAGCGAGCTGTGGGTTCCGATGAGCTTCACCGAGCAGGAACTGGCGCCCAGCAGTTCGGCCAACTGGAGCTATCAAATGGTGGGGCGGCTCAAGCCCGGTGTGACCCGAGCGCAGGCCGTGAGCGACGCGGCGCGGGTCGCGGCGGAGACCGTGCGCAACTATCCGGCGTTCATGGCCGGGTTCAGCATTCGACCCGTAATCCGCCCGCTGCAGGATGAAACAGTTGAGGATGCTCGGCCGCTGGTGCGCACGCTCTTCCTGGCGGTGATCGTGGTGCTGCTGATTGCCTGCGCCAATCTCGCGGGACTTCTACTCGTGCGGGCAATCCGACGCCGCAGGGAGGTTGCGGTTCGTCTCGCACTGGGAGCGCGCGCCACAACATTGCTGCGGCAGGCGATCCTCGAGAGCCTGGCAATAAGCGTCACTGGCGGTTTAGCCGGACTCATTCTTGCGGCTGTTGCGCTACGGGTGGGCATAAGCCTGCTACCGGAAACGCTGCCGCGCGTCAGCGAAATCGGCATCGACTGGGTGGTGGTGGTCTTTGCCCTCGGGCTGGCCGTGCTCACAGGCGCGATCTGCGGCCTCGCCCCGGCATTTGCCGCCATCCGGACAAATGTGAACGACACACTGAAGGAGGGTGGCCGCACCGGCACTTCAGGCGGTGGACATGCGCGCCTGCGCTCAGCGCTGGTGGTCACCGAGATCGCCATTGCGCTGGTGTTGCTGGCTGCATCGGGCCTCCTGCTCCGCAGCTTTGAGAAGATGCGCCAGGTAGACCTGGGTTTCCAGCCGGATCACACGCTGGTGGCCAGCTACAACCTGCCGCAGAAGCAGTATTCCACCCAAGCATCGATTGACGGCTTCAACATTGAGCTGTTGCGGCGTCTGCAGCAATTGCCGGGAGCCAAGAGCACAGGGTTGACGTCGTTCCTGCCGGCGTCGGGGAACCAGACAAACAGCGCCTTTCTCGCCGAGGGATATGTCGCACCCAAGGCGGGCGAACTGGACCTTGCAACTTCGATCAGCGTGCAGGGTGACTACTTTGCTGCGATGGGAATTCCGCTGCTTCGCGGGCGGACATTTACACCGGCGGACAAGGAAGGATCGCAGCTAGTGGTGGTCGTGAATCACAAGCTGGCCCAACAGTCATGGCCAGGGCAGGATCCTGTCGGCAAACGGCTGCGTATTGGCACTGAGAAGATGCAGACCCCATGGGCGATGGTGGTGGGCGAAGTCGCGGACGTGAAGGAGAACTCCCCCGACCTTCCTGGCAAGCAGCAGTTCTACATGCCCGTCGATCAGCTGAAGTCGCTGGCTGGAGCGCTGGTTCCGCCCGACAGCTTGTTTGGCAATGGCGGATACATCGCGGTGCGGACGTCGATGCCTCCCGAACAGATGGAGAATGCGTTGCGGGCGACGGTGCGCTCCATCGATCCACAGCTACCGCTGACCCAGGTACAGACGATGGAGCACGCGATCTCCGACAGCGAGGCTCCGCGACGCTTCAACACGGCGTTGATCTCCTCATTTGCGGCCGCGGCCGTGCTACTTGCAGTCCTCGGCATCTACAGCGTCATCGCGTTCTCGGTTGCCCTGCGGGTGCAGGAGATGGCAATCCGCATGGCCCTGGGCTCACAGCGATCCGGGATCATGGGGCTGATCATGGCTTCGGGAGCCAAACTGGCCCTGGCCGGCTGCGTGATCGGGCTGGCGATCGCCGCGGCATGTTCTCATCTTCTCCGGTCGTTCCTGTTCGGCGTAAGCGCCTTCGATCCGCTGGTGCTGACGCTGGCAGCGGTGCTCGTCATGTTGCTGGCACTTACCGCATCACTGCTTCCGGCACGACGGGCCGCGCGCATCGACCCCATGCAGGCGCTGCGCGGTGAGTAGGATCCGTTCGCGCAGTTGCGACAACCAGAAGGGGCTCTCCTGGCGGTTTTCCGTCCTGGAGAGCTTTTTCCTGCCGCGCCGCCGATCACCGCGATGACTTCAAGCTCCGATGGGGAAGCGGCGGGGATCCGGAGGATCTGGCGTTGGAGCGGACCTCGGGGATGGTGTGACACTTGAACGGGCGCCGTCTACCACAGGATGAGAAATGGCTGCGGCCTTCGCCACTTGCTCCAACCATTGACTGACGAAGACCATCGCCCAGACCGCTGAAGTAGTCTGAGCGGGAAAAGGGTGCTCGTTCGCGGTGAGTTTTGCTCTGATGTCGCGAAGGAATTTCTTCTCAAGAAATGGACTTAGCGGAGACTTGTCCGCGATCAGCTTATCGAACGCAGCGAGAAAAGCTTCGCTCTTTAACGTCAGACCCATTGGAGCAACAAAGCTGCTCTTCGGCCGGTAAACCATCTCGGATGGAACGTGCCTTGCCAGTGCGGCTTTCAGCAGCCATTTCGCCTCTCGATCAGCCCCCTCCCAGTTTCCCGACGAGAGGGCAATCCGCACCATCTGCGGGCTTAGAAAAGGAAAGGTAATGTCAAGTGCCGAGGCTGCGAAGAATGACTTCGATTTCTGTGTAAACATGCAGCTGCACACTAAGGACATGTCAAGCGCGCTGAGCTGGATGCGCGGGTCTTGTGGTGAGATCGATTTCAGCCAACTGAACCCCAGAGATTCAACTTCGCTGTAGACGTGTTCCGGCACATGGTAAGCGATGCCGGCGAGAGGATTTTGGGCTACTGCGGACAAAGGGAAACGGTGCCGGGATGCTCGTGTCAGCAACCTGAGCCAATATTCGATCCTGGATTCCTTTTGCCAGGACCGGAGCACCCGGTATCCCAGAGAGCCCGTGCGGAGTAGTCCGCGGGGGATGGAATGAAGTTTGTGCCACTGGCGTGACCTGCCGAATAATCCGAATGCTCCATCAGCGCCGGTCCCGTCGACGACCGCAAATCCAGGCCCGAACTCATAAATGACGGCACGGGCGAGTCTGCCGGTGGGCACGGCGGAATGATCGCAGAATGGCGTTCGGTAGTCGCTGCCACACGAGTTCAGAAGATCTTCGAAGTTCCCGTCGGAGCCAACATCATGAATGCGGTGGAAGCTCAGACCGAGATGTCTGCCCATCTCCTCCGCATGAAGCGATTCTGCGTCAATTGCGCCGAAGCTGTAATTCACCAGCAAGGTGTCGTTCATGCCCAGAGCAGCGGCTCGTGCAGCAAGTAAACCGGAATCGACGCCTCCACTAAAAAGAATAATGAGGCGATGTGACTGACGCGCTGCAAGCAGAGACTGGTCAAGTGTGTCGAGAACGAGGGAGATCTGCTGATCCAGATTCAGCGGGGCGATTCCCCGTGATCCCACAACTGCTCAGGCGGGAATTCAGCCTCGTCAACTCCCACGGGTTGGTCACGAAAAGTTGTGATTCTGCCTGGAACGGCACGGCTAATTGGTTTCCATGGGCTCAACGGAGGAATTGCCGCGCCGAACTGCAGAAGGGAATAGACAGCTCGCTCATCTATGGCATCGGTGGGCCTAACCAGCCGCCTCAGGTCATCGGTGACATCGATGGCATCCGTATCGACGCGATAGTAAATCTGGTCTGCAGTAGTGGATGGGAGCTCCATCCGTAGGAAATGTTTCTCTCGGGGGGCCAAGACCCCAATCTCGCTGCAACGCCGCGTCCAAGCGGTGCGAATCACAGCCGCGCCCCCAGCCTGTGTGCAATTAACAGGGCGACAAGTGCTCCCATGTTTTTCCGATTATGTCAAGCGCTCTTTACGGCCTTTAGAAGAGGCTCTCCTGACGGTCTTCCGTCCTGGAGGGCTTTTTCTTTGCCGCGCCGCCGATCACCGCAACCACTTCAAGCTCCGACAGGGAAGCGGCGGGGATCCACACCCTCTGGGTATTCGAGCGTACGTCGGGCGGGGTAAGCAGGATCCCATGGGCCGTGATGAGGCTCAGGTCGTTGGAGGCAATGCCTTCAATCTGGTCGCCGTCCGTGAGGGTAGCGCGTAGATAGAGTCCTTCGGTGCGGGGCCGCCCGGCAAAAGTCTTGCGCAGCAGGCGCTCAGGATTCTCTGCCTCTCCGGAATTGAAGTCACGGATGAAGCAGAGCCATTTGATCGTCTTGAGGTCCAGGGAGAGAACCTTGCCATCCAGGGCGAGCAGCTCCAGGGAGCCTTCCTTCAGGAAACCGTCCGGCGAAGAGCCATCGAATACGACGTATCCCGCAACCCAGTCGCGGGTGAACCTGCGGGCAATTGCTTTTTTCCGGCTGGAAGGCATGAGGGACAGGCGTCAGGGATTAGGCGTCAGGGAACAGGGGATAAGGGGTAGGGTATAGAGCATCTGCGGTTTACCTTGACGGCTCGGTTTAGGATTTGAATTCTGGCTCGTGTCTCAGACGGTCAGGCGCGGTGCCGGCACATCCCGAAGTAAGGATTGTTGCACGTCAGGCACTCATACGCATCGAAAATAGTGCAAGCGGTAGCCAAGCCATTAACCATGTGTTACATTGGAGTTTTGCGAAGGGCCCCGGCATGTCTGTAAGCTATTGTTGAATCGAGCTTTAGCGAAATATTCGAGCCGGGCAGTCCATACCACCTCCCAGATTGTCAAGGCATGCCCGATTACGTTTATCTGTTAGAAAATCGCCTCTCTCCGGTTCAGCAGAATGCGCTCACGCAGGTTCGCAACGCTGCCCGCGACCACAGTATGACAGTGTTTCTCACGGGCGGAGCGGTCCGCGATCTGACGACCGGCTTTCCTGTCAGAGACCTTGATTTTTCAGTTCATGGAAATGCCCTTAAGCTGAAGAAAACGCTGGAGAAGTCTGGCGGCTCACTTTGGGGTGAGCACGAGCCGTCGCGGACCCTGTATTTCTGGTTCCATGGCGTGCGGGTAGAGATTTCGAGCACCCGCCGCGAGGAATATCCCAAGCCGGGCAAGCCCGTTTACCATTGGGCAACGATCCTTGAAGATCTTCGGCGTCGGGACTTTACGGCTAACGCCATGGCCGTCTCTCTGAATGAGGGCTCCTACGGGCTTCTCCTCGATCCGCTGAACGGCATCGCCGATCTCGAGGCGCGAACCCTGCGCCTGGTGAGCAACTACGGGTTCATCGAAGACCCCTCCCGTATGCTTCGCGCCATTCGTTTTCAAGCACGTACAGGATGGGAGCTCGAGGAACGCACGAAGGTTCGCTATGAGAACGCCAAGGAATCGGGGGCGATCGACGCCATCTCCTCTTATCTGGCAGGTTACGAGCTCGAGGAGATCGGCCATGAAGAGGACGCGCTCAAGGCTCTGCGGGCGCTTGAGGCTGAAGGCTGGATGAAGCACCTCTTCCCGGCGTGGACCGCGGCAAAGGCGGACATTGCCGGTCTGGAGGCTCTGCACCAGACGTTGATTCAGCTGCTGATCCAAGGGATTCATCCCGACCTGTCGGCGGCGCAAATGGAGCTGCTGACCGCCAAAATGCAGCCCAAGGACCTTGCGGCCCTCAAGAAAAGATTCCCTCGTCAGGGCTTCGTTGAATACTGGGAGAGGCTGGAGGAATCGGCCAAGGAGTTCCAGAAGGAGCTCCTCGACAAGAAGAATGGCTCCCCATCGGCTACCTGGAAGCTGCTGACCAGCTACCCCCCCGAGCCAGTTCTGTGGCTCGCCTACACCAGCAAAAATGGTCAGGTGCAGACCAAGTTCAGGAACTTCTTCACCGTCTGGCCCGAGGCGCGTCAGAAGATTCCCACAGCACTCATGCTGGAGATGCGCATTGTGCCCGAGCTGCCCGGCTACCAGAACCTGGTGCAGGAAATCTTCTATCAGTTGATGGACGCGAAACTGACCACCGACGAGGAGATGCGCGCTTTTCTTGAGCCGCATTCACCGCCGGCTCCTCCGCCGCCGGTCAAGATCGGGCGCTCGCGGGGTAAGAGGGGCGAAGCGAAGCTCAGGCTCCGCGAAGAGGAAGAAGAAGAAGAAGCGGACGAAGAGGAAGATCTGCCGGTTTCGAGTCTCGATGAGGAGCCAGGCGAGTTGGGAGAGGTCGAAGCCGAGTCGGAACCTGAAGAGGAAGAAGAGGCTGAGGTTGTGCGCGTTCCGAAGGTGAAGGCAAAGCCCCCCAAGGCTGCTCCGGCAAAGCAGGAAGCCGCCGTTAAGGTAGAGACCAAGCCAGCCAAGGCCGCTCCCGAGCCGAAGGGGCCGGCGGTCGGAAAGAAGCCGGCGGCGAAGGTTGAAGCTCCTGTGGCGGCGAAGAAGGCAGCGGCACATGCGGCGCCGGCAAAGGCCCACGAGGTGAAGAAAGCAAGCGCGAAGGCTCCGGTGAAGGCTGCCAAGGCTGTGGCAAAGGTGGCGAAGAAGGCTCCAAAGCCTGCCGCGAAGCCGCAAAAAAAGCCTGCTAAGAAGCCGGCTCCCAAACCAGCCGCAAAAACCGTGAAGAAGCCCGCCGCCAAGCCCGTCAAGAAGAAGCGGTAGGAAGAACAGGGGCGCCGCGAAGCGGCTCCAGAGCCGCTTCGCCCGTTTTTCATGCGACCCAAAGATGAACGGTCTGAAGACTGTTCAGACTGATGGCGCAAGCTTGGCCGTCAAGCGATTCTTCGGGTAATCCGCGCCTCTGCGCGTCCGTCCTGTAGATCGCCTTCTAACGCCTGCCGGAGCCCGCTTCGCGCCTGCGACCTGAATAACCTGAGGAATGCAGGCAATGGACGACAGGGTAGGAAGCATGCCCACCGATGCATCCCCTCTTGTTCGCACTGTATCCAACTGAAGAATTGAGTCTCCGGGGAAAGCAATCCATGCTCCCGGTTCCCTGAGAACCTTTCTTGCCTGGAAAAAATTCAGGACATGGCAGAGGAAATTGGACAAGATCCGCAAGCCGCAGGCGAAAATCCCTGGCTGATCGCCGTTTCGGTGATGCTCGCCACTTTCATGGAAGTGCTGGACACCGCCATCGCTTCGGTGGCGCTTCCGTATATCGCCGGTTCGCTCTCCGCCTCGAACGATGAAGCCACCTGGGTCCTGACCAGCTACCTCGTCGCCAACGCGGTCATCCTGCCCGCCAGCAATTGGTTCGCTCTCAAATTCGGACGCAAGCGCTTTCTCATCACCTGTGTGATCATCTTCACCGTTTCGTCCTTCTTCTGTGGAGCGGCCCCCTCGCTGGCCTTCATCCTCATTGCCCGAATCGTTCAGGGAGCGGGCGGCGGAGCCCTCCAGCCGCTCTCCCAGGCCATCCTCCTCGAAAGCTTTCCCCCTCGAATGCGCGGTATGGCCATGGCGGTATTCGCCTTCGGAGTCGTCGTGGCACCAATTATCGGACCCACGCTCGGCGGCTGGCTCACAGACACCTACAGCTGGCGCTACGCCTTCTACATCAATATTCCCATCGGCGCGCTGGCTGTCTTCATGATCAACCGCTTCGTCCACGACCCGCCCTACGTTAAAAACGCCAAAGTCGGGAAGTTCGACAACATCGGCTTCGGCCTGCTTATTGTCTGGACCGGCTGCCTCCAGATCATCCTCGACAAGGGCCAGGAAGACGGCTGGTTCGGAGCCATCTGGCTGCGCTGGGCGACCTTCTTTCTCGTCCTCGGCTTCACCTGGTTCGTCATTCACTCGTGGCGCAAAAAAGATTCGCTGGTCAACCTGCGCACGCTCAAGGACCGCAACTTCGCGGTCGGCTGCCTGCTTATCTTTTTCTTTGGAGTATCAATTTACTCCACCATTACCCTGCTGCCGCTCTTCTATCAGGAACTGCTTGGCTATACCGCCTTCGCCGCCGGCATCGTGGTGGGCCCGCGCGGATTCGGCGCCATCGTGGCGATGCCTATCATTGGCTGGCTCACCAATAAGGCCGACGCGCGCTATCTGCTTACCTTCGGGTTCGTGGTCTTCGGATTCATGTCTCTCCGCTTCGGCGATGTCAACCTCAGTGTCAGCCCGTGGACCATGCTGTGGCCCATCATCATTACCGGCTTTGCGCTGAGCTTCGTCTTCGTGCCCATCACCACCCAGTGCTACGCCACCCTGAGAAACGAAGAGATCGGCAACGCCAGCGGCATTTTCAATCTGCTGCGCAATATATCGGCGGATCTGTCGGAATTTCCGCAGCGCAAACCATGCTCACGCGCCGCAGCGACCTTCACCAGAACGACATCGTCGGCTCGATCTCGCGCTCCAGCTACTGGCTTCAGCAGCAATCGGGCATGATTGCGCGCTTCCTTGGCCGCCAAATGGGCCGCGCCAATGGAATGACCGCAAGCCGCGCTCAAATCTATAAGGAGATCGGCCAGCAATCGCTTCTCTGGGCCTTCGTTGATGTCTTCCGCTGGATCGCTCTGCTCTGCTTCGGTTGCGTCGCTGTCGTCTGGCTCTTCAAGAAAGTAAAGCCGGGTAAAAAAGCCCCTGCCGGGGCTCATTAATACCTCTGTAGTATTGTCTCTACATTCCATCGGAGACGATTCTGCATGTCCGCAAGCTTCCGTGCTGGTTCTTTCCTTGTTTTAGCGATTGTTGCCGTTGGGTTCGCGAACGCGTCCGCCAAATCACAGGACTCGCGTCTCGAAGGCGCCTACCGCTTTGAGCGCGGCGGCTGGACCTACGTGCATCTGCAGGGTTCGCCGGAGCAGATCGGCTACCAACATGGATATCTGCTCTCTGCTGAGATCGAAGACACCTACCACGTACTCAAGACTGAGACCGAGCACGTCTCCAAGCGCGACTGGGCCTTTTTCCGCGACGCCGGTCGGACGATCCTGTGGCCGCGCATCGATCCCGAATATCAGAAGGAATTGCAGGGCATCGCAGATGGCGCAGCCGCGAAGGGGGTGAACCTCGACGTGTGGGACATCGTCGCCATGAACGGCAAGATCGAGCTCGAAGACTACTACGTTCCCTGGCTCAACAAACAGGAGCATGCACAGGGACTGCGCCCCGACGACGGGCCGGCGATCAAGTCTCCCGGCAACTGCAGCGCATTTATCGCAACCGGCAGCTATACGAAGGACGGCAAAATCGTGATCGCGCACAACAATTGGTCGTCCTACGCTGAGGGCTCGCGGTGGGTCATCATCTTCGACATACAGCCGGAGCATGGGCACCGCATGATCATGGATGGCCTGCCCGCCGTGATCACCAGCCAGGACGACTTCGGAATCAACGACGCCGGCATCATGATCACCGAGACGACAATCACCCAGTTCGTCGGTTGGGACTCAAAGGGCAAGCCGGAATTCGTGCGCTCGCGTAAGGCGCTCCAGTATGCCGACTCGATCGACGGCTACATCGCCACAATGGTCAAGGACGACAACGGCGGCTACGCCAACGACTGGCTCATCGGCGACCGCAAGACAGGTGAAATCGCCTATCTGGAGCTGGGCCTCAAGCATACTCCGGTGTGGCGTAAGAAGGATGGCTACTTCGTCAGTTCGAACTGGGCGCGCGATCCGAAGCTCATTCAGGACGAGACCGACGGTTTCGACATCAAGGACCTCAGCTCGTCGCCCAATGCACGTCGCGTGCGCTGGGAAGATTTGATGGCCGCCAACAAAGGCAAGATAGATGTGCCTATGGCGGAGCAGTTCCTTGCCGACCACGAGGATTCCTTCCTAAAGGAGAAGCGCGCCGATCAGCGCTCGCTTTGCGGGCACGCAGACGTGGCAAAGGAAGGCATTCCTGAGTGGGAGTGGCCTGCGTATTACCCGGGCGGCGCGGTGCAGGGCAAGGCGGCCGACAGCGACATGGCGGCGAAGATGAGCCTGGTGGCGCACGCCGGCCATCCCTGCGGCGAGGATTTTCTGGCCAAACCTTTCCTGGCCGCGCATCCTGAGTATTCCTGGCAGGCTCCGATCCTGAAGGATATGAAGGTTGGCCCGTGGACAGTCTTTACAGCGGGAGAGAAAGGCTCGCAATAAGTGCCGGTAAAAACTGATTCCGCCGCCCTGATCGGTCTGCTGGGTGCAACGCGGACCGAGTCGGGCCGGACTCTGCTTGATCTGGTCGACGAGCGGCCGGTCTTGCTGGTGTTTCTCCGCCACTTCGGATGCGCGTTCTGCCGGCAGGCGATTGACGACGTAGCCAAGGTCCGCGACAAGCTGAACGAACGCGGCGTGCAGATCGTGTTCGTGCATCTGGGCTCGCCCGAGCGCGCGAAGCCTTACTTCGAGTACTACGGGCTTTCGGACGTCGAGCGCGTAAGCGACCCCGACGCGTCGCTCTATCGCAATCCCGTCTTCGCGCTGGCGCGGGTGAGTTTGTTCCAGATCTTCCGGCCTGCGGTGTGGATCGGATGGCTGCGCGGCGCTATCTTCAAGTACCGGATCGGATTACTCAAAGAAGACATCCAGCAGATGCCCGGAGTCTTCTTCCTCAAGGATCGCGCCATCGCAAGTGTATTTCGGCATCGCACAATCGCAGACCGACCGGACTATCTCGGTCTCGCTCGCTAACAATCCCGACTAGGCGTGGACCAGGTGCAGCCCGACTCCCCGGACGACGATGCGGTCCGACGTGTCGCCGAAATTCACCCGCAGATCCAAAAGCAGCGGTCCTGCTGCGGGATCAATAGAAGTGGCGGTGCTGTCGTGAAAGGTAGGACCGGCAGCATTCAGCTGCGTCGGATCGTCCAGTAAAACCAGTGCAGTTGCCGGCGGATTCTGCACCTGCGCAAGCCTCACCTGTGTGATAAAGCTCCTCACATTGGAGTTCTCATAGCCGACGCGCACTCCCGTCACACGAAAGGCGGGAGGTATATCCAGCGCCTTCCACACTACCTTGTTGCCGCCGCCCTGCGCCTGGCTCCCCGTTGTCGTTGACTGGATTACCAGTCCACTCAATCCGCTGCCCACTCCGGAGTTGACCGCGTTGAATGACGTGATGACGCTGGAATCGCCGGGCAAAAGTGACAGATGATTGACCCACATGATCATGGATATCGGCTTCTTTACAGGCTTCTGCTTCTCCATAACTTCCTCTTCCCAAGACCAATCGAGGATTGATCTCTAAGAGAAAGTGAATGAAGGAGCGCGATCGTTTCAGACCAGCCGAAAACCTATTTGGCTGCCGCGGACTGGTACTCGATGCTGCTCTTCAGCCACTCCGCGTTGTTCCTCACATCGTCCATCAGCTTGGCGGTGAGGTCATCGCGGCGTTCATAGAGCCGGTATCCGGTGCGGGGGCGCAGATATCCACGCGCTCGCGGCTCTTCTTTGAAGAGCTGCTCTTCGCCCACTTCGGCCAGCTTTCTCTCGAAGCGCTTGCGGTTGTCGAGGAGGGCCTTGGCGATGAAGGGCATGACCTGCGAGTAGTCTCCGAACATGCTCTCGGTCGTCTGCAAATAGACATCCTTATCCACCTTGCCCCACGTGACCGCTTCGGCTGGCGGGCACGACGAGAGCGATCCATCCATCACCGGTGCGGTGGTGATCTGGACGTCGAACTGATAACCGCGAATATCGGGCAGCCCGAGAACCTGTCCCAGGGCGGGCTCCGGCTGCAGGTTGTAGTTCTTCGGCACACCGCCGCCGAGAATGAAGGTGGCCAGGCCCTTGGCGGAGCTCTCGAAGAGTCCCCAACGATGATAGGCGCACGCTTCGAAAACCTCGGCGTGAAGGTCGAGCTCAAACTTGTAATCATCGACCATGCCCGCCCTCTGCATCGCCCACAGCTTCATCGAGTTGAGGAAGACGCTTCCGTCCGCCGGCGCTCCTACAAAGATAGGCACGGCGAGACGGTGGCAGGTTGCCAGCAAACCATGGGGAGCCCGCGCCCTGCGCTCCTGCGCGGCGTAAAGCGCGCCGAGAAGGTTACGCATCTCCGTTCCCGTCATCTTCTTCTGGAATTCGGGCAGCCGCAGGCACGCCGAGAGAAATTTATCCTGGTCGAGCAGAACTTCTTCAGGGAAGCCCACATCGGTCACCCGAATGATCTGGTCGTCGCGCAGCTTTGCGTCATCGCCGAAGATCGGCACCTCGTGAAATGGATTATGCCCGTGAGCATCGAGGCTGCGATGTCCATCGTGATAGCAGACGGCGTCGGTTGTGCTCAGATAGGCGATCCACCCCGTCTCGAGCAGCGGAATCAGCCAGGTGATGTGCTGTCCTGAGACCGTGACCGGCCCCGAGATCGACATCGTCAGTGGATACCCTTCGCCGATCGCGCGATCGAGGATCGTATAGATGCGGCGGAGGAAAGCGCCGCCAAACGCCGGCAGGCAGTCGCGAAAAATCTCATCGAGAGTGTCGCATTCATCCACGCGGCGAGTGCGCAGCGGACGGTGAGCCGCCTGCTCGATCATGTGCTTCGGTATTCCGGTCATGTGCTTCGGGATCTCGGTCATTTCTGATCACTCCATCTTCAAATCGAAGGATAAAGGTGGGAAATGACCGGAGCAACCCGCAGACGCGCGCACAGCCGCATCTTTTGTAACAGTGCGATGAATTTTCGGATCACTTTCTGATGTGGCCTCACATGCCGGCCCGCTTGCATAGCACACGACCTCCGATCTATAGTCCAGCTTGGCCTTGCGAGAGGCCGTCCGTCCGCGAAAAGGGCGCAGCCCACTCGGCAGTGCAATTCGATGTGACCTGACTTCCAGCCCGAAAGCGCGGACACCGGGCGAAAAAAGGAAGGAAGGTTTTATGCCCGATACGTCTGCCCGTTCCGTCGAATCTCCACGTAAACTCCCTTCACGCGCCAACCTCGAACATCTGAAAAACGAGGCAACAGAACGGCTCAAAGCCATGCGGCTCGAAAATGCTGCTGCGCGTCTTGCCGAGGCACAGCTTTTGGTTGCGCGTGCGTATGGATTTGCCAGCTGGCGCAGGCTCAAAAGTTATGTCGATGCCCTGCAGAGTCGCGGCAGGCAACTGATCGATGCTGTGCGTACAGGGCAGACGGAGAACATCCGGAAAATTCTCGATGTGCACCCGGAGCTGGTAGATGCCACGACCGATCTTGATCAGCTCCTGCGGCCCAGCGACACGCTTGCCATGCGTCTGATTCACGTGGCCGTCGCGGAAAATCAGCCTGAAGTATTACGGCTGCTGATCGATCACGGCGCGGACTTGAATGTCCGCAACTCCGATGGGCGCCTGCCCTTGCACGACTGCTTCGAGCTTGGTCACGACGACTTCGCGAAGATTCTGCTGGACGCCGGAGCTGTACCCGATGTGTGCGCCGCGGCAGCTTACGGGATGGACGAACGGCTGGAGCGAATCCTCAACAGCGATTCGAAGCTTGCGAATGACCTGACCACGGGCGAGTCGCCACTGGGTTGGTCGGTCTACGGCAGACAACCGGAGGCGGCGAGGATTCTGTTCAAGCACGGGGCAATTGTTGATCGGGCTCCATACGATGCCGGCGCGTGGGGGCCGGCGGCGATGGTGGCGAGTGTCCTGATGGCGCCGGTGCTGATGGAGTACGGAGCAAACCCGAACTGGCACGATCACAACGGCGACACTCCGCTTCACCGCGTAATCAAAAGCCGCCTCGTCCTCGATCCGGCGCCGTTCGTTGAATTACTGCTCGACTCGGGAGCGGACCCAACCGCCCGCAATGCCGAAGGCCGAACCCCGCTCGATGAAGCTCTGGCGCAGGCCGAAGCCATAGCCGAGACCTACTTTCCGGTCCGCGCTATCGGCCCAAAGAAACTTGCCCGGACGATCGAACTGTTGCAGTCTCGAACCGAAAAGTGATCCGCGCGCGGCCTTACTGTGTCGGACTCTTCGGCTTGCCCCACACGCTGTCGAGGAAGAGATAACGATCGCGCTGCGTGTCCGGCTTTGCTTCCAGAGTCGTATCCAGATGCATCACCATCCACCCCGATACCGCGTTATACGTGGGCCACTTGGGCAGATCGGATGGCGCGCCTGCTCCCCCGTTGGGATCACCGGTGCGCGCGAAATTCGTCCAGTAGGTCTGGATTTCGTCCGAGAGCTTGCGGTCCTCGGGACGCACCGTGATTTCCTGCCGCGAATCGAGAGTTCCGAAGACATACTCGATGTCGTCCGAGTGAAAAGCGCCGATGGCCGCTGGATGGAACTTGTCTCCCGGCGATCCGAGATCGAAACGGTAGCGATAGACCGGAGCTTCTCCCGTCTTGACCTGTGCTTCAAGCCAGCGCCAGGTGGAGAAGGCGATGAAGCGATCGCTGACGAAGTCACCCGCGGACGCCAGAGCCTCTTCGTCGCTGGTTGCCGGATAAACCGCGAGGAACTTGTCAGCGTTTTCACCGAACTCCCCCTTGGCCTGCGCTTTGAAGGTGTCGGCAGTGACCTTGGGGTTTTCGGAGAGCACTTCTGCGCGCACCTCGTCCTTGTTCCAGCCTGCGATCAGCGGAATGTGCGCCTGCTTTCCGGCAGCATAGATGTTGGGCACGCTGTCAGGCAGGAACCATCCGTCGATGTCGGGCCCGAAGCGCGGCGGGGGCGGTGTCGTTTTTGCGCTGGCCGCCTTGATCAGGTCCTGGGCGGGAATCTTTCGAAGCTCAGCCAGCGTCGTCGCGTGCAGAGCGCTTTCTGCGAATTTGGCGTCCCTCTGCTCCCGCTCCTCGCGTGGCTCAAAGCTGAGGCCGGAGCTGTAAAAGGCCGCGCCGCTTTCCCCAATAGCTTTCTCAATAAGATCCTTCGACAGCGGCGACGCCATCTGTGCGCTCACCGAAAACGATCCCGCGGACTCCCCGAAAATGGTGATGTTCTTAGGATCGCCGCCGAAGCCCTTTATATTGTCTTTGACCCACTTGATCACCGCAGCCTGGTCAAGCAGTCCATAGTTGCCTGAGGCGTGATGTGGAGACTCGGCGGTCAGCTCAGGATGAGTGAAGAATCCGATGATGCCGAGGCGATAATTCATCGACACCACGACCACGTTGCGATGTGCGAGAAACTGCCCGTCCTGGCGAGCCTCAGAGGTGCCTCCGCTCGCGAATCCGCCGCCGAAGATCCAGACTATCACCGGCAGGGAACCGGCTTTCGCTCCGGCCGGCGTCCACACATTCAGCGTGAGGCAGTCTTCGCTCTCTCCCGGATCGTGAAAGATCATGTCGGGATAGACGTTTGTCTGAAAGCAGTGATTGCCGAACTCCTTTGCCTGACGGACGCCCTTCCACTTCGCCGCGGGCTGCGGAGCCTGCCAGCGCAGACTGCCCACCGGAGGAGCAGCGTAAGGAATGCCCTTGAACGCGCGGACCTTTGCGTCAGTGGTCAGCGAGCCTTCGACTTTGCCTTTGTCCGTCTTGATCTGGAGCTGGTTGGATGCATTTGCCAATGCGGCCGTAGACAGGGTGAGCGCAAGGAGCAGTCCGGTTGTGCGGGTCATGTCACGAAACACAATACCGGGGGCTGCCAACCTGGGCAAGCGAACGCCTAATTGCAACTGATATTCTCGGTGCACGCTCTCCAACGCCGGCGCATCCAAATCAATGGCGGCGCGCCTGGACGACCATTGCTTTATTCTGTGGCGGCGAAGAGCGCGATCGTAGTCATCACGATTGTTCCTCAGTGGTGAGATTCAGCCGCCAGCATGTCGGATGAAGTTTCGCGTCGTCGGATCAGTCTCACGCGCTTGCCCTGTACGAGAACTTCGGCCGGGCGAGGACGCGAATTGTAATTCGAGGCAAGCGACATGCCGTAGGCCCCGGCATCGAGAATCGCGAGCAGGTCACCGGGCTGGACAGCAGGCAGCTCGCGGTCACGCGCGAAGAAATCCCCGGTTTCGCACACGGGGCCGACAATATCGGCGGTAATTTTCCGCGTGCCCTTGCGCGGCGTGACTGGAACAATTTCGTGATGAGCCTGGTAAAGCGCAGGACGAATCAGATCATTCATGCCCGCATCGGTAATCACGAATGTTTTCTCGCCGTTCTTCTTTACGTAGAGCACCCGCGTCAGCAGCGCACCTGCCTGCGCGATGAGGAAGCGACCTGGCTCGAGCAACAGGGTGATGCTGTTGAGGCCGCTGATAGCCTTCGCCAGCGCATCTGCGTAATGTCGCACCTTCTCTTCGGGATTGAATGGCTGCCCGGCATGGTACTCAATGCCAAGTCCACCACCGGCATCCAGAAACCTGATCGGCAAGCCGTCCTTCCGCAACTCGAGAACCAGCCCCGCCACCCGGGCAACCGCGGATCCAAACGGTTCGGTGCTACGAATCTGCGAACCGATGTGGACGCTCACTCCCGCCGGCTCAATCCATTTGTAACCGGCTGCGTTACGATACACGGCGCGTGCCCGGCGGATGTCGATGCCGAACTTGTGCTCGCGCAGTCCCGTCGAAATGTAGGGATGTGTCTCCGCAAAGACATCGGGATTCACCCGCAGAGCGATGCGGGCACGCCTCTTCAGTTTTGCGGCACGTTCGGCGACCAGTTCAACCTCGCCCTCACTCTCAATGTTGAAGAGCAGGATGCCGGAACGCAGCGCAAGATCAATTTCCGGAGCAGTCTTGCCAACTCCTGAGAAGACGACGCGGTGTGTGGGTGCCTTATCGATGGCCAGGATGCGCTCCAACTCGCCACCGGACACAATATCGAAACCGGCATTTTCGTGGTGAAGAAACTTCAGGATGGCCAGCGATGGATTCGCCTTGACGGCATAGCAGACAAGGTGGGGGATAGGTGTCGGCTCGCTCAGGAAGGCCTCAGTAAAGAGCTGCAGGCGGTACAGAAGGTTGTCGGCTGAGTAGACGTAGAGTGGCGTGCCGTACTTCTTTGCGAGCACGTCGAGAGGGACTTCTCCGCACGACAGGGGAGCTTGTTTGCTGGGATGAATAAACGGACGAACGGGGATCAAGCGGCCTCAGAGCAAAATGAATTTGTTTTGAGAGTATCGGGGAGCACCGCCGGAGTCCACCTCACCCGCGCATCACCTCCAGCGGATCGACCTTTGTTGCACGTCGGGCGGGCAGGTAGCTTGCCAGCAGCGCGATCCCGAGAAACACTAGCGGGGCCAGCGCAAATGTCGTCAGGTCGCGGGCACTGGTCCTGTATAGCGCGCTGGCGATGAGTCGCGTGGCGAATAAACCCGCGGCCAGCCCAATCGCGATTCCAGCCGCGACAAGCCCAAGCCCCTGCCGTACCACTGCCCACAGAACATCTCGTTTCTCCGCCCCCAGTGCCAGCCGGATCCCTATCTCCTGCCGGCGTTGCGCCACCGACCACGCCAGCACCGCGTACAGACCAATCGCCGCCAGCCCCAGCGCCGTAACAGAGAAAACGCCAAGCAGCAGCATGATGAAGCGCGGCTGCGCACGTGATCCGTCCATCAACTCGTCTACCGTCTGCAGGGCGGTCACCGGCTGATCGGGGTCGACGGCCGCGATCTGCGTGCGAACCGCCTGTGCCATGCTCATGGGAGGCACCGCCGTCCGCACCAGCAGATTCATATTGCCCCATGGCAGCTGCGGAAACGGCAGATAAAGCTGCGCCTGCGGTTCCTCCGCCAATCCCTTGTTCCGGATATTCGCCGCAATTCCGATCACTTCTGACGGCTCGGGCCCGCGGCCCACCAACACATGCTTGCCCACCGGATTCTCACCCGGCCAAAAGCGCCGTGCGAAGGCTTGATTCGCGATCACTACCTTCGGAGCGTGTGCATCGTCGGCAGCGGTAAATCCGCGCCCTCCCAGCATCGGCACGCGCATCGTCCGAAACCACTGCGGGCTGATCGCTTCTATGTCGATGAACGGCCGTTGCGCCAGTGGCACGTTGGGCTGGCCATCGGGCAGCACCGGAGTCACACGCTTCCAGCTCAGCGGCAGTGCGGCAGAGATGGCGGCGTCACGCACGCCCGGCAGCGCAGAGACACGCCGCAGCACTTCATCGAAGAATGCGATCTGCTGCTCCGGCTTCGTATATTTTGCCGTCGGAAGCGACACATTCATCGTCAGCACATGATCCGCTTCAAACCCGGGATCGACACGCAAAAGCCTCTGGAAGCTGCGCAGCAGCAATCCCGCGCCAATCAGCAGCAATAGCGACAGCGCGACCTGCCCAATCACCAGCAGATTCTTCAGTCTGCCTCGCGCGCGCCCGGCGGAGATCCCTCGTCCCTCATCGCGCAGCGCCGAGTTCAGATCCATACGCGCCAGCTGCACCGCTGGAAAAATCCCCGTCACAAGTCCAGTGAGCAGAGAAACGAGCACCGTAAACACCAGCACACGCAGGTCCATACCTACCGGGATTCCGCCTGGCAGTTCGCTGGTTCCCCATGTACTCAGCGCCCGGTCTGCGCCCCATCCCAGTGCCGCGCCGAGCGCGCCGGCCGTCATCGCCAGCAGCATGCTCTCCGTTAGCAACTGCCGCACCACTGCGCCGCGGCTCGCTCCCAGCGCCGCGCACACCGCCATCTCACGCCTGCGGGCCAGCGCGCGCGAAAGCAGCAGGCTGGCCACATTGGCACAGCCAATCATCAACAGCAGGGCGACCGCCCCGGAGAGCATCCACAGTTTTCCGCGCACATCACCCACCACCAGGTCTCGGAGCGGAACAGCGGTCGTTTGAATCGAGGCTGTCGCGTCTGGGGCGGTGGGGTTCTGTTCTCGATATTGTTGGTTGAGCACTGCAAGCTCGGCGTTGCCCTGCGCCAGGGTCTTACCCGGGCTCAGCCGCGCCAGAAACCCGAGATACCCAACTCCCATCCGCAGCCGTTGCGGAGTGAACAGCGTGTGCTCAAAATACCGCGGCGTCCAGATGTCAGCCGGTCCTACGAAAGGGAACTGCACCCCCGAGGGCAGCACTCCGACAACCGTGTGCGGTTTCCCGTCCAGCGTTACCGTCTGCCCTACGATGTTTCGATCGCTGTTGAAGCGGGTGCGCCAGATCGACTCGCTGAGCACAACAACCGGCTTTCCTTCAGCGCGTCCCTCGTCCTCGTTGAATGTGCGGCCAATCTGCGGCTTCACTCCCAGTGTCGAGAAGAAATTCGGTGACACGCGCGCCACCGGCACTTGCACCGGCTCGCCCACCCCGGTCAGATTGAAATCGTCATTCGCCCACACCGCGACCGACTCGAACACCCGCGCCCTGTCGCGAAGCAGCTCGTAGCGAAGCAGCGTCCCACCGTGATCGGTCGTCTCATCCTTCACCTGGATGCTCACCAGTTGCTCTGGCTGCCGATAGGAAAACGGCCGCAGCAGCAGCGCGCTCATCACCGAGAAGATGGCGACATTTGTTCCGATCGCCACCGCCAGCGTCAGGAGCGCCACTACCGCAAGACCGGGGCTGGTTGCCAGTCGGCGCGCGCCGAAGCGAAGGTCCCTGAAAAGTGCCTGCATTACGCGCAATTATAGATTTTGTGAAGACCGCCGCACCCCGGACGTACGCTGCCCGCCATCTCGCTCTTGATATACTTCGCAACAAAAGAAATCCAATCGCTGAGACCACCCAGCACGCTGCCCGCTCTTGCAAAATCCCATAAGGAACTCCGCGATGACACTCTTCTGCCGCTCCGCCGCAGTCGTCTCCATCCTCGCCTTCTCCGCGCTCGCGTCGCGCGCCCAGTCGGCGCCCGCCATCAGCCCGATGACTCCGGACATCCCGCCGAAGTTCACCGCCCCGCGCACCGACTACGATTACGTCAAGCGCGTCGAGATGGTTCCCATGCGTGACGGCGTCAAACTCTACACCGTCATCGTGATTCCCAAGGGCGCAACCCACGCGCCGATCCTGCTCACCCGCACACCCTATAACGCAGCCGGCCGCACTTCGCGATCCGAGTCGCCCCACATGCTCGACGAGTTGCCGCAGGGTGACGACGTCTTCGTCAAAGCCGGATACATTCGCGTCTTTCAGGATGTGCGCGGCAAGTACGGCTCCGAAGGCGAGTACGTCATGACGCCTCCGCCCACCGGCCCGCTCAACCCCAGCGGCCCGAACGACACCACCGACGCCTACGACACCATCGACTGGCTGGTCAAGAATGTCCCCGAATCGAATGGCAAGGTCGGCATGCTCGGTTCATCCTATGAGGGATTCACGGTCGTCATGGCGCTCATCAATCCGCATCCCGCGCTGAAAGTCGCCGCCCCCGAAAGTCCCATGGTCGATGGCTGGATGGGCGACGACTGGTTTCACTACGGAGCCTTCCGCCAGCCCAATCTCGACTACTTCACCGGACAGACCTCCGGCCGCGGCCGCGGTGCGCAGATTCCGCGTGAAGGCTACGACGACTACACCAATTTCCTTGAGAAGGGCTCTGCCGGTGACTTCGCCCACTATGGAGGACTCGAGCAGCTTCCGTTCTGGCTCAAGGTCCACGAGCATCCGGCCTATGACGCTTTTTGGCAGGGTCAGGCGCTCGACAAGATCATGGCGCAGGTCCCGTTGAAGGTTCCGGTCATGTGGCTTCAGGGCCTCTGGGACCAGGAAGACATGTGGGGCGCCATTCACAGCTACGAAGCCGTCGAGCCCAAAGACACCAACAACGACAAGAACTTCCTCGTGATGGGACCCTGGCGGCACAGCCAGGTCAACTACACCGGCTTTTCACTCGGACCGCTGCTCTGGGACGGCGATACCACGCTGCAATTCCGCCGCGACGTGCTGCTGCCATTCTTCAACCAGTACCTGCTCGACGGCGCGCCCAAAGCCGACACGCCCCCGGTGTTCATCTACAACACGGGGGAAAATCACTGGGACCGCTTCAAATCATGGCCGCTGAGCTGCGATTCCAACTGCCCGAACAAGTCGCAGCCTCTCTACCTTACCGCCAACAAGAGCCTGTCCTTCGACGCGCCCAACGCCTCGTCTCCGAAGTATGACGGGTACGTCTCCGATCCTTCGAAGCCCGTGCCTTATCGTCCGCGCCCCGTGGTCAGTTCAGATGGCGAAGCCTGGCGCACCTGGCTGGTAACGGATCAGCGCTTCGTCGACGGCCGCCCGGACGTGCTCACTTATGTCACTGAGCCGCTCACCAGGCCTCTCCGCCTCAGTGGTGCGCCGGTAGCGAACCTCTACGCCTCCACCAGCGGCAGCGACAGCGACTGGGTCGTAAAGCTTATCGACGTCTATCCCGGCACCGTGCCTTCACAACCCGCTATGGGCGGTTACGAACTCCCCATCTCGCTGGATATCTTCCGCGGCCGCTACCGCACCAGCTTCGAACATCCTGAGGCCATCACACCCGACAAGCCGCTGCTCTTCAGCTTCCGCCTGCCCACCGTAAATCACGTCTTCGAGCCCGGACATCGCATCATGGTTCAGGTGCAGTCCAGCCTCTTTCCGCTCTATGACCGCAACCCGCAGACCTTTGTGCCCAACATCTTCGACGCCAAGCCCGCAGATTATAAGGCCGCAACCCAGCGCATCTGGCACACGCCCGGAGATGCGAGCTTCATCAGCCTGCCGGTCGTGCCCTAGTTTCGCTCAGACTTCAACGCTGTTGATGTCCCTCATCTCCAGCACCTTTTTCGAATACCCATGCCGGGCGACTGCAATCATCGCCCGGCCTAAACGCTCAGTCGTAGTTACATATTGCGGAAAGACCGCCTTCAGCACCGGCAGCAGCGGCTTGCTCACCGCATAGAAGAACCGATAGACGCGTGTCTTCGACTTGATCCCGTGCAGCGGCTGGATAAAGCCCGGACGCAGCATATACATCCCCTTGAACGGCAGCGCCAGCAGAGCATTCTCCGTCTTGCCTTTCACTCGCGCCCACATCGAGCGTCCGTGTTCCGAGCTTTCCGCGCCCTGGCCCGAAATATATTCAAACGTCATTCCCGGACTGGCTTTCACCAGTGTCCGCGCCGCCGTCATCGTGATGTCGTAGGTGACGCGCGTGTATTCCGCCTCCGTCATTCCCGCCGATGACACTCCAAGGCAGAAGAAGCAGGCATCGTAGCCGGATAGCTCATTCTCAATCGCCGAAAAATCCGTGAAGTCGCCGTGGACCATCTCGCGCAACTTCGCATGCCGCTGCCCACTCGAGCTTCTGGCCACTGACGTCACTTGCTCCACCTCAGAATCAAGCAGGCACTCCCGCAGCACCCCTTGTCCCACCATCCCCGACGCGCCAAAGATCACGACTTTCATGCCGTCCATCATTTCAGAGTCAATGTAGCTATACATCGTATAGCTGCGTAATATACGCTGTATAGCAAATGGCCGATCCCTCCACCGCCGACCGCATCTCCCAGGCCGCTCTCGCCATCCTTGAGGCCGAAGGTCCCGGCGCAGTCAGCATGCGCCGCGTCGCCGACGCCGTAGGCATCACGCCCATGGCCATCTATCATCACTTTCCCAATCGGGAAGAGCTGCTCAATACCATCACCAACCAGCAATTCGCCACCTTCCTCAGCTACATCGAGAAGCGTCCGATGCGTGGTTCGCCTGAAGTGCAGCTCATCTCAGCGATGGAGGCATACATTGACTACGCTTTCGACCAGCCGCGCATCTTCGACTACGTCTTTTCGCAGCCCCGTCCCGGAGCACGCCGCTATCCCGACGACTTCCGCGCGCGGCGCTCGCCCACCCTCAACCCCATCGCAGACGCGGTCAGCGCAGCGATGCGCACCGGCCTGCTCCGCAAAGACGATGTCTGGGAAGTCGCCCTCGAGCTCTGGGCCGTCGCCCACGGATACGTCACCCTTCACCGTGCCGGCCGTTTCAACCTGTCCGAGAAAGAATTCCGCGCGCTCGTGCGCCGCGCCCTAAGGAGACTCATTCATGGCCTCAAACCCTAGTTCGCCCGCATCGGATCAAATCCCGGCTCCTCAACTTGCCATCAATCCCGGTCACATCGCTGTCGCCCTCGTCCTGTCCGCTGCTGCCTTTTACTTCGGAACCGGCTTACATCCCATCTGGTGGCTCACATGGCTCGCGCCGCTGCCAGCGCTCCTCATCGCGCCGCGTGTTTCACGCTGGACTGCATTCGGCGTTACCTTCGTTGCCTTCACGCTCGGCGCTCTCAATGTATGGAGCTACGACCGCATCGTCACCCCGCTCTGGCTCACCATCTTTATCCTGATCGTTCCGTCGCTGGTCTTTGCTTTCATCGTTTCCGCGCATCGTGGCTTCATGCTGCGCGGCCAGACCCTCCGCGCCGCCTTCTCCCTGCCGGTCCTCTGGTCCGCTGTCGAATACCTTGCTGAGTTCCGCTCCGTGCACAGCACGTGGGGGAACCTGGCCTATACCCAGATGAACTGCCTGCCTCTGATCCAGATCGCTTCCATCACCGGAATCTGGTCCATCAGCTTTATCGTTCTGCTCTTTCCGTCTACCGTTGCGGCACTTCTTGCACCCGCCACCGCCCTCCCCAACTCAAGGCGGAACGTAGCCCTGACCGCCGCCGCTATTTTCATCATCGTCTTCGGATACGGGTTCTACCGTCTCGCTACGGCTCCAACTTCACCGCGCGTCACTGTCGCCCTTATCTCCACCGACACCCGGCTTTCGCCGCAGGGGCCAGCCGCCGTTAATCTTGTCCGCTGCTACGTCAGCCAGATCCCCGCGCTCGCCGCTCAAGGCGCAAAAGTAATCGTCCTTCCGGAAAAGATCGCCCGCATAAAAGGAGACGACCTTGCCCAGGCCGACGTCATCCTCGAACAGGCGGCGCGGGAGAGCCACGTCACCATCCTTGTCAGCTTTGAGCACCAGCCCAATCTGCATGAAGCCCGCCTCTATTCGCCCGACGGCAGTCTTGAAGGCACCTATGAGAAGCACCACATGTTGCCTCGCTTCGAGTCGCACCTGCTCCCCGGCACGGCGCGCCTCCCCTTTGACCGCCCATCCGACGACGGTACAGCAGGGAAGTGGGGTGTCGAAATCTGCAAGGATATGGATTTCCCGCTGCTCGCCCGCCAATACTCGAACGACGGTGCCCGCCTCATGCTCGTCCCGACCTGGGATTTCGTCGCCGACGGCTGGCTGCACGGCCGCATGGCCATCCTGCGGGGCGTCGAGAGCGGATTAAGCATCGCGCGTTCGGTGAAGCAGGGAATCCTCACCCTCTCTGACAGTCGCGGCCGCGTCCTTGCGTTTCGCGTGACCGGGGCTCCCGGCTTCGACATCCTAACGGGGACTCTCCCCCTCGGCAGCGGAGCCACCTTCTACGACCGCACTGGAGACTGGTTCGCCTGGGTGAACCTGGCCCTCGCTGTTGTTCTTCTTCTGCCGTCCCGGCGCAAAACGGCAGCTGAGAACCGCACCTGACCCGCATCCAAAATTGACAAGCGCGAAAAGTTGTTTGGCATGGAAACGAACTTGCGTGCCCAAAGTACTGAAACCCTTGCCAATCGCGCCGAATCGCGCCATGCTTATCACTAAGCTGGAGGCCCCATGAGTGGCTTCACGTTTACCAAAGGGTTGTTGCACAGGATTCCCGGGTCCGCGTTCTATCTTTCCCTCACAATCGCGCTGTCCGCGTTTCCCGTAGCCGCGCAGGTTTTCACCGTCGCTCCCGAAGGCATCGACGGCAAGTATCTCGACTTCCAGCCGACAAACATCGCCATTTCCACGGTTCCGCTCACCAATCACAATCGTGAGGACCTGCTGCGTTTCCTCACCTCGGAGCAGGGCTTCGCCATGCGGCCGCTTCCCATCGCCACCATCACCCTGCACGCCAATGGACCGATGTCGCCCAGCGGTTCCGACTATGTAAGCACCATCCGCGACAAGGGGCTTGCCGTCAAAGCCGGCGAGCGCGTCGTGCTGACCGACGTCAAGATTGAAAAGGACCGCATCCTGCTCGACTTCAACGGAGGCCCGGAGCACAAGCACAAGTGGCTCCGTCATATCGAGATCGGCATGGACCCCAACATGACCACCCCTGTCGTCAATGACAGCGCCCAGGCCCCGACGGGAACCCGCATCACGCTCGTCTTTCCCCATGCCGTGCCGGACATGACCGGCATGCAGGTTGAAGCGCTGATCAAGCCTATCGTGGACTTCAACTTGAAGACCCCTGTCCAGGCCTACGCTGATACGCTGCCGCCCTGGCTCAAAAAGTCCATACTCGACCACCACGCACTGGTCGGCATGAACACCGACATGGTTATCGCCGCGCTCGGTCAGCCCCGCACCAAGGTGCGCGAGCGTGAAGGTCAGATGCCCTTCGAAGAGTGGATTTACGGTGAACCGCCTGATCCCGTCCAGTTCGTCCGCATCAACGGGAACCGCGTCATCCGCATCGAGACCGCCAAGGTAGGCGAGACTCCCGAGATTCGGGCTGAAAACGAGATGGGCGACTATTGGGATACCAAGCCTGCGCAGAACACGCGCATCGTCAAGCTCGGAGACAACGCGCCCACCCAGCCCGGCGCCGAAACTGCGCCGCGCAAGCCGCCCACTCTGAAAAATCCCGGTGAGACCCTGCCCGCCGACAAGGACGCGAACACGCCGCAGATGGCCCCGGTACAGTTCCCGAAAGACCAGACAAAAGACCAGACCAGCGGCCAGAACAAGACGCAGACGCCGGCGCAGGGCACAACCCCGCCAGCGTCAGGCCAGCCAGGCACCGCCCAGCCTCAGGCCAATCCGCCTCAGTCGAGCCCGGCTCCAGACCCCAGCAACCAGCTCATCGCGTGGAAGACTCCGGCGCCGTAACCGCGGCCCCATTTCCTGCTCTCCGATTCGTGCTCTCCGATGATGTAAACTAGTCGGAGTGCGTCCGCTGCTCTTCGCGGTCATCCCACTCCTTCCAGTCACTCGTTTGACGACCCATTCCAGGTCCATTCAGGAAGAAGCAGGGTAGAACCGCGCCGCGGCTGGCCGCCGAACGCATTTTCGGAATCGGTGTATTCGGAATCCACCGCTCTAAAGTCGACGCGACCATCAGGGAGCGGCGGCCTTGGATACCGTTGACGGGATACAGTAATCCGAAAATGCTACTTGCGCCTCCCCGTGTGGGTGAGAGCCCATAGAGAAATCAGGAGAAGCCTTCCATGGCCAAGATTGCGAAGACCGCCGACCGTCAGAAAGTAATGGACACCACCAAGAGCACCGACTGCCCGAAGTGCGCCAAGCCTACGCGCATCGTGAAGCGCGTCAAGGATCGCGAGCGCGGCATCCCCGGAGGAGTCTACATCTCCTGCTCCGCCTGCGAGTTCTACGAGAAACTCTAAAGCAGCACTTGAACCAGAAGCCCGGCCTCATCGTCGGGCTTTTTGCATCCGTGCCAGAATCCGTTCTGGCCCCTACGCTCTGTCGTAATTCTGTGTCGCTTTGTCCAACTCCCGTTATGCTTTCACCCGGGGATAATGTTATGACATCAACGAGGTCTCTCCTGAGCCTTGTGTGCCTGCTCTTTTTCGTCCATTGCGGCGCAGCGCAGGAGACCATCGTCGCGATCCGGCATGCAGAGAAGCCTCCGGCGAGCCTCGGGCAGCTTACCTGCAAGGGCCTGAACCGAGCGCTTGCCCTGCCGAAGGTGCTGATTCCGCGCTACGGGAAGCCGGACCGGATCTATGCGCCAGACCCGGGCACACGGATCGGGCAACTGGGCAATTTGAGCTACTCCTACGTGCGGCCGCTCATGACGATTGAGCCGATCGCGATCCAGCTGGAGATGCCGGTGAATGCGCTGATCGGCTTCAAGAATGTCGGCCAGTTGAGAAAGCAGCTGCTGGCTCCGGAAAACGCGAATTCCGTAATCTACCTGGCCTGGGAGCACAACTATCTGAACGAATTTGCGAAACGGATTCTGAAGACGTATGGAAAGGATCCGTCGGCCGTTCCCGACTGGCCGAACGAGGAGTATGACCGGATCTATGTTTTTCGGATCAGGGACGTGAATGGAAAGCCGGAGCTGACCTTCAGCGTCGATCATCAGGGGCTGAACGATTCGCTGAGCGATAAATGTCCGGGGCAGTAAGAATCGCCAGGGTGCCAATCTATTGCCCCGCATCAATTGACGCCACCCTCAAATTCACGTATTCTAAACTGGTTGCGCAGTCTGCGTGTGCCCGTCTGTCTGACCGGGTCGTGAACGCGGAAAACCCACAGGTTTGAGCCTGCGCCAGCCTCACGCGAACAGACGTTGTCGATCCGCGGAGAAATTTTCAACCGCGGAGACGCTTTGCGTGAGCATTTGCGTGTTTACGCGAGCAATGCTCAGGAGAACAGGAAAGCGATGTCTACATATATTCCGAGCGCGCACGAGATTGACCGTAAGTGGTTTGTGGTGGATGCCAGCGGCAAGACGCTGGGCCGCCTGGCCACCGAAGTCGCCAGCGTGCTGGCCGGCAAGAGGAACCCCAAGTACGTGCCCTTTATGGATATGGGCGATCACGTTGTCGTCGTCAATGCCGAGAAGGTACGCCTGACCGGGCTGAAGAGCCAGCAGAAGGTGTACCGCCGTTACACCGGCTTTCCCGGCGGCCTGCGCGAGGAGTCGTTTGTGCGGCTGCTCGAGCGGAAACCGGAAAAGATCGTGGAAGAAGCGGTCAAGGGCATGCTGCCCAAGACCAAGCTGGGCCGCAAGATGGCGTCCAAGCTGAATGTTTATCGCGGCGACAAGCATCCGCACCAGGCGCAGCAGCCGCAGCCGCTCGAAATCAACTAGCTAGGTTCTGATGAACCCTGCTTAACAGCATTTAAAGAGACCAGGACAGAGAATGGCAGATTTGGTTCAGTACTACGGAACGGGACGGCGCAAGTCGGCAATTGCCCGCGTGTTTCTGCGCCCCGGCAGCGGCAACTTCAAGGTCAACGACAAGGGTCTTGAGACCTACTTTGTGACCGAGCAGCAGCGCGTATCGGCGGTTCGTCCGCTGGTGCTTACCGAGCTCAGCTCGACCTTCGACGTGGTGACCACGGTCAAGGGCGGCGGCGTAAGCGCGCAGGCCGACGCGGTCAAGATGGGCATTGCCCGCGCACTGATTGAGTTCAATGCAGAGCTGCGCAAGACGCTAAAGGGCGAAGGGCTGCTGTCGCGTGATGCTCGCGCCAAGGAGCGCAAGAAGTACGGACAGAAGGGCGCCCGCAAGCGGTTCCAGTTCAGCAAGCGCTAGTTTGGTTCGTGATGTCCTGCTCCTTGCTGTGCGAGGGGCAGGACGCCAGCGTTCAGGTAGTTAAATTTCCCAAGAGGGAATCAATCCCGGCACCAGAAGCCGCCGGGATGCAATCCACAGAGGAGGCTGTTTGGCCACTATCACTATGAAGGAGCTGCTCGAAGCGGGTGTTCACTTCGGGCATCAGACGAAGCGCTGGGATCCGCGGATGAAGGAGTACATCTTCGGCGAGCGCAACGGCATTTACATCATCGACCTGCAGAAGACCCTGAAGATGTTCAAGGAAGCCAGCAAGTACGTGACTGACCTTGTGGCTTCGGGCAAGGTAATTCTGTTTGTCGGCACCAAGCGCCAGGCACAGGATGCGATCGCCGAGGAGGCGACCCGGTGCGGCATGTTCTACATCAACCAGCGCTGGCTGGGTGGGCTGCTGACTAACTGGGTGACGGTGCAGAAGTCGGTGAAGCGCCTTCAGGAACTCGATGAGATGGCGACAGACGGCCGCTACGAGCTGCTGACCAAGAAAGAAGTGATCAAGCTGGAGCGGGAGCGCAAGCACCTGCAGGCCAACCTGGCCGGCATCAAGAACATGCGCCGGCTGCCGGATGCGCTGTTCATCGTGGACTCGAACAACGAGGCCATCGCGGTGAAGGAAGCCCGCAAGCTGGGTATTCCGGTGGTCGCCGTGGTCGATACGAACTGCGATCCGACTGTGGTCGACATGGTGATTCCGGGCAACGATGACGCGCTGCGCGCGATCCGGCTGTTCACGTCGAAGATCTCCGACTCGGTGATCGAGGGCGTGCAGATGGCGGGCGACAAGCAGCACATCGAAATTGCCGGTGTCACGGCCGACAGCCAGGTGGATCTTCAGGCCGCAGGCGCTGAAGGAGAAGCAGTCGCGGCGGCGGCTGCTCCCGATGAGGCGGCAACCGAGAACGAAGTGGTCGATCTCGAAGCGGTGCTGGGTGGAGGAATCCGCAAGGCTCCCGCAGTGGTTGCGGCGCTCGAAGAGGCCGAGGCGGCTGAAAGCAGCTATTAACTTTATGCGGTGGTAGAGCCGCCGCTGGAAGTTTCGGGAAGCGTGGCTGCGCAGGTTTGACGGCCACGCTTTCGTTGTCTGTACGGGTGAACGCAACTGGGGGCGCAGACTCAGAAAGCGCTGGAGGTAATCGGCGCGAAGCGCGGTCACCTGGACGGTCAGTCCCCCGCTTTTACGGGGTATTCACAAGCCGGGCTGCGGCGTTTGTGGGATTCTAAAGAGAGAAGGAACGGGTAGAGGAAATGTCAACGGTGACTGAGAAGATCGATGCAAAGCAGGTAAAGCAGCTACGTGACAGCTCGGGCGCGCCTATGGGCGATTGCCTGAAGGCTCTGCAGGAGTCGAAGGGCGATATGGAAGAGGCCTTCGTGATCCTGCGCAAGCGCGGCATGGCGTCGGCGGCGAAGAAGGCTTCGCGCACCACCAATGAAGGCGCGGTCGGCACGTATATCCACGCCGGCGGCAAGATCGGCGTGCTGCTTGAGGTGAACTGCGAGAGCGATTTCGTGGCGCGCACGGCGGATTTCCAGGAGCTCCTGAAGGACATCGCCATGCACATCGCGGCGACCGATCCGCGCTACATCCGCAAGGAAGACGTGACGCCTGAGGATCTGGAGCGCGAGAAGGACGTCTATCGTGCGCAGGCTGCGCAGACCGGCAAACCGGCTCCTGTGATCGAGAAGATCGTTGAGGGCAAGATGAGCAAGTTCTACGAGGAGGTCTGCTTGCTTGAGCAGCCCTTCATCAAGGAGCAGAGCCTGGCCATCAAGGACCTGATCGCAACCAAGGTCGGCAAGCTGGGCGAGAACATCACTGTCCGCCGCTTCGCCCGCTTCAAAGTCGGCGATCCCAACTGGACCGTCGCGCAGGTGAAGGCCACGGAAGAAGCACAGTCGTAACGCTCAGAGATTGAGCCAGAAAGAGCCCGGGATTCGTTCCCGGGCTTTTCTTTTGCGCTTGAGGCTGAGCTGTGGCCGCTCTGTCTAGTTCGCCGGCTTGGTGGCGTTGGAAATCCATTCCTCGCGCTTACGGCCGGGCTCGACCTTGGGTTTCGGCTTGGGCTTCTTCTTTTCTTCTTTGCGACCTTTGTCTTTGCTTGCCATGCGGAATAGTTTATAGCAGGCTGGGATTTTGTGGAGACCAGGAGGGTCTATGGATCTTTCGGCGCGCCGTGCGGCTTTTCGCAGTTTGCATGAGAGCGGCTGCTTTGTGATTCCAAACCCGTGGGATGCGGGCTCGGCGCGATATCTCGAGGGGATGGGATTCAAGGCGCTGGCAACGACCAGCTCGGGCTTTGCTTTTTCGTGTGGCCTGCCGGATGGGGAGCGTGGGGTGTCACGCGATGCAATCCTGGCGCACATCGCGGAGATTGTGGCTGCTGTGGATCTGCCGGTAAATGCAGACTTTCAGGCCGGCTACGCGGATAATTCCGAGGGCGTTGCTGAGAGTGTCCGGCTGTGTGTCGAAGCCGGCGTAGCGGGGTTGTCGATCGAAGATGCCACGGGCGACCGCGACAAGCCGCTGTACGATCTCCCGCTGGCCGTGGAACGAATCAAGGCCGCGCGTGCATCGATTGATGCCTCAGGAGCGGATGTAATGTTGACGGCGCGCGCCGAATGCTTCCTCGTAGGGCATGCCGACCCGCTGCGCGAAGCGATCCGGAGATTGCAGGCATACTCCGAGGCGGGCGCCGATGTTTTGTATGCGCCGGGGCCGACGGAGGTCGGGCAGATTGAGGCGATCGTCAAGGCGGTGAGTCCGAAGCCTGTGAATGTGCTGATGAGCGCGAACACCGGGCTGCGTGTTCCCGACCTGGCGGAGATGGGTGTACGGCGCATCAGCACGGGGTCGTCGCTGTCGCGCGCGGCGTGGACAGGGTTCATCCGCGCGGCGAAGCTGATTGCTGCCGAAGGAAGCTTTGCGGGCTTCGACGGACTGGCTCCGTATGCGGAGCTGAACCAGTTCTTCAGAACGCGGTCGTAGATATTTCGAAGAACGAAGACGCCTGCACCGGCGTTGATTGTAACGACCGCCTACATTTTGCTTACATCGATCATGTTGTCGTCCGGATTGCGGTCGATCAGCTTGTTATAGGGATCAATTCCCGCCCGCGTCGGCTTCTGATCGACGGTGAACTCAATGGTTTCGTCATTCTTGGTGATCCACTGCTTCTCGACGTGGATGGGCTCTTCGTGATCCTTCTTGCCCGAAAAGACGCCGACTTCGATCAGGTCGTGGATCGGAACCTCCGTTTCTACCCCGTCTCCGTTGGCCTTCAGCTTGCGTGACTTCACGTTGAGGACGACTTTGTATTTGTGGTCGGGCGTCTCCTGCCATGTAGCGGAGACAGCGCGGTTGTCATAGAGCGTGATGCTCTCGAACATATCGGTGATGAGGTATTGCAGGTCGGGCGGAGTCGCGGACCGCAGGGCTTCGACGAAGCCGCGCGTATCAGGATACGGAGGCTGGCTATAGCGATTGGCGCGCAGGTAGTTGCCGAGCGCGGCATTCAGCTTGTCTTCGCCGATGTAGTCGCTGAGAGCGTAAAGGACCATAGAACCCTTCTGATACCAGACGTAAGGCTCGTTCTGCACCAGCACCAGCGGTGGTTCGTGGCGGACTTCGCCGGCGCGTCCGCGCAGATAGCCGTCAAGCTCGTATTTGAGGAAGCGGCGCATCTGCGGATCTCCGTACTGATGCTGCATAACGCGCAGCGCCGAATACTCGGCGAGGCTTTCGGACATCATGTTCGAGCCCTGAACCCTAGCGCCGATGAGCTGGTGTCCCCACCACTGATGCGCAAGCTCATGCGCGGTTACGAAGTAGGTGAAGTCGATATCGTCCGGCTTTTTGAGGCGCCCGATGAAGCCCATGTCCTCGGAATAGGGCACGGTGTTGGGGAAGGACTGGGCAAACTGGCGGTAGCGCGGGAATTCGAGAATGCGGTACTGCTGGAACTGATATGGGCTGTAGTAGTTCGTGTAATAGCCGAGTCCGCGTTTGGAGGACGACAGCATCTTGTCGAGATCGTAGTTGTCGCCCGGCGTGTAGTAGATCTCGAGATTCACGTTCTGCCACTTGTCGCGCTTGATGGCGTAGCGTCCCGAGATGTAGGAGAAGAAGTCGTTAATATCGGTCGACCCCATGCTGTACTCGTAGTAATTGCGGCCGTCCTGGGTCCAGTGGCGTTGCAGATAACCGGGGGCGATGGCGGTCTGGTCTCCGCTGGTGCTGACCACAGTGTGATAGGTAATCCAGTCGGAGTCGGGCCGGAAGAGATTGAGCTGAGAATAGTAAGGATCGCCGCGTGACGCCATTTCTTCATAGGGGCCCAGCTTTTCCTCGCGCCGGCGGACAGGATTGTCGATCTCGACGCCGCGGTTATAGCCGAGGTAAGGGAAGTAGTCCGAATCGAAGAAAGTCCCGTTGTAGGCGAACTCGGCGCGCTCGCCTCCGTCTTTGAAGCCGTGCGAGGTGTAGGAGCAGCGGAAGTCCATGCGCATTTTCTCGCCGGGAGCAAGCGGCTGCGCGAGGTGATAAATCGAGTACCAATGCTTCTTGTCGTTGAGAACGATCTGCGTGGGCCGGTCGAATCGGATCTCGTCAATGGAGTCACGCTGGCCGGTGATGTGAATGTCGGAGATGGGCTGATCGGTGTTGTTCTTGAGAATGTACCAGCCGGTCGCCGAGAATGAGCGGCGCTGGGGATAGATGTTGACGGTAGTGTCGACGGCAACGATCTTGGGCAGCGGCTGCTTTTCGTATTTCTTGTAGAGCGTCTCGTATTCGGCCTGCAGAAGACGGCGCTGCTTCGCGGTCTGGAAGGCGTTGAGGACGTGGGTGTTGTAGTAGAACCAGCCTCCGCTGCCGATGACAAAGAGAAGCAGCACGACAGTGGCGGGCAGCACTTCCGGCAGGCGCGCGGAGGCGCTGCGGAAGCGAGCCTTCCATGACATTTCGCTGCCGCGGCGCGCCATGACGATGCTGACAATGCCCAGCAGTCCACCCCAGGCGAGCCAGTAGAGGATCGACCAGAAAAGCGCGGGCGCAAAGTGTCCATAGCCGTTCATGTCGGAGTAGGTATATGGAGTGGTCTCGCCGTACATGACAAGACGATTCTCGATGCCAAAGCGGTAGAGCACGGGGATCAGGATGAAGAATCCGATCACGATACCGTGCCCCACGAATTTGTTTCCGACGAGGGTCTGGATGCAGAGGGCGAGCAACGCGTAGATGAGGACTTCAGCGAAGGTGATGAGGTAGAGCTCCTTGAAATACTGCAGGAACTCGTAGTGGTAATAGCCCTGGATGGTCTGCGAGAAGATCCCGCAGAGCATAACGATGGTCAGGAGTATGAGCTCGACGACGGCCAGGGCGCAGAACTTGCTGAGCCAGTCGATCCATTCGCGCATGGGCAGCGAGTCGTGGATCTGCTCGAAGTGCGTGTCGCGCTCGCGCCAAATCAGCTCGCCGGCGTAGAGCGTCGAGACGATGATGAAGAAGATCATCGCTGTGCCTTCGACCGCCTGCAGCATGAGGTAGGTCACCGGCCACACATCGCGATCCTGGATGCGGCCGGCGAAGTGTCCGTTGATGAGCACATAAACAACCATGACCAGAGCGATGGCCCAGAAGACGGTCTCGCGGGTGATGTTGCGAATGCGCATACGGACGAGCGTCGAAAACTGCAACCATGTGGTGTGCGCGCCGAAGTATTGATGCACCTGCGGCAGCAGTACGCCGAACAGCGGCCGCGGCGGCCGTGCTTCCTCCTGCTCCACCTTCTTCTTCTTGCGTGAGGCGCGGGCGGTCAGCGCTTCGGCGGACATAGGAAAGAAGATCCAGGTGATGCCCAGGGCAAGAAGGCCGACCCCCATCCAGACGACGCGATTCCAGAGGAACATTCCGGTCCACGTCGGTGTGAGGGTGTTCTGCTCGACCACGGTCCAGTAGCGCGTGATGCTGTCGACGAGTAGCACTCCGAGCGGATCGAATACAGACGGCCAGAAGCGGTCGAGTGTTCGCGCCTGAATTACCGAGACGAAGAGGATGAGATATATGACGAAGAGAACGACGCCCTGCAGGTAAACGGTGACGACTTTCCGGGTAAGCGCGGCCACGGCGAAGAAGAGGCTGCCGAGAAAGAAGACCTGTACGGCGGTGATGGAGAAGAAGAGCTTGGCCATCATCGCGAGATGGATGGGTGCGATACGTGTGTGGTCGGCCCAGGGCGCGAAGCAGCCCACAATCTCGCCCAGCGGCAGGCCGGTAAAGATGAGCAGCGTGATGACCGTCGAGCCTGCCCAGCGGCCTCCGAGGTAGGCGAACTTGGAGATCGGCTTGGTAAAGACCATCTGATAGGTGTCGCGCTGGAAGTCGCGGAGAATCGACGGGCCGAAGATGGCGGCCATCACGATCATGCCGAAGGCCGAGAGCTGCACGAAGAATTGCAGCGTGGCGTAAGGGCCGTTGAGCAGCACCTTTCCTGCGCCGACCGGGCCGAAGTCCTGCGCGGCAACCGAGAAGAACGCCAGCAGGAACCACATCGCGAAGTAGACGTAGGTCGAGATGCTCTTGATTCGCAGCTTCAACTCGAACAGAAAGAAATCGAGAAACATCGGTGATCTCCTTGTTCCTAGTTGACCGATTGGGTCGCCGTGTGGCGTTCCATGTTGTGGAAGTAGACGTCCTCGAGGTTGGGATCGACGGGACGGAATCCGCTGCCGGGGTCAGCCTCGGAGTAGACGCGGACCTCGTGCGCTCCGCCGAGCAACTGCACGGAGACGACCTGCAACTGGGCCTCGATGTCGGCCAGCTCGCTTTCGTCGGTGACCAGCTTGCTCCAGATGCGGTTGGCGAGGGTTTCGAGGGCGTCGGAGGGTGCGCCTTCGAGAAGTAATTCGCCGTTGCTGATGATCGCCATGCGGTTGCAGAGCTCGCGGACGTCCTCGACGATGTGGGTCGAGAGGATGACGATGACGTCGCGGCCGATGGAACTGAGCAGGTTCAGGAAACGGTGACGTTCGGCGGGGTCGAGTCCGGCGGTCGGCTCGTCAACGATGATGAGTTTCGGATTGGCGAGGAGCGCCTGGGCGATGCCGAAGCGCTGTTTCATGCCCCCGGAATAGGTGCTCAGGGCCTTCTTGCGAGCGTCCCACAGGTTGGTCTGGTTGAGCAGGGCATCGACCATACTCCGGCGTTCTCCGGAATTGGTAACCCCTTTCATCACAGCCAGATGATCGAGCATATCTAAAGCGGATATTTTAGGGTAAACGCCGAATTCCTGAGGCAGATAGCCGAGCAGACGCCGCACGGTATCCTTCTGCTTGATCACATTGATGCCGTCCAGCCAGATTTCGCCGGAGTCGGGCTCCTGCAGGGTGGCGATGGTGCGCATGAGAGTGCTCTTGCCCGCCCCGTTGGGTCCCAGAAGGCCGAACATGTTGTTGCCAATGGTGAGGTTAAGGCCCTTCAGGGCCTGCACCCCGTTGGAATAGGTCTTCGACAGCCCGGTGATCGTAAGCGCCACAACAGGTCTCCTGGTCAGGTGCAGAGATGGTCAAAATGGCAAAGCTGGGGAGGGTCTTGCGGTAGTAGAAAAGTATACGTGCCTGACTGGGGAAGGTTCAGCAGAAATCGAAACATAGTTTCGGCGTTACTCCAATTGCTCTGTGCCGGAACGGCAGGCTGGGCTTGGTCCCGGGAATTCGCCTGGGCCCGGGATGCATCGAGCTCGAGCTGCGACTGGCGTTGTCGGAACGAATGCCCACCGGGCCGTTGAAGAGTGGATCCTATCGGAAGCTGTTCAGGAGATTGAGTTGCTGAGCGGCAAGATTGCGAGGCAGGGGGGCATATCCCAGTGAGGAGCACTCCTGCTGGCCTGAGGTCAGGATCCATCGGAGCAGCTCGAAGAGAGCCGCCTTTTTTGCCTCGTCCTTAATCTCCTGCGGAAAGAGCAGCCAGGTGAGGCTGACAATGGGATAGGCATCTTTGCCGGGAGGATTGGTGATCGCGGTGAGCGAGTCCGGTTTGGCCGTGCTTGCGGCCTCAGCTACGCTGTTCAGATCGGCGCGGATGTAGTGGCCGGAGCTGTTGCGGACGGCTCCGTAGCCCAACTGATGCTGGATGGCGTAGACCAGTTCCACGTAGCCGATGGAGTTGGGGGTCTTTGCAACGGCCTCGGCCACACCTTCATTGCCGATGGCCCCGGTTCCGACGGGCCACTTCAGGGTGGTGCCGGTACCCACGGTGTCTTTCCAGGCGGGGCTTACTTTAGACAGGAAATCACTCCAGGCGTGGGTGGTGCCGCTGCCGTCGGAGCGGTGAAAGACGACAATGCTGGCATCAGGAAGATCGGCGTTCCGGTTGGGCTTCCCGATGGAAGGATCGCTCCATTTCGTGATTTTTCCCAAATAGATGTCGGCGAGGGCCTCGGGAGCGAAGTTGAGGTCCTGGGTGATGTCGCTCAGGTTGTAGATCGGAACCACCGCCCCCAGGACCGAGGCTATCCCCCGCGTCTCCTTTTGGTCGCTTACCCCGGTCAATGTCGGCACATCGGATGCGGCGAAGTCTACCTTGCCGTTGGCGAGCATATGAAGGCCTTCCTCGGAGCCAACCGCTTTGTAGCTGAGCCGGACATTCGGCTGGCGCTCGGCAAAGGACTGGAACCACTTCCGGTAGAGCGGTTCGGGAAAGGTGGCGCCCGCGCCGGCGATATCCGCCGCAGCCAGGACCTGCTTTGCGCCCGCTGCGGCTGGCGTCTGCCCGCTGTTTTCGCGGGCCTCAAGCATCCGCTTCACGAGATTGCTGGCCAAGTCGTCCTGAATGCTGCGCCAGGAGAAACTGCTGGGTGTGACCAGGTACGACCAGAGCGGCTCGTGATCCTTGCCGATGACCTCGACGGAGAGATAACCTCCGTAGACGGTCTGGCGATTGGCCTCGGGCGCGCGGGAGTTGGTGGTGAAGTGGCCCCGCACCCAGATCTGGCCCGTGCCTCTTACGATTGCGTCGGCTTCCTGCGCGGTGTCGACGATTCGATACTTGCCGCTCTTTTTGAGGCGTCGGATGAAACTCTCGCGGAGCGGAGCCGCCTGAGTGCCTCCGGTGAACGGCTCGATGTAAAGGGAATTCACCTGCGAGAACGAGCTCTGGGCCGAAGCATGAAGTCCCGGAGCGAATGCGGCAGCAACGACAAGCAACAGCAGACACATTCTCCCGGGGATGGTTCGAGGGGCTCGGTCGGTCATGCCTCGGATCCTCTTCAATGTCCAGTCCTCAAAATTCGACATGCGCGCGAAACGAGGGCACTACAACCGGGCCCCGACCCTGGTTGTATCCGGGATTGACGATGTATTGCAGGCCGGGGCTCAGGTAGATTCCGTGCCAGATGTGCGCCGTGTAGAAGCTCTCCATCAGGTTTTCACGCGCGTACGTCAATCGTCCATCACCCAGAACGAAACCGAGACCGCCGAGACCAAGATACTCCGCGTGCACCCGGGAGATGGCATTGGAGGCGAAGGCCACGCCGGCGCGGTCGAACTTTCGCTTCCAGATTGGACCGAGCACGACTACGCCGCCGGAGAAGGTCTGGTCAATTTCAGTAAAGTTCCAGGATTCGGTCTTGCCATTGTCCCAGCCGAATCGACCCCAGAATCCCACGTTCGCGTTTATGGGCTGCTCGAAGTTGATGCCGAAGCCGTATTTGGTGGTCACTTTGAAGGGATGGTCGTCGATCTCCGGTTTGGGCGTTTTCCCTTCGAGATATTGCTCGATCGCATATTTGTAAATGCCCATATTGCCGTTGTTCACATAGGTGAGCAGGCGGATGACGCCGTCCTTTTTGTGGAGCGGTCCGCGATGCAGCTCGAATTCGCCATTAGAGGAGTTGGCCTTGCGCAGGTCCCAGACGAGCGGTCCACCGTTCTGCGGACCCGGCAACAGCACTTCGGCGAATCGCGCTCCCCACGGCGGACTCTGGTACTCGGCGTGAACCCCCCAGGTATAACCGCGCGGATCGGCGGTGAAGTCGTAGGCTCCATTCTGGTCGACCGCCCAATTCAGAAATTGCAGGTGGCTGTCACTGCCGTATGTGTTGTTATCGAAATAATCGGTGATGGCAAATTTGCCGACGCGCAGTTCAAGGCGACGAGAGGGCAAGCGGGCGAAGGTGGAAAGAGGCCCCCGGTTTCCGTCGACAGTCTCGTGGCTGAAAGCGAAAACCTGGTGATAGACCACGCGGGCAAGATATGGCGCCTCACTGAGAGTCGCATCACGGACCGCGTCGAGATTGGTAAATCCGGCAATACCCAGCACGCCGCTCAGGCCGAGCCCGGCAGCCTCCTCGAAATCGACCAGAACCTCGATGGACTTGGTGAGTTGATAACCCGTGTAGAGCGTCATCACACGCCCGTTGGCCTTGTCGTAGTCGGACCGAAAGCTGTTCGGCCCGGAGTATTCAGCGTCGAATGGCGGGTTGGTCTGGTAAATGAAATTCGCCTGGCCGGAGATCCAGAGGCGGCTCTCAGGCGGATGAGGAAACATGGTCAACTGGACGTCGGACGGTGCATTGGTCGTGGGCCTGGTGACGTCGGGGAGTTGGCCGGACGCGCATGAAGCGGCCAGGGCGGCGAGCACCAGGACCGCCAACGGGCCGAGCCTGAGGCACGTTTTGACGTGGGGTCGCACGGCCGTGCCGGTTTCGTTCGCCCAGCGGTTGCTTAGATCCATCCGGCTTCAAGCTACCAACGGTTGCGGCGGGAATTGTTAATTTCGGACGAATTGCCGGATAGGGCCTCCAGTAGTGGCGGTTCTTATTGCTGCAACGCAGGCCCTGAATGCGGCTGCTGGACAGCCGATTTCGCGTCACCCACGACCTTGTAATCCTTGTATTCGATCTCCTCGACCGTCTGCCCCAACAGAAAGTTATGCGCCTCTATCTTTTCGTGGATGACCATTGCGAAGCCATTGATGTTCGTAAAGTCGCGGGTGATCAAAGGTGTTCCTGCCCAGAATGACGAGCTCCTGGATTGAGTTCCTTGAACGCGCATCAACAGGTAGGTTCCGGCATCTACCCACGCCTTACCGTTTATCAGATACAGGCTTGCCTGGCGTGCCTTCACGTCCAAAACTACGCAGTCCTGATTGCCGATGGAAGACCTCACCGGTTCAACGCCCATCTCATAATTGTCAGTTGTGAGCATTAGCTGACCTCGCATCGTTGGATCGTATATTTGCTTTTCCGATGCTAGTGAAGGCTCGATGACGCGGTTTTGAAACAGCGATGAACCGCTTTGAGAAATCGTCGTGTAACTGATGCCCTTGCTCTTCTCGTATATGGCCTGGACGGTCTTTTCTGCAACTGGTGTGGTCGAACCATTTCTATAGACTGCATAGTGCTCAGTGACTGTGTATCCCTGAATATTTGCAAATCGTGCCCGGATTACCGCTTCCGTCTTCGAGATGACGGCCTCTTCCGATTGCCCCATAGCGGCATGATTCGCTATGCAGGAAACCAATAGCGTGCTCATACCAATGAGCCTGGTCCATCTCATAAGACATTTTCGCTCTTTGTCTTTATCTGCCAAGCCCCCGATGTAAGTCACATGAATGAAGTTCCTCGATGTGGAGGAGCGCGTTCTCCCGGAAAAGGGAAAGCGCGCCCGATAAGGCGCGCTCCTTTTGCGCGGTAAAGCCTCGGGATCGTTAAGGGTCCCGAAGACCGCCCGCGCACAACTTCGTTCGTGAGGGAAGCCTCCCCTGATCAGGATGCGGCCCTCAGCTGCTGTTTATTATCGGCAACCATCTCGATAATCTTCTGGGTGAACGCCGGAATATCGTCAGGCTTGCGGCTGGTGATGAAGTTTCCGTCGACGACAGCCTGCTCGTCGACCCAGTTCGCGCCGGCGTTCTTGAGGTCCGTCTTGAGAGAGGGCCACGAGGTCATCTTCCTACCCTTGACTACGCCGGCTTCAATCAGCGTCCAGGGGCCGTGGCAGATTGCGGCCACGGGTTTGCCGGATTGCGCGAATTCCCGCACAAAGGAGACCGCTTTGGGGTCCATGCGCAGATGGTCGGGATTGATCACGCCACCGGGCAGCACCAGCGCGTCGTAATCGGCGGGTCGCGCCTGGTCGAGAGTCTTGTTGACCTTGACCTTGTCGCCCCAGTCTTTGAAGTTCCAGCCTTTGATTTCGCCACTCTTCGGCGAGATTATTTCAGTGGTCGCGCCTGCTTCTTCGAGAACCATTTTCGGGTTCGTCAGCTCAACCTGCTCAAAGCCATCGGTCGCGAGAATCGCGATCTTCTTTCCCTTCAGTTTTTCAGCCATTACTCCTACTCCATAGTCTAGGGGATTTTCTCTCGCGTACTTGTTCTATGGAGTAAGAGGCGGCTACCCGGCGGGGCGTTGCCATTCCCGGGCTGCGGATTCAGGCCTGTGGATTACTGGACGGGCTTCGCCTTCCCCGACTGAACTGCCTGGTCAATCATGGATTCCATCTGACGCGAGGCCTGGCGGGCGAGCCTTCCTTGCTGCCGTCCAAGCTCACCCTGCTGCCGTCCCAGTTCACCCTGCTGACGCCCGAGTTCTCCCTGCTGACGGCCGAGATCGCCTTGCTGCGCGCCAATCTGACCCTCCATCGCGCCCAGATGGCCTTCAATGCCGCCGATGCGGCTCTGAACCTCGGCCAATTCCTCCCCGGTGACAGTCTTGCTCTTCTGGAGATCCTGCAGCTTCTTTACAGCGGCCTGCAATTCGGCAATTTCCTTCGACATGTCAGGCGTCTCGATGTGAGCTTCCTCCTGCTGCTTGCCCAGCCGATCCTGCTCCTCGCCAAGCTTTTCCTGTTGGGCGCCGAGCGCTTCCTGCTGGCGGCCCAGTTCCTCGATCGGCGCGAAGAGCTTGCGGCTCTGATCCATCATCGCCGGGTCGTCGATGACGTAATATTTCCCGTCACGTTCGGCCAGGATGTAGTTGCCGTGAAGCTTCTTGCGGATAGCTTCCATCTGCGAGTAGTCGCCATGGAAATTGAACGTCTGGCTCTTGTCGCCGTTGACGATCATGAACGAGTCTTGATCGGAATTGGAGTAGTTGGTGTCCGGATCGTGTTCGACGGTGACGGCTGGCGGGTTGGCCTGTGACGAGTCCGCGCTGGCTAGTCTTACATTGGGAAGCGGCGGGGCCGGGAATGCAGGAGCAGCGGCGGGCAGTGCGGAAGCTGATGAAGGTGCAGGATTCGCAGGAGAAAGCGGCGCGACCGCCGTCGTGGGAGGGACTGGCGACGCCTCGGGCACGGCTAACGATGTGCCTGCTTCCTGAGCGACGACATGCATCAAGGGCGCTGCTGCCATCGGAGTCATCTTTTCAGCGGCGCGCACCGCGATCAGAGATGCGGACGCAGTCAGGACCAAAGGGACGATCGCCGCCACAGCAAGGGCACGGCCCTTGCCTTCGACGAATGACCTGCGGAAGATCCGGTCTACAAGCAGGCGATCGATGCGGTGCTCGATCCTGCTGGAGCGCGCCATGGCAACGGCGAAGATCGGGTGGCGGGGCATGGAAGCCACTTCCAGCAGAAGTTCGGCGTACGAGGGAGCGTCCTTGGCTTCTGTGATTCCGGCGAAGTCGCTGATCGCCTCGCCGAGATCAGAAAGATGTTTCTGAATCCACCAGGCTGCGGGGCTGAACCAGAAGATGGCAGTATGCAGGTGAGCGAAAAGCTGGAGGTAGAAATCGCGCTGGCGGACGTGCGCCAGTTCGTGCGCCAGAACAATGCGAAGCCTGGGGCGGTGCCACTCCTGGAACGATGCGGGAAGAACGATGCCGACACCGATGGTGACCGGGGTCGTGATGTCTGAGCTGAATCGAACGTCGGCGTGCGGCTCAACCAGAACGGAGGCCGGCTCGGCGCGCCTCCAGATGCGCCACGCTAAAGCCAGCCCCGTGAGCAGCCTGAGCAGGAGAAACCTGAACCGACGAGATAGATGCGGACGACGAGCGTGCCGAGAGCGGGGAGTGTCCAGCGGCGAACGGGCGCGGGGGTCGCGGCGACGGCGGGCGCGATCTCGAAGGTCGCAGGGGCCAGGGACTCAGTGCTGGTGACCGGCTCCTTTGCTTCTTCCGGCGCGGGAATGGCAGATGCCACCGAGGCGGCAGGGAGGTCACGATGAACAGGACTGGTCCATGAATTGAGAATCGTGGAATTCAGAATCGCGGGAGTGGGTACCGCAACGGGGTTCACCTGAATGAGGCGCGAGCGCATCAGGAAGGGCATGGCGATCGCGGCGGCGAGCACCAGCGTCCAGGCAATCTTCTGCGCGATCACATTGCCGACGCGGAGCACCCGTAGCGTGGTCCAGACCGCGGCAGTGAGCAGCAGCGTGCGGGCAGCGGATTCGAGAATGACGGACATCCTGCCTTCTTTCCTTTCCTGGCCGCGGCGATTCGATCGGCGAGCCGCTGCAATTCCGTTTGGTCGAGGACTTCGGAGTCGACCATGCCTACGAGCAACGCCTCGACGGAGCCGTCGCAGAAGCGGTCGATGATGCGTTTGACGGCGCGTCCGGCGACGAGCTGCCGGGTTTCGGCGGGGCGATAGCGAAAGGTGCGATTCTCGACCCTGTGCGTGACGTAGCCCTTTTCTTCGAGGCGTCGAAGCACGGTGCGAATGGTCGAGTCTTTCAGAGGCCGGTCGAGTTCATCCAGCTCTTCTCGCACCTGCTCTGCGGTGAGGTCGCCGGGCTGCCAGATGAGCCGCATGATGGCGCGTTCGAGCTCGCCGAGCTCTGCGGGGTCGTGAGCTGGAGGTCTGCT
>CAVRNK010000067.1:0-59107 GCA_963721995.1 uncultured Acidobacteriaceae bacterium | reverse complement strand
CCGCGCGGCGAGACTGAGGGGAACGGTTCGTACGGCGCTAAAGATTTGTCATAAAAAGACGGCTGCAGACGCTGGATAACATCATGAAACATGTCTGTCCGTTATCTGATACTTCCTGGGCACCACAAAGGAGATGGCATGAACTGGGCTATTCTCGCTGTCGCAGGGCTTTTTGAGGTTGGTTGGGCCATTGGGTTGAAATACACAGAAGGCTTCACCCGATTGTGGCCTACGATCTGGACGGTTCTCTCGATGATCATCAGCCTGGGACTATTAGGAATCGCCATGAAGGCGCTTCCCGTTGGCACGGCCTACAGTGTTTGGGTTGGGGTGGGAGCTATCGGCACCGTAATACTAGGCATCGTGCTCCTTGGAGAGCCTGTGAGCGCGGCTCGGATGATCAGTGTTGCGCTCATACTCGCTGGAATTGTCGGCCTCAAGCTCTCGAGCGCCTGACAAGACAAAAGCAGATCGTCTCGGATCCGGTTGACGCTTGCCCCAGCTCCGGTCTGATGAACAACGGAATCATTCTCTTCGGAGGTACACGCGGTTCCAAATCAAGCGATGGCAACTCGACGCATAATCTCTGTCTTGGCGCTCCTGTGCAGTTGCCTTGTCGCCATCCCTGCCAGGGCGCAGCAACAACCGGAGCCCGAGGATCCGGAAGATGAGAAGCAGATAGGTCTCTGGCTCGATCAGGGAGTCTCCACACCACTTTCGTCCGACAAATCTCTGGAAGTCGAATTCCATGAGCGGCTGGATGAGGGAGCATCCAACCTGTTCGAGTACTTCGTTCAAGGCGGCGTCGCCTTTCGACTGCGGCCCTGGTTCACCTTAATACCGATTTATCGCTACCAACGCTTTCCCGGCAATCCCAAAATCAATTACGAAAATCGGCTGCAGCTCAATCTCACCCTGAGCACCGCGCGGGGGCAATGGCGATACAACCTGCGTACGCTCATCGAGGGGCGATTTCCCGACGACCGCCCCGCGTCAGCGCGTTTTCGATTTCGCCCCGGCGTCGACTACACCCTGCCGCTTCGCACCACCTGGCGTCCAACCATCGTCGTCAGCAACGAGTTCTTCCTCGTTCCGTGGGACAACCCCTTTGCCAACGGCGGCACCGCCTACACGCAGAATCGTTTCCAGGTGGGCGTTCGATTTCCCCTTACTAATTCACTTTCCGTTCGGTCCTACTACATGTTGCAGTCCGTCAATCTGCCGCCGGGGTGGGACACAAACGAGATCGTCGGCATATCCCTTGCCTATAAAGTCCCGCGCAAAATTAAGTGATGCCGGTCCGCCGATGGATATACCCTGTATCCGGCCTGACACCGGCCGATGATCGGATTTTTATGGAGAAATAAGCAGATGGCTCGGCTATCATGGCTTCGCCTTCGATCGCCTCAGGAGGGACCCGATGAGCATATCCGCCAACTCGCCCGAATACACCCACTCGCGCCGCAAATTTCTCGGCATCGCCCTTGCCGGAACAGCTGCCACCCTTGTCGGAGCAGCCTCTACTGGTTTTCTCGTTCCTGAAGCTGCCCTGGCTCAAAGCCCCCTCACACCGGATGAAGCCCTCAAAGCCCTCCTCGACGGCAACGAGCGCTACATCGCCGGACGCTTCACCAGCTTCGACGAAGACAAGCAGATCCTGCGCGACCATACCGTCGACAAGCAGGAGCCCTTCGCCGCGGTCCTCTCCTGTGCCGACTCGCGCGTCCCCGTCGAGATCATCTTCGATCAGAGCATCGGACACATCTTCGTCGCCCGCGTCGCCGGCAACATGGCCACGCCCGAGATAATCGCCAGCCTCGAATACGGAGCCGCCGTCCTTGGCACCAAGGTCATCCTCGTCCTCGGCCACGCCGGGTGCGGAGCCGTCAAGGCCGCCATCCAGGGCAAACCCGTGCCCGGGCAGATCAGTGTTCTGTTCCCGCCCCTCCAGACAGCCGTCGATCAGGCAGGCTCCGACTTCGCCGCCGCTATAAAGGCCAACGCCTCCATTCAGGCCACGCTCCTCAGCAAGGCCTCAACCGTCCTCTCTCCTATGGTGAAAGAAGGCAAACTGAAAATCGTCGCCGGATACTACGACCTTGCCACGGGCAAGGTCACCTTGGTCTGACAGATACGAGTTTCGTTACTCAGGTAGCTACAATCCTGCGCGCACCTGCAAAGTACCCTGCGCGGCTATGGCCGAGCAGGGCACCTTATCAACGCGACACGTCATAACTACTGGAACGTAACATCAAGGATGGTGTATTCCTTCCAGCAATAGATATAGGCATTGTCGACGGAATACAAAGACAGCGGCTGTTTGTTGAAGTCGGAGATCAGTTGCGAGCCACTCCGGGTGAACCCCGTGGCGCCCGACCAGCTATAGAAGCCAACATAGGCGTTATTGCTCACGGACATATAGGAGCTGCTGCTCTTGATGCGATAGTAGTTAATCCCATTGTAGGGATACGCCTCAAGCGTTACGGCGCTCGCCGGATCGCTGACAAGAATGGCCCAACCGCTACCATTTTTACCGAGATATCCCAATTGCACTCCGTTGCTGGAGAGCACCATCTTAAAGGCGTTCAGATCGGCGGCGGCTTGCGGCTCGGCCTCCTTGGCGTTGGCAAAGGTAGTAGTCGGTTTGACCGCTGCAGGATCTGTCATAGTCATAGTCGCATTCATAGTCATATCCCTTTCTTTCCTTCCGTGATTACCATTTTGGGTTTCCGAGCGGCGGCTGGCAGCTTAACCAGGCTTTCCGCGAACCGTGGTCAAGCCATAGTGGAGCAATTTCTCGGGCGCATATCTGTTCAAAATTGCCCACTTTGGCGTTCTGTGGTGAAGTTACAACGCATCCCGAATGCGAAGTAAGTGTTAAAGCACAAACCCGATTACCCTAAGTCGTGAAGTTGGACGTACTGCAGAACACCACCCGTCTGCAGGGCCTGATCGATCACGCTCGAGTTAGGGCAGTAAATGAACGGCCTGCGTGGATACAATCGGTCGTTCACCCAGTACTTGTTCCAGCCGGTCGATGTCTTGATAAATTCCTGCGTAAACCCCGCAGCCGAGCGATATAGTGCTTCGATTTCCAGACAGCCATTGATGCAGATATCCACATAAGATTCGACCATCGGGATGCCGGGGCGTCGGCTCTTTAGATTTGGAAATGTCTTCGGGATTGCTCACAAACAGATAGACCTGGTCCGTCGGGTGGAGCGGCCCGCTGCCATCCAGCATTGCGATCTTGCCATCCACTCGGGTGGCCGTATAGCCGGTCTCGCGTTCTTTCGTTTTCTCGATATCCCCGACCTTATAGACAACGCCGTTGATGGTTGCATCCGCCTTTGCTATCGCCCCTAAATAAGTGCAGGTACTGCCTACGTTGTTGGCGAACTGATGAAACCAGCCGCGCTGATAGCCAGTGACCCGCGCGGGCCATGCGCCGATAGCGTCGGGATTGGTACGGGTTCGCGACGCCTTTTCTATAAGCGAGCCATATCCGAACACATATGTGTTTCCGGCCATACATATTCCTCCCTGCCCGTGTTTTGATTCACGGAATTCCGGCACGCCAAAGAACGCGTGTGCAGATAAACGTGAGTTATTGCGCCCGGTTCAGAAAGATCGGGTCAAGCGATGCGCGCAGAGCCATGGACGAGGAGAACGACGTCAGCATGTTCAGTAGTGGCCGTGGGGTAAGGCTCCTACTGCCGCTCCGCGCAACCGTCTGCGGAGAACATTCAGGAGTCCTGCCTAAGTGTGCTTATGCAGTTAGGGTGCTTGTACTGTCAAGGTGCCAATGCAGTTAAGGTGCACATATCTCACCTCGAAAACACTCAAGATGAGGTGGTCTCACAAAAGTAGTCAGCCTTCGGAGTATTTTCTGCTCGGTGGAAATACTCTTCCTCTTCTGTCATAAGTGTCAAGAAGTTGTCTTAATAAATTCCTGTAATCATCGCTTGGTTTTTTGATGTAATCAGAAACCTGGACTGTCACCGTATTACTGCGGGCCGCGGTCGGCCGCGATTTCGGTCGGTTCGTATCGCCGGCATTCTGGAACCGATCTGCAGATTGCCTTCACGATCTGATCTGTGGTCTAGTCCAGCCTGATGCCGTGTTCGCCCACCACGGTGAAGACCGACAACAGACCGGTCGTCCCCAGCAGCTGCCGAACCTGCTGGCCGAGATTTACCAGTTCCAAAGAACAGCCCGCCGAGCGGGCGGAGACATACAGCCGGACCAGCGTTCCCAGACCCATGCTGTCCACACGGGTAAGGTCCGTCAGGTCCAGCACGATTCGCTTCGTATCGGGGATCAATTCCTTGACCCTGCTGTAGAGAACATCGCCTGTGCCCACCACCAGCCTGCCGTGGCATCGCACCACAACAGCATTGCCGGCGCGCTCCACCTCAAGCGTAAGTGGACAAGTCGCAGCGTTCTCAGTCATCAAGGGGTGGCCTTCTTTCGGATGTATGGGTGAACCGCAAACTGGCACGGCAATTCTCGCACGCTGCAACAGCGGACGACACCCGGAATTGGAACTGCCACGGTGATGGGAAGCCGGTGAAATGTGGTGGGCGACGTCGGGACTCATTGTTGAGCTCATAGATTAGGATCGAAAAATGTGCGGGCGCTACCAGCGACGTTCCGATAAGCAGCGGATTGCCGAAGCGTTTGCGCTGGGTAACGTGGATGGGCTGGCGCTGGAACTGGCTCCCGACTACAACGTGGCTCCGCAGACGATGCAGCCGGTGATCGTGTGGGACGAGGCGTTTGGGACGCGCACGCTGCAGATGATGTTCTGGAGATTTCTGCCGCCGTTCGTGAGCGATCCGAAGAAGTTCAAGCTGGACACGATTAATGCCAAAGGCGAGACGCTGCTCGACAGCAAGATCTGGCGCGAGGCATTTCTGCGGAGGCGCTGCCTGGTTCCGGTGGACTCTTTTGTCGAGTGGAAGCGCGTGAATGCGAAGACCAAGCTGCCGTGGCTGTTCGGGATGAAGGATGACGCTCCGTTTGCGCTGGGCGGCGTGTGGCGGCACTGGCGCTCTCCTGACGGCAAGCAGCAGATGGATACCTTTGCGATTATCACGACGGAGCCAAACGAACTGGTGGCGGAGAAAACGGGGCACGACCGGATGCCGGTGATCATGAAGCGGCCGGACTATCAGCGATGGCTGGAGCCGGGCGATGAGCAGCGTCCGCCGATGGACCTGGTGCGGCCTTTTGACTCGGAGAAGATGAAGGCATGGCGCGTGGATCCAAAGATCAACAACGTGCGGAATAACGAGGCGGCGCTCATGGATCCGGTACAGGATGAGGGAGAGGAGCAGATGGGGATGTTTTTAGAGGGCAGGGATTAGGGATTAGGATCAGGGATTAGAGACGCAGGTTCTTCGTCGCGAGTTTCGCGCGCAGCAAAAGGATGTAAAACGGCGACTCCCCGACGAGCTGCTGCGAATCTGTACGTGAGAGGGCTGCCGATTCGAATCATTGCCCTCGCAGGGAGCTCCCATGAGGATCGTTATCCTTGATGGCCATGCCATCAATCCGGGGGATTTGAGTTGGGATGGGCTGCGAGAGCTGGGCAGCCTGGAGGTTTTTGACCGGACGCCGGAAGATTCAGTGGTGCCTCGTGCGCGCGAAGCCGAGGCCGTGCTGAGCACCAGAGCACCCCTGACGCGCGAAACCCTGAAGCAGCTTAAGCAACTTCGTTACGCCGGCGCGATGTTTACCGGCTACGACCAGATCGATGTGAAGGCTGCGCGCGAAATGGGCGTCGTGGTCACGAATGTCCCCACCTATGGAAGCGCTTCAGTTGCTCAGCTGGTGTTCGCGCTGCTGCTGGAGCTGTGCCACCACGTTGGGCTTCACAGCGAGGCGACACGGGCGGGCGAGTGGTGGCGATCCGCTGATTTCAGTTTCCGGAAGACACCTCTGGTCGAGTTGCAGGGCAAGAAGATGGGGATTATCGGGTTCGGCCGGATAGGACGCGACGTGGGCCAGATTGCCGTGGCACTGGGGATGAAAGTCATCGCGTTTGACGCGGCAAGAAGAGACGCTCCCAACTGGGCCGGTTTTCGCTGGTGCGATCTCGATGAACTGATGGCGGAAGCGGACGTGGTCAGCCTGCACTGTCCGCTGTTGCCGGAAACGCGTGGGATGATCAATGCCACTACTTTATCGAAGATGAAGCCGTGCGCTCTTCTCATTAATACTTCACGCGGACCGCTGGTCGTCGAGAAGGACCTTGCTGACGCGCTCAACAGCGATCGCCTCGCGGGGGCCGGTGTGGACGTGCTTTCGAGTGAGCCGCCGCCTTTGGACAATCCTCTGCTGCAGGCGAAGAACTGTATTGTGACTCCGCACATTGCGTGGGCGACGAAGGAAGCTCGCACGCGGCTGGTTGAGACGGTGGTTTCGAACCTGCGGGCGTTTGTTGAGGGAAAGCCGGTAAATGTGGTGAGTTAGGGATGGCAATAACATTAGCCCCGCACAAGCCGGGATTATGTGGTCCACCCAGCCACGTTATCTTTCCTGAAACGGGGATCGACTCACTTGCCAGACCTGGATCATGGTCGCGATGGCCGAGGGATTGTTGTAGTCGTCGTAGAGCACTTTGAGCCCGTAGCCGGGGAGCAGGCCGGGGTATTCACTGGATCGACCTGCCCAGTCGTCAGGGCCTGACGCAGGCGGCGAGCCCGTTCCAAAGCGCTGCTCGATTGCTGCCCGCGTCATGCCGGTGTCGAGGCCTTTGGTTACTGTGTTGGGGCGATAGTACTCGACTGACGAGGCGATCCCATAAGGGCAGGTGAAGCCGACACAGGGATGCAGGTACATGATGAGGTCGCCGGCTATCTGGTTCGGCTCGCCCAGCAGAGTCTCGATCTGCTGCCTGCTGCTGCCGATCAACATGCGGACCTGTTCCTCATTCAGCGGAGTCTTCGCATCGGACGATGGCGCGGCCGGCGCAGGCTGCGCGGTAAGCGCTGGCGCCAGCGTGGCCGAAGCCGCCGGCGTGTCCTGCTGCGCCTGTGCAGGAACCGGCTCGCGGTCGCTTTCCAGGCTTCGCCAAAGTGTCTGCAACATGCGGGAGTAGTCTGTCCTGAAATCGAGGCGCTGAACGCGCCGTAGGCGGAATGGGATCTCACAATCACGGTAGAGGATGGGCAGAACAGTCTTCTGTGTTTCGAGGGCATAGGAGACTTCGTCGAGCACGTTGTTGGAGCTGACCGCCGCCGGTGACAGGATGACCACCATGCGCGGGCTGTCTCTGAGCGCGCCTTCGACAGCCTGATCCCATCGCTGGCCCGGATGGATATCGAGCTGATCGATCCATACCGCCGCTCCGGCAGTCTTCAAGTCTCCGGCGAGCTGCAGCGCAAAGGCTGAATCTTCACGGCAATAGCTGACAAACGTCAGAGGTGCGCTGGCTGGCAAATCGATCTCCGCAAAGGCCTGCCGATCTGAGAGGAGATCGACATATTGAGTGCGGCCATTTTAAGCCGAGCGTGGAGGCGCGCGCTGAATTTTTGAGGTGGCTCGCTGAACTCAGCGTCTTCCTTAAATGCCGAGCTTTTTGACTTCCTCGTTGTAGTACTTGCGGTAGAGGATGTCCCACTCCTGGCTGCCTTCGGGGATGATGCGGCGCTGAGACTGGATCTTGAGGCGCGCGGCCTGGTCGATGCGCATCTCCTGCAGGAGCAGGTTCTCGAGGGCCTTGCGGGCTTCCTGGCGTATAGTGTTGCGGTCTTCGAGGAATTCAGCCTCGTCGGTCTCCGCGAGCACGTCAGAGACAACGTGGGCGAGCTTGTTTAGCTTATCGCGGGAGAGTCTCACAGCACCGCCTTGTACTTGCGGGCGAGCTCGAGCTTCACCTTCTTGAACATCTCGGCGTAAGCGGCACCGGTGCGGTGCATTTCGTCCTGATAGGCATCGAGGATGAGCCGCACCTCTTCGTTGATGCGGTCTTCGAGGGACAATTCTTCGAGGAGGCCGGCGTTTACGCGCTCTTCGACAGCGGACAGCTTATTTGTGCGGATCATCTTCGCGTCGATCAGGTGTTTAACCGTATGGCGGGCAAGATATCCAACATATTCCCGTGAAAAAATCATTTATCTCGTTCGAAATATAGCACAAATGATGTGTCAAAACCGGGCGTAGAGCGGCACCGGTCAGCCACGCGTGACAAAGGCCGGACGGTGCGGGCAGACCGCGGCGTTGAGGCAGTCGTCGGCGATGATGAGGCGCTCGACGGGACGTCCGGCGATGAGGTGCTCGCTGACGATCTCGGGCACGTCTTCGACGGTGACGCCACCGTACCAGACGGCCTCAGGGTAAACGACAACGGTCGGGCCGTGTTCGCACTGGTCGAGGCATCCGGCTTTGTTGGCGCGGATGGAGCAGGCGAGGCCGGCTCCTCTGACCGCGTCCTTGAGGGCGGAGTGGAGCTCGCCTTTGCCGTCGGTGGTGCAGGAGGGGCGGGCGCTGCCGGGTTCGCGGACATTCGTGCAGACGAAGACGTGGCGTTCAAATTTCGCCAATCTGGGGGCTCCTTCTGGGTTGGGATCTGTTTTGATTTTACGCGATTTTTCCACCGGCCCGAGATGGCGTAGACTGGCAGTTCCGCCTATGCTTCAGGATAGTTTGCTCTCCCTTAAAGACGATATGGTGGCCTTTATTGCAGGCCATGGAATGCGCCGCATCCCCGCGTATGTTGGCGAAGAAGTGCCCACAGTGCTGTGGGAGGACGATTCGAACATCGACAGCTGGAAGGATTTTGTCGAGACGGCGAAGGCCGCCGGCGCGGTCTTTCTGACGATGAGCGAAGTGGTCCTCGAGAAAGAAGACCTGGAGCTGCTGGTCGAAGAGCTGCAGGAGTCGAACTTTCCTGACGAGGAGTCTCCGGCAATCGAGGAGGCGCAGTCGCTGGCGACGCATGTGGGGCGTGTGGGATATATCCAGCTGGGCTTTGCGCACCAGGGGATTGTGTTTCTGCACGAGAACACCACGGCGTGGTATGAGCGCTACCAGCAGCTGCTGGAGTCTCTGGAAGACTACGGCAATATCATCCTGAACGATGAGGATGCCGACGAAGAGTCGTGAGCACGCCTGAGCCGTCGCCCGCTTTACTCAGCAGGCGATGGATACTTTCTGAGAGCGATCCTGGTGCGGCCGGCGCCCTGGCACGCGAGGCCGGGCTGCCGCTGCTGATTGCCGAACTGCTGGTGGCGCGCGGAGTGCACTCGGCGGCAGAGGCGGAGCGATTTCTTCATCCACAATTTGAGCACCTGCACGATCCCTACTCGATGCTGGGCATGGAGCTGGCGGTGGCGCGCATTCAAAAGGCAGTCGCCGCGCGTGAGACGATCCTGATCTACGGCGATTACGACGTGGACGGGACGACGGCGGTGGTGCTTCTGAAGACTGCCATTGAGATGTTGGGCGGCGTAGCGCGCTTTCATGTTCCGCACCGGCTGCGTGAAGGCTACGGCATGCAGGGCGAGGTGCTGGAGGCTTTTGCCCGCGACGGCGTAAGGCTGGTGATCAGCGTGGATACGGGCATCCGGGCGTTTGCCGCGGCTGAAGCAGCGGAGACGCTGGGCCTGGACCTGGTCGTGACCGATCATCACCTGCCGGAGGCGGCGATGGGGCTGCCGAAGGCGCTGGCGATTCTCAATCCCAACCAGGCGGAGTGCGGGTATGCGTGCAAACACCTGTGCGGAGCGGGCGTGGTCTTCAAGCTAACGCAGGCGCTGCTGGAGGGGTGGGACCGGGAGCGGGCACGGACGAAGATTCTGCCGTCGTTCTTAAAGATGGTGGCGATTGCGACGGTGGCGGATGCGGTTCCGCTGCTGGGCGAGAATCGCGTAATCGTGGCGATTGGCCTGGAGCAGCTGCAACGGCCGGTGCAGCCGGGATTGCGATCGCTGATGGAAGTCGCGCAGCTTGATCCGTCGCGGCGAAAGCTGAATCCGGTCGACGTGGCGTTTCGCATTGCTCCGCGGATCAATGCGGCCGGTCGGATGGATGTGGCGACGGAGGTCATCGAACTCTTCACGACCAAGGATGCGAAGAGGGCGCAGGAAATTGCGGGCAAGCTCGACCGCTTGAATCAGGAGCGTCGCGATGCGGAAGCTACGATGCTGAAGGAGATTATCGAGCGGCTGGACGAAGAGCGTTTCCGTGAGGCGCGGTGCATCGTAATGGATGGCGACGGATGGCACCGGGGAGTGATCGGGATTCTGGCGTCGCGGATTGTGGACAGGACAGGCAAGCCGGCGATTGTGATTGCGCACAGCGCACACGAGAATGGCAACGGCAGCGCAGACGGGACAGCGCATGGGTCGGGACGGTCGATCGCAGGCTTCCACCTTCTCGACGCGATCGAGAGCTGCCGGGATCTGTTCACACGATTTGGAGGGCACGCGCACGCGGTAGGGTTCTCGCTGCCGTCGCAGCGGGTGGAGGAGTTGCGGGAGCGGCTGTGCCGCTATGCGGCGGAGCGTCTGAGCGAGGAAGATTTAGGGTCTCCGCTGGAATGCGCTGCGATGCTGCCGCTGGACAGGGTGACGCCGGCGGTGCTGTCGTGGCTGAGGCGCCTGGAACCGATGGGGATAGGCAACACAGAGCCGGTGTTTCTCGCACAGAATGTGCGGGTCGCTGCGTCTCCGCGGTACATGAAGGAAAAGCATGTGCGCCTGCAGCTTGCACAGGGCGCGCATCGGGGAAATCTGCCGGCGCTGGGCTGGAACTGGGCCGAGCGCGTGCAGCAGATGCAGCTTGATGAGGGCAGCGTGGTGCACCTGGCATACAAGCTGCGGGAGAACGAGCATCCCGAGTTCGGCGGGCTGGAGTTGGAGATTGCTGGGATTTTTCCGGCGGATTAGACGCGGGGATTTGAGAGCATTTCCGAGAGGTGGTTGTCGCCCCGGAGAAAAGCAGGTCCTTCGGTCGCCGCAGCGACCCCGCTCAAGATGACATCGTAGATCGGGTTAGGGCTTTCCTTTCGACGCTGGCGGCGGCGTCATTGGCTTCACAATGTCGTCGAGGCGGTCGGGCGTTCCCTGAATGCGTTCGAGATGCGGGAAACGCAGGCCGTCGTGATAGTCGAGCTTCACGACTTTGTAGTAGCCGGTGTTGACCAGTATCAGCTCGATCGGATCTTTCGAGTCTTTGGCTGTCGTGATGGCGTCGCTGAGCAGCGACGCGGTGTACTGGCGTCCGTTGACGGCGACGATCAGCATACCGGGGCCGAGGCCGGCTTTGTCGGATACGGAACCGACGAGCACGTCGTCGATATGGCCGTCGCTGGTGATGTCGATGCCAAGCGTCCACCAGGCGTCGGCGTCTCCCGTAGCCGTTTCGCGGGCCTGAATGAATTCGCTGGGCTGGTCGGTGTAGACGATGCGGTAGCCGCCGTTCTCGATGCCTCCCAGGGGCGCGTGAGGGGCTTTCGAAGTGAGTCGCTCGTGGAAGAAGCCCGACCAATCGTAAGGAGCAACAGCGTTGAGGGCGGCAACTACGTCGTCGAAGTTATATGGAACAACTTTGGGCGGAGTGTTGCCGCCCAGCCCCTCAAATTGCGCGCAGAAATCGTTCAGGCTCTTCTTGTCTTTGGTGAGTTTGCGGATGGTGGTGTCGGCTTCGAGCCAGATCAGCTCGCCTTCCTGGTAGTAGTCGACGCTGCGGCGCCAGTTATCCCATTGCTGGCTGGTGTCGTAGAGAATCTGCGCGGCGACGGCGGTGTCCTGGAGATCGCGCCAGGTGCGGCCAGGGCGGTAGTCGAGGGTGGCGGCGCTGGCGGCGAGCGCGGACCGGAATTCGTCTGGCGTCTCAAGGCCGCTGCGCGCGGCGAGGACATCTCCGAGATATTGCGTAAGGCCTTCGTAAACCCAGAGCAGATTGCCCTTCATCGGGTCTTCGTAGTTGCCGGTGGCGAGGCCGGCGGGGCGGCGATACTTGCCGTTCCAGGAATGCGTGAATTCGTGGGGCAACAGGTCGGCGGTGAGGAGGGTGAGGTTGTCGTCGACAAAGGTCTTTTCGGCGACGCGGTCGTCACTCGACTGGTGATGTTCAAGTCCGAAATGCGCGACCTGATCGCTGAGAGTGACGAGAAAGTGATAGCTGTTGTAGTGGCGCGATTGGTAGAGTGCTCCGGCTTCGCGCACCAGGTTGCTGTAGGCATCGAGCGTTTCGGATTTGATGCGGAGATCTTCGGGGCCGTCGGCGGCAAGATCAAGGTAGACCTTCGGCGTGACTTCTGGCGCGAGAGGGAACTCCCTGAAATATCTGCCGGCTAGAAGGGGCGAATCGATCAGCTGCTCCAGAGAGACAGTTTCGAACTGGATGATTCCGTTGGATTCGCCGGTCTTGCTGAGGGCGGTGCCGTATTGCCAATCTGCAGGCAGCTTGACTGCGGGCTGGACATCGATATCTGCCGCGGGATGCCCTGCGGGATAGAGCACGAGTTCGTTCCAACTGACGATGGCGAGATTGGCGCTGGTTGAGGCTCCGGCGGTGGAGCCGGAGGGAGGAGCCGTTGCCAGGAAGTCGAGCTTTACGTCAAGAGAAGAGACGCCCTCGGGCACGTTGACGTGGAAGGCGAACATATTCACGTCGTCGCGATGCCACGCGAGATCGTTCCCATTTGCGCGTATGAAAATGCCGGCAAGATCGGTGATCGGTCCGGTGGGCCCGTGTTCGCCGGGAATCCATTCGGGATAGAGGAGCGTGAGCGGACCGGGCTGGACTGGTATGGTGAGAGCGGCGTGGAGGATTTTGCTGGGCGCATCTGTCACATCGACTGTTACGTGAATGGGAGGCAGAGTTTGCGCTGAGGCAGCGATGGCAGCGATGGCAGCGAGAAGCAGGGCAGGCAGAAAGTGAAGCTTCAAAAGAATCCTCCGCAACTGTTGACCAGTGTAACCAGCGGCGTCATTTTGTTGGACGCGAATGCATGGACTGGGACGCGCTGCACCCGATCCGATGGCCGAATGCTACACTCCGGCCATGTCGCGCGGTTTTTTCCTAACACTTGAAGGGCTCGATGGATCGGGCAAATCGACACAGTTGCGCAAACTGGCGGAGTGGCTTGAGGCGGAGTGCGGCGAAGAGATTGTCGTTACGCGGCAGCCGGGCGGGACACGGATCGGCGACAGGATCCGCAAGCTGCTGCTTGATTCGCGCACGGAGAATCTGGCGCCGCGTGCAGAACTGGGGCTGATGTTCTCTGACCGGGCGCAGGGCATCGCCGAGGTGATTCAGCCCGCGCTGGCACAGGGCAAGATCGTGCTCTGCGACCGGTACACGGATTCGACCGAGGCCTACCAGGGCGGCGGCCGCGAACTGGGCAGCGAGGTTGTGCTTGAACTGCACCGGGCGATGTGCGGAGGGCTACAGCCGGATCTGACTCTGATGCTGCTGCCGGATTTCGACCGGTCGCTCGAACGAGCGCGCCGCAGAAACACGCGCAGCGCGAGCAAGAAGGGCGACGAAAACAGGTTCGAGCGCGAGGATGAGCTTTTTTACCGGAGAGTCGTCGATAAGTATTGTGAAATTGCGCGCCGGGAGCCTTTGCGTGTGGTGGTCATCGATGGCGATCAAGGGATCCAGGAAGTTCACCAGCGCATCGTAGACGTGGTAAGAGAGCGGTTGAAGGGGCGTGGTACAGCCATTAGCCATTAGCCATTAGCCATTAGCCATTAGCCATTAGCCATTAGCCATTAGCCATTAGCCATTAGTACATATTGGACGGCGCTGGTTCTCTCTAGGGCGTGAAAGAACTCCCGTCCTATTCTCCGAAGATTCTTTTCTGATGACTGAGGTCTCCAACTGGATTGTCGAAGAGCGCGGCCGCTACCGCTTTCCTCCAGGGTTGAAGCTGAACCTGCCGCTCTATCTTTCGCGGCGGTTCTTTCGTGTTGGCAATCCAATCCTGCTCTTCGAGCACCTGACGACGACGTACGGGAAGATGGCGCATTATCGCGTGGGGCCGAGCGATATTGTGCTGGTGAGCGAGCCGGAATTCATACGCGAGATTCTCATCGTGCAGGCGTCGAGCTTCGTGAAGGAGCGCACGCAGAAGCGAATGAAGATTCTGCTGGGCGAAGGGCTGATCACCAGCGACGGCGAGAGCCATAAGCGGCAGCGGCGCATCGCAGCTCCGGCATTTCACCGGCAGCGCATCCAGGCTTACGGCTCGATTATGGTGGAGCGCGCAGCAGCGATGCGCGCGGCGTGGCGCGAAGGAGCAGAGATCGACATATCGGCAGAGATGATGCGGCTGTCGCTGGAGGTGGTGGCGCGCACGCTGTTTGCGCAGGAGGTCACGGAGGACATTCTAAGTATTAATCACGAGGTGAACGCGATTATGAAGCTGTACAACTTTCTGATCGCGCTTCCCCGCGCCGAGGATTATTTGCATCTTCCAATTCCCGGGCTGATGCGCTTCCGGCGGGCCCGGAAGAGATTGGACGAGGTGGTGTACCGCATGATCGCGGAGCACCGCGCGGCTGGCGAGGACCGCGGCGATCTGCTCTCGATGCTGCTGCGTTCGCGCGACGACGAGCAGGACGGCGCAGGCATGAGTGATGAGCAATTGCGCGATGAGGTTATGACGATTTTTCTGGCCGGATACGAGACCGTGGCTAATGCGCTGTCGTGGACCTGGATGCTGCTAGGACAGAATCCAGAGGCGGAGGCGAAGCTGCATGAGGAACTGGATCGAGTGCTGCAAGGGCGGTTGCCGACGCTCGATGATTTGCCACAACTGCGATACACGGAGATGGTGCTGGCGGAGTCGATGCGGCTGTATCCGCCGGCGTGGGCGATGGGACGACAGGCGACGCGCGATGTGGCGCTGGGCCCGTATCTGCTGCCGGCAGGGACGTATTTCTTCTTCAGCCAGTACATCATTCAACGCAGCGCGGAGCATTATCCTGATCCGCTGCGGTTCGATCCGGAGCGGTTTACCCTAGAGAATAAAGCCGGACGGTCGAAGTTTGTCTACTTCCCTTTCGGTGCAGGCAGCCGGCAGTGCATCGGCGAGTCGTTTGCGTGGATGGAGGCGACGCTGGTGCTGGCGACGATGGCGCAGCGCTGGCGGCTGCGGCTGATTCCGGGGCATAAGCTGGAAGTGCAGCCGAAGATCACTCTGCGTCCGAAGTATGGTATTCGTATGGTTCCGGAGCTTCGCGTGGGTGCTCCCTGAAGGATGTTTCGGCGGGAAACCCGGTATTCTGAGATTGCATCTCCTTCCGCAATGCAAATTGCCAATTACCTGATGCACGGCCATAACTGGATCCTCCCTGTCTTTCTATTGTCGGGAGCGATCCTGTTCAGCAATGTCGTTCACGGCATTGCATTTGCGATTATCAAGCGGCGGCGCAAGGACGCGACGCCTCAGCAAAACGCTGCCCGCCCGAGCATTTACCGGCACCTGAACCATCCTGCGCGCTGGGTCTTTCTGACCATCTGCGTGTTGAGTACTTTTCCATGGCTGCCGATTCCTGCGCAGATCGGAACCCCGTTACGGCTGACGCTGCACATCCTCCTGGTTGTGCTGAGCGGATGGTTCGCAGTCGGGTGCGTCTACGTGATGCAGGACGCCCTGGCGCGCCGTTATGACATCAAAGCCGAAAACAACGTACGCGCACGGCGCATTCACACGCAGATGCAGGTCCTGCGGCGGGTTCTGATCGGCTTTATCGTCATTGTCGATATCGGATGTCTTCTCTGGACGTTTCCGGATCCCCAGCTATGGCACTATGGCAGCGGTCTCCTCGCTTCAGCCGGAGTTGCCACGATCGTGCTGGCAACTGCTCTGAAGCCAACAGTAGGCAACCTGCTTGCGGGGTTGCAGATTGCCTTTGCTGAGCCGATCCGCATCGACGATGTGGTGATCGTGCAGGGCGAGTGGGGCAGGATCGAAGAGATTACGACGACCTATGTCGTCGTGTGCATCTGGGACCTGCGGCGGCTGATCGTGCCGCTGAGCTATTTTATCGAGAATCCCTTCCAGAACTGGACGCGTGAGCGGTCGGATCTGCTGGGCACGGCGTTTCTCTACACGGATTATTCGGTACCGGTGGCGGCGATTCGTGAGCATTTTGCAAGGGTGCTGGAGGGATCTCCGTTGTGGGATCGGAAAGTGTGCTCGACGCAGGTGACGAACCTGAGCGAACACACGATGGAAATTCGTTGCCTGATGAGCGCACGCAATTCGAGCGAGCAATTCGACCTGCGGTGCCTGGTGCGCGAGGAGATGGTCCGCTTTATTCAGGAAAATTATCCGGACGCGTTTCCGCGGACGCGGTTTTCTTCGCTGCCGAGTTCGGGCGAGGGGGCCTCGGTGCCGGATGCTAGTCTGGAGCGTGAGCTTCCGCGAATTCCTCGGCAATGAAGCGACGGTGCGGCACCTGCGCGAGTCGATCAGTGCAGACCGGCTGGCGCACGCTCTGATCCTTTCCGGACCGCGCGGGGCGGGCAAGTACACGCTGGCAATCATGCTGGCGCAAACGGTCAATTGCCTCAATCCCAAACAGACAGACGGGCTGCCGGACTACTGCGGCGTCTGCGCGAACTGCGTGCGGATCGCCCAGGCAGTGGATCTGGACGCGCGCGTCGACGAGGCGATTGCCGCGCGCGAAGAGCTGCGCGAGGTCGACAAGAAGGAGACGCGGATTCTGATCCAGACGCATCCGGATGTGCTGGTGATTCCGCCCGACCCTCCGCAGCTGCTGATCAAGCTGGGGCAGGTGCGCACGCTGGTGCGGGAGCTCTACAGGATGCCGGCGGAGGCGAAGCGGGCGTTCTATATCTTCACGAGCGCGGCGTTCATGAAGGAAGCGGCGAATTCGTTGCTGAAGGCGCTGGAAGAGCCGCCGCCACACGCGTGCATCATTCTGCTGGCTGAGAATCTTGGTGATCTGCTGCCGACGATCCGGTCGCGGGGCTGCATCTTCAGGCTGGGCGCGATTCCGGTGGATCAGATAGAGGCTCTCCTGGCGGAACGGCGGGCAGACTGGCGTCCGGCGCAGCGCGCGCTGGTGGCGCGGCTGGCGCAGGGTGCGGTGGGGCGGGCGCTGGAGTTTGACCTGGACGGCTACCTGGCGAGCCGGGCGGACGCGCTGCTGATCCTGCGGAATGCGGTCCGGGAGCCGGATTACTCAGCGCTCTTTCGCATGACGGAGACCTATCGGGCGGGCGCGGAGGGTCAGGAGAAGACGGCGAATCTGCTGGGTGCGATGCTGAGCGTGCTTGAAGACCTGCTGCTGATTCAGTCCGGCGCGCCCAAGCTGGTTCGCAATATCGATCTCGAGAAGGAACTGGCGGCGCTGGCGGCACAGGTAGATCTTGACTGGATTGAGGCAGCCGAGCGCGGCGTGCAGCGAGTGCGGTCAGGGATGCGGCGCAATCTGCTGCGCTCACTGTCGCTGGATGCCTTTGCGACCGAGCTGGTGCGATAGCGCGCTGGCCGGTCAGGCTTCGAGCATTCCGGCGCGGTGAAGGAATTGCAGATTCGGCTCGATTCCCTGCTCGAGTTGTTCGCGTGACACATCGGGATATTCAGCCTTCAGTGCATCAATCAGCGCAGCGCGGTCGCGGGTGCCGTCGAGCAGTTGCAGAAAGCTGCGCACCAACGGGTCGTCGAGGCGTGCGGTGGCGTGCAGCAGCGTGGTTACGTGGGTGCGGGCGCGGGCTTCCTCACGCGCGCTGGCGCTGGCCCGAGGGTGGGTGGAGATGGACGCGGCTGCGGGAGCTTTCCACGCATGCAACTCGATCATCTTTGAGACGGCGAGACGCATGAGTAGGGCGGCACCTTCGTGATCCAGTACGAAACCGGCTGCCGAGAGCTCCGGTTCGATTTCCGCAAAGCTCAGTGCGCGTGGCCATGCTGCTTCGAGCTGTTCCATCAGCGCAACGACGCCGGGATGCACGGTTTCCATCCTGATCCCGCCGGGCAGTGTGAAGACTCTTGCGCTGGCCTTCTCGCCCGGTGACGACGATGCCTGCGATGCGAAGTTGAGGCACCGCAGTTGTTCCGGAAGATACTCGCGAGTCAGCTCGCGCTCGGAGTGGCAGAGCAGGGTTTCGCGATACATACGATTGCGCAGGAAGTCGAGGAGCTGTTCCCGGGCGATGATGTCGTCTCCGGCGAGACTGGAGAGGGTTGGTGTCACGTCAGCATTATTGGTGGGGTCTGGTGGCGGCGGCAGCACGGCTTCGCAGAGGTACTGCAGGCTGTGACTGCGCGCATGCTCGATAAATTCGGTAAATAGCAGGGGGTGATAGACATCGCTCAGTTCGTCGTGAAAGACGGCCTGGGGACTGCGCTTCTCGAATGACTTGAGCTGGTCGTCGATCAGGGCACGAAACGGGTCACCCGGTTTTCGGGCATTCATCACGAAGCGAAGGCAGGCGAAGGCGGTGGCCGCTTTCTGCTCGGGATCTTCGATGTCCTGCACGCCGTAGAGCATGATTTCGCGCAGCATTTTGCGCAGGTGGCCGCCGGGCAGTGCGGCGTAGCTGACGAAGGCCACTCCGTGGGGCGCGAGGAGTTCGCGGCAGAGCGCAAGAAGGCGGTCGCGCACCGGCTCCGGTACCCAGGAGTAGATGCCGTGGGCGATGATGTAGTCGAACCGGCCGAGCTCAGCGCCTGCTTCGAGCAGATTGCCTTGAAGGAGGCGGATATTTGCCAGGCCAAGCGCTCGAATGCGCTGCTGCCCGCGCTCCACCGGCAATCCGGCCAGGTCGAAGCCGATGAATTCGCTTTTGGGGATGGCATAAGCCATGGGTATGAGGTTCGCGCCTTCATTGCAGGCGACTTCGAGCACCCGGCATCGGTCGACCGAAGCGGGCGAAAGGCCGTGCAGGATGGCCATGGCGGCAAGGTGGTCAGGGTGGGTATCGGGATATGAGAAGCCTGGATAAGGTACAACGTCGTACGGGCCGGCCCTGGTGTGCATGGGTATGGTTTCCCTGGATTTGCGACCCGCCGCGCCTTGCATATCAAGCGCGACTTTTTTACCTCATGAAATTTATCAACCAGTGGTATCACATGATTCGCGCGGCACGGTAGATATTCAACAGCAGTCTCGGCTACCATACTGGCAAGAAACCCAGACAGAACAAGTTCTGCACAGGCGACGGCGGATAGTTGTGCCGCATCTCAAATGCGCAGGATTGCCCTGAAATTTATGCCGAACTTATCTCATATCTCTGCCCGGGACCTGCGTGAAGTGCGTGCGGATGCACCGGCGGCGACGCCTGCGGCGGTCAGCGCCCGCGGGGCGGCGCCGGACAATCCTGCCGACGGCAATAGCGGCCCGAGAAAGCTCGTGCGTCCTACATTGCCTGCCCGGGCTTTGAGGGATTCCGGTCACGGATTGCGGGCCGAGTCGCCGCTGCTGGCACACCAGTCGATGATGACGGCTGCCCCGGATGAAGCCTCGCACGCCGAGGCGTTTTACTTCCAGAAACAGGTACAGATGCAGACGCTGATGACGTTTGTGCTGGAAGACGGCGAGCAGATCGAGGGCTACATCGAGTGGTATGACCGCCACGTGATCAAGGTGCGCAACGGCAGCCGCACGCTCATCTACAAGTCGAGCATTAAGTATCTGTACAAGGCCGGCGAAGGCTCCGGCCAGTAGTTCAGGCTGTCGGTCAGGCGGTCTGGGCGGCCTTCTTCAGGCGGTCGCGGATGGCGACGCCGATTCCTTCCGGCGCGGGTAAGGGGCAAAGAATGACCGTGGCGCCTGCGGCATCGAGCCAGCGCAATCCTGCGAACAAACGCTGCGCGAGCTCCTCGTAGTTGTCCCAGCGTCCCCAGCGGTAGACCAGAGCATCGTGCCCGAGAGCCGTACTCTCAAACGCATCCGGAAGCATCAGGCCGAGCCGATTTCGTGAACTTTGTTCCGCCAGCACAGTCTTGGCAAAAGCCCTTCTCTGCGAATCACCTTCTCCATCGATCAGGATGAGCCGGGCGCGCGGCGCGTAGTGGCGCAGCGCTACTCCGGGGGACGGGAGCGATTCCGGCTCGGCGTTTTGAGTCTGACCTGGAGACGTGTAGGCGATGGCGTCCGGACAGATGGCGCGAATCTGCTCGATGGTGATCACGCCGGGGCGATAGACGATGCAGGGGGCTCCGATTGCGGGATCTCCGCTGGCGTCGACGACGGTCGATTCGAGGCCGTGGGTGGTTTCTCCCGAATCGAGAATGGCGTCGATGCGGCCTTCGAGGTCTTCGGCTACATGCCGGGCCTGCGTGGGGCTGGTGCGGCCGAAGGTGTTGGCGCTGGGCGCAGCGATGGGGAGTCCGGCAGCGGCGATGAGAGCGTGAGCGACCGGGTGCTGTGGCATACGCGCGCCGACGAGAGGCCGTCCGGCGGTCACTGCAACCGGAATGGCGGGATGACGCGGCAGAAGCAGCGTGAGCGGGCCCGGCCAGAAGGCCTCGATGAGGCGAGTCGCAGCGGGGGAGATTTCCGCGGCGACGCGGTGCAGCATGGCGGAGTCAGACACGTGGACAATGAGCGGGTCCCAGGACGGACGCTGCTTGGCGGCAAAGATCCGGGCAACCGCTTCGGGATCGAGAGCGTTTGCGCCGAGTCCGTAGACGGTTTCGGTGGGAAAGGCCACGGTGCCGCCGCGCTGGAGGATTGCAGCGGCGGTGGCGATGGATGCCTTTGAGGATGCAGAGTTGAGATCTGCAGCATTAACCGTGAGCCGCAGGGTTTTCATGGACATTGCGTTCAGCCCTGGCCGATACACTCGTTCCAGAGCTCGGGATGCTTGCGCTGGAAGTCGCCGATCATCTGGATGCACTCCGGCGAGGCGAGATCAACGATATCGAACCCTTTCTCGCGCAGAAAGGCCACGCCGCCCTGTGCGTTGACGCTGTCTCCGACGATCACCTGCCTGAATCCGAATTGATAGATCAATCCCGTGCAGTACCAGCAGGGCGCGAGCGTAGTCACGAGGATGAGGTCGCGATAGCGGGGCTGGCGGCCCGCGGCGCGAAAGGCATCGGTTTCGCCGTGCATAGACGGGTCGCCGTTCTGCACCAGCCGGTTGCGACCCGCGCCGAGCAGGGTGCCGTCGGCGCGAAAGATGGCTCCCCCGACCGGAATTCCGCCTTCCGCTAGTCCGATGCGGGCTTGTTCGATGGCCACGGCGAGCATGGCCTGCGCGTCCGCGACGGCCTTTGGATGCGGGGCAGAATTCATTGGTGGAGTCTAGCATTGCCCGTGGCCTGGCTCAACGACGGCGCGGCCGGGCCTATACTGCTTGCATGACCGCAGTCGAGATTGAAGTCAAGTTTCAGGTCACCGCGCCAGCGGCGCTTGAGGAGAAGCTTCGCACGCTCGGCTTCAGATGCGTGACACCGCGCACTTTTGAGCGCAACGTGCTCTATGACACCCCGAACAGACGTCTGCGGGCCCAGCAGTCGATTCTGCGCATTCGCAAATACGGTAAAAAGTGGGTGCTCACGCATAAGTGCCTCACGCCGGAGAACAATCCGGACGCGCGGCACAAGCACCGCATCGAGACTGAAACCGAGGTCGCCGACGGCGAGGCGCTGGGCACCGTTTTTACGCACCTGGGATACGAGCCGGCCTTCACCTACGAGAAGTGGCGCACGGAGTACGCCGACTCAACCGGCCACTGCGTGCTGGATGAGACGCCGATCGGCATCTTTGCCGAGCTCGAAGGTCCCGGTGACTGGATAGACCGGGTGGGTGCACAGCTGGGCATCAAGCCATCGCAGATGATTACGCTCAGCTACGGACGGCTCTTCGACGAATGGCGGGAACGGACGGGAAGCTCGGCGTCCGACCTGACGTTCTCAGCTATCCAAAAAGACGGCGCACGCCGCTCGTAACATATCCGCCTCTTCGCCGTCAGTACGTCAAATTCACCTCAAGTCTGGCCCTCCCCCGCCGATAGGCAAGTTGTCCGGACTCAAATCCGGGCAACGGATTCCCACGCCTTGAGGTTTTGCCCATGACTTCAGAAAATGACAAGCAACGACGTCAATTGCGCGGCAGGGCGCCGTTGCTCGCTGTGCTGGCGCTGGCCTGCGTCAGCCTTGCCTGTCCGGCGGAGAACCGCAAGGTCGAGAAGCGGGTACAGCCGGTTTATCCCGAGCTTGCCAAGCGTATGCATGTGGGAGGAGTTGTCCGAATTTCGGCCACAGTGGCTCCGGACGGCACGGTTACGGACGCGAAGACCGTGAACGGCAACAAGATGCTCTCACTGGCTGCCGAGGAAGCGGTGAAGAAGTGGAAATTCGTCGCGAGTGATGCGCAATCGATAGTGGATATCGACGTTAATTTCGAACCCAGCAACTGAGACAGGCCAAACGAAGGGAGGAACCCCATGGCAATGTTGAATTCGCGACTTTCCAACAAGCTGCGCCTCAGCACTCTGGTGCTGCTGACCTTCGTGCTGCTGGGCTCTCTTGTCGCCTACCTGAAGATGCGGCAGGTGAGCCGGCTGTCGGAGGCGGTCGCGACGGCCCGAATTCCGGCGCTTAGCGCGGTGCGCGATTTGCACGTTGCCGAACTCGGGGAATTGTCGGCGCTGCAGTCTTACGTCCTGTTCGGCGCAGACCCGGCAATGGCCCTGCGTTACGGGACGGAATTGCATGGATATCACCTCAAGGCGCTGGCGGCGCTCGGGGATATCGAGCGGTTGCGCGCGACGTACGACAGCCTGGTCGGCGCAGAGAGGCTGGAGAAGCTGCTTGACCATTACCGGGCCTTCGAGGAGACAGCGGGTCAGGTCCAGGATCTCGCGGTGGGGCACGACAGCGATGGCACAGGCAAGGCTTTCGATTTGTTGCAGGGGCCGGCTGCCGAGGCGAATGCAGATTTTCTGAACAGCGTGACCGAAGTGGTAGAGAAGCTGGTGACGGCCACCAGCCAGGATCTCAACTCCGTAGTCGAGATTAACCGGCGGGAGGCGATCCATCTCTGGCTCTTTATCTTTCTGGGAGGGCTGTTCGGCGTCGGCATGTCCGAGGTCACGATGCGACGCGTGGTGCGCTCCGTCTCGCGTGTGGCCGACCGTGCGCAAACCATCGCCGAAGGCGACCTGACGGGCGAGCCGATGCACATGGACTCCAACGATGAGGTTACCAGCCTGGCCAGCTCGATCAACCGCATGCAGGAGAACCTGCGCGAGATGATTCGCACCATGATGGAGATTTCGGGAATTGTGAGCGAGGACTCGGCAAAACTAAGCCGCTCGGCCAACGAATCCTTCCGTCGCACCAAGGAACAGAGCCTGCAAACCCAACAAGCCGCCGCGGCAATGCAGGAGATGTCAATCTCGATCGCTGAAGTCTCGCGTCATGCGCAGAGCGCCGCCACCACATCGAAGCAGGCGGCAAGCACGGCGCGCGAAGGCGGCACCATCGTCGAGCAGATGCTGGTGAGCATGCAGTCGATTGCTGAATCGGTGCGCAACACGGCGTCAACCGTGCAGCGCCTCGGCAAGGAGAGCGAGCAGATCATTCGCATCGTAAATGTGATCGAGGAGATTGCGCAGAAGACCAACCTGCTGGCTCTCAACGCCGCCATCGAAGCGGCGCGCGCAGGAGAGCAGGGACGCGGCTTTGCCGTGGTAGCCGGCGAAGTGCGACGGCTGGCCGAGTCGACGCGCAACGCCACCAGCGAAATCGGAAAGATGGTCGAGGACTTCCAGCTCCACACGCGCGGAGCCGTTGACGCCATGGACGCGGGCACGCAGACGGTCAACCTGGGCGTCGAGACGACCAACCGCGCCGGAGAAGCGCTGAAGCGGATAATCCAGATGGCCGACCAGGTGGACTCGATGATTGCCCAGATCGCGGCGGCTTCGATGCAGCAGGCAGCGGCGGCGCGGCAGTCCAGCGAGAGCGTGGACGCGATCAACCAGCTCGGCGAGGAGAGCGCGGCATCGATTCCGGCGACGAACAGCATCGTCGAGTCGGTCGAGCACGGCTCGAAGCGGCTGCAGGAGCATATCGGGAAGTTCCGACTGGAGGAGACGCCCGCCGGACTGCGATCAGCGCTTCTACCCCCATCCTTTGGCGGCAAAGCAGCCGCGGCTTACGGAGACTGAGCGGATCAACGTCTCCGATAGTGGAATCCGGCCACGAAATTTGTAAGTGTTGTGAGACGCTCGGGCTTTCTCTTCCTTGACGCTCCCTCTTGTCACCACCAATAATGGATAGTGACTCTTCCATCAGTCTCAACTGCAATCAGGCACCTGCTCTCACAATTCTGCCTCGTCGATCATCGGGATCGATACGCTGTGCGCGTGTGCCCCCAGAGCAATAAGCAAAGATCAGGAATGTACCCGATTCATCTCCTTAAGGCTGGAAAATCTCGATGAGTACAACCGCAGTCAGCCTGCGCGAAAATCGCGTGGTGAGTTTCTGGCAATCGACAACCGGCAAGAAGATCGTCATGGCGGTAACGGGCGCCATCCTGTTTCTCTTCGTGATCGGGCACATGCTTGGCAACCTGCAGGTCTTCGAGGGCCCCGAAAAGATCAACGCCTACGGACGCTTCCTGCACAATCTCGGCGAGATTCTTTGGGCTGAACGCATCGGGCTTCTCGCCGCAGTGGTCTTGCACATCACCGCCACTGTGCAATTGGCGCTGCGGAACAAGGCGGCACGCCCTGTCGATTACTCCCGCCGCAAAGCCATCAACTCCTCCTACGCCTCGCGGACGATGTACTGGTCAGGACCGATCGTTCTGGCCTTCGTGATCTTCCACCTGCTGCATCTGACGGCCGGCATGATCGCGCCCGGCGCGGCATTTATCGAGGGCGACGTTTATCACAACGTGGTCGCTGGATTTCAGGTCTGGTGGGTCTCCGCGTGGTACATCTTCTCCATCTGCCTGCTTGGCCTGCATTTGCGCCACGGCATCTGGAGCATGTTTCAATCCGTCGGCTTCAACCATCCGCGCTACACGCCGATTCTGAAGGGCGCGGCTGTCTGGATCGCCGTGATTATCGTCCTTGGATACATTTCCATTCCCATCAGCGTTCTCCTGGGGTTCGTGAAATAGATGACACTCGACTCGAAAACACCTTCCGGTCCGATTGAGAAGGGGTGGGAAAAGACGCGCTTCGATCTGAAGCTGGTCAATCCTGCCAACAAGCGCAAACACACCATCATCGTCGTTGGCTCGGGACTCGCAGGAGCGTCGGCCGCGGCCACGCTGGGCGAACTCGGCTACAACGTCAAGTGCTTCTGCTTCCAGGATTCGCCACGCCGGGCTCACTCCATCGCCGCACAGGGCGGCATCAACGCCGCAAAGAATTATCAGAATGACGGCGACAGCGTGTATCGCCTGTTCTACGACACGGTAAAGGGCGGCGACTTCCGCGCGCGTGAAGCCAATGTCTACCGGCTCGCAGAAATCAGCGTCAGCATCATCGACCAGTGCGTCGCGCAGGGCGTTCCCTTCGCCCGCGAATACGGCGGCGCTCTCACGAACCGCTCATTTGGCGGTGCGCAGGTCTCGCGCACTTTCTATGCCCGTGGACAGACAGGCCAGCAGCTTCTCCTTGGCGCCTACCAAGCCCTGGAGCGCCAGGTTCACGCCGGAACCGTCACCATGTTCCCGCGCACCGAGATGCTCGACGTCATTGTCATCGACGGCAAGGCCCGCGGCATCGTCATTCGGCACCTCGTCACCGGCGAGATCATGACGCATTTCGCTGACGCGGTCATTCTCGGTACCGGCGGATACGGGAACGTCTATTACCTCTCCACTAACGCCAAGGGATCGAACGTCACCGCGTCCTGGCGCGCCCACAAGCGCGGAGCACTCTTCGCGAATCCCTGCTTCACGCAGATTCACCCGACGTGCATCCCGGTCTCCGGCGATTACCAGTCGAAATTAACTCTCATGTCCGAATCGCTGCGCAACGACGGCCGCATCTGGGTGCCCAAGACCAAGGGTGACAAGCGGCCGCCCGATCAGATTCCGGAGAACGAACGCGACTATTACCTGGAGCGTCGCTATCCCAGCTTCGGCAACCTCGTGCCCCGTGACGTCGCTTCGCGCAATGCCAAGGCCGTCTGCGACGAGGGCCGCGGAGTTGGCGAGACCGGCCTCGGCGTCTATCTCGATTTCTCAGACGCTATTGCCCGCCTGGGCAGGCACGTGATCGAAGAACGCTACGGCAACCTGTTCGACATGTACCAGCGCATCACCGATGAAGACCCGTACAAGGTTCCGATGCGCATCTATCCCGCGATTCACTACACCATGGGCGGGCTATGGGTTGACTACAACCTGCAGAGTACTATCCCCGGTCTCTTTGTACTCGGCGAAGCCAACTTCTCCGACCACGGCGCTAACCGGCTGGGTGCGAGCGCGCTTATGCAGGGCCTCTCCGACGGATACTTCATCATTCCCTACACCGTTGGAAACTATCTCGCGAGCAACAAATTCCCCAGGGTGGATTCAACGCACGCCGAGGCACAGGCCGCAGTTTCCTCCGTGCGTCAGATGACTGAAAAGTTGCTTTCCATCAAGGGCAAGCGCACCGTCGATTCCTTCCACCGCGAGCTAGGGAAGATTATGTGGGACTACTGCGGCATGTCGCGCAATGCGCAGGGCCTGGAGTCGGCCATTGGACAGATTCGCGCGCTTCGCGAAGAGTACTGGCAGAATGTGAACGTCCCGGGCAGCGGCGACGATATCAACCAGAGCCTTGAGAAAGCCGGCCGGGTGGCCGACTTCTTCGAGCTGGGCGAATTGATGTGCATCGACGCACGCGACCGCAATGAGTCCTGCGGCGGCCACTTCCGCGAGGAGTATCAAACTCCCGACGGAGAGGCGCAACGCGACGACGAGCACTACTCCTACGTCGCTGCGTGGGGCTATCGCGGTCCGGGCAATACGCCGGAGCTGGTGAAGGAGCCGCTCGAGTTCAATTACGTTCACCCTAGCCAGAGGAGCTATAAGTAGTAGTTCGACAGAAGCTGGATAAATCACGATGAAACTGACACTCAAGATCTGGCGGCAGAAGAGTCCGCGCGAAGCCGGCGCATTCGTTACTTACTCCATGGACGATGTAAATCCCGAAATGTCCATGCTGGAGTGTCTCGACGTGCTCAACGAAAAGCTGATCGAGCGCGGCGAGGAGCCGGTAGCCTTTGAGCATGACTGCCGGGAGGGCATCTGCGGCTCCTGCGGATTCATGATCAACGGCGTTGCCCATGGTCCACAGCGGGCCACCACCGTGTGCCAGCTCACCATGCGCCACTTCAAGGAGGGCGAAGAGCTGGTCATCGAACCATGGCGTGCCCAGGCCTTTCCGATGATGAAGGACCTCGTGGTCGACCGCCGCGCACTCGATCGCATCGTCGCCTCCGGCGGCTACATCTCCGTCTCCACGGGCAACGCACCCGACGGCAATACCATCCTCGTCGGCAAGGAGATCGCCGATCGCGCCATGGATGCCGCGGCCTGCATCGGATGTGGCGCCTGCGTCGCCGCCTGCCCCAACGCTTCGGCAGCGCTGTTTACCGGAGCGAAGATCGCTCACCTCGGCGTGCTTCCCCAGGGGAAGGTTGAGGCGGACCGGCGCGCCCTTGGGATGGTGGCGCAGATGAATGCGGAGTCCTTCGGCAACTGCACCAACATCGGCGAATGCACCGGGGTCTGTCCCAAGGAAATCCGCCTGGAAGTCATTGCGGCCATGAATCGCGACTTCCTGCGCGCCAGCTGGAAGCGCCGCGACCCGCTCGTGACCACGATCGCTCCGGTCACTGACTGGGGCGTCAAGACGCAGTAGCACGTAATCTTTCGCATCACTTTCTTTGTCGGGCGTGGTGGGGCTGTTAAAATCCCACCACGCTCATGACTCTTCCTGTCGCTCTTCTTGCCATTCCTCTAACTCTCGCTGCACAGAATACTCCCGTGAATCCGAAGACTGCCGAAGCTGTGCATAATTCCGCGATTGTCATCGATACGCATGCCGACACAACGCAGCGGCTGGTTGACGAGAACTACGACCTGGCCGATCCGCTTAATGGTGGCAATCTCAACTTCGAGTCCGCAGAGAAAGGAAATCTGGGGGCAGAGTTTTTTTCGATCTGGGTTGAGCCCGATCTGTACAAGGGGCACTACCCCCGGCGTACGCTCGAGCTGATCGACGCGGTGTATCAGCAGGCGGCGAAGCATCCCGACCGGATGCGGATGGCCTTCTCCCCTGCCGATATCGAGGTTGCGCATCGCGACCACAAGCTGGCGGCGCTGATGGGCATAGAGGGCGGCCACTCCATCGACGACTCGCTCAGGCTGCTGCGCGACTACTACCGGCTCGGGGTGCGCTACATGACGCTGACCTGGTCGAACTCGCTCGACTGGGCGAACTCGTCGGGCGATGAGGGCAAGCCGGGGGTGCCGCACAATCCCGATGGGCTGACGCCGTTCGGCAAGCAGGTGGTGCTGGAGATGAACCGGCTCGGGATGATGGTCGATATCTCTCACGTTGCCGACGACACGTTCTGGGCGGCGATCAAGACGACCAAGGCTCCGGTGATTGCATCGCACTCGTCGGCAAGGGCCATCAGCAACGCTCCGCGCAACATGACCGACGACATGCTGAAGGCGGTCGCCAAGAATGGTGGCGTGGTGCAGGTGAATTACTACTCGGCGTTCATCAGCCAGGCGTATCGCGATGCCTCAATCGCGCAGCAGCCCGAAGTGGCGAAGGCAACTGAGGAGCTGAAGGCGAAGTTCAAGGCCGAGGGCAAGCAGGTGACCTACGGCGATCTTGAAAAGCTGCAGCGGCAGTACGCGGACCGCATCCCGCGTCCGCCGCTGAGTGCCCTGATCGACAACATCGATCACATCGCCAAGGTCGCGGGAGTCGATCACGTCGGACTCGGGTCGGACTTTGACGGGGTGAGCGGACAACTCCCGGAGGGCATCGACTCGGCCGCCGATCTGCCGAAGATCACCGCAGCGCTGCTGGCCCGCGGCTACTCGGCAGAGGATTGCCGGAAGATTCTCGGCGGCAACTTGCTACGTGTCTTCGGCGAGGTGGAGCGGGTGAGTCGCGAGATGCAGGCCGGCAAGATGTAGGGGCTACCCCTCCCCCCCTCCGTTTTCTGTGGTTTGCAACTCATTCATTCAATTCCTATTACGAGGTTGTGCGTTGTAATTCATTCATTCCATTTGATTAGTCTGTAACCGATTGTTTCGGTGAGGTTTACGGCGGGCAAATGTGGATTTTACTGTAACCGTTTCATTCTAAACGACCAGGCTGTAATCGTCTCATTCCAAATGCCTTGTTTCGGAAGATGGAAAAAAAAGCCCGGCTGCATCCGCGGCCGGGCTTCTCTTCGATCCCTAGTTCTATTTTAGGATCCCTAGTTCTATTTTAGCTGGTTCGGGGAATTTGTCGGCTAGCTTTTGATTGTGAGCGGGCTCTCACTCCGCCAATTCGCCCCTATGGCGTGATCGTGAATCGAGCCACGGCTTCGGGGCTGGTCGTGTAACCCGGGGCCACGGTGAGAGCTTTGATGGTTTCGAATGAAGTCACGAAGATGGAGCCACCCGACGCCGACACTTGGCGACGAGCGGTTGGACGTTATGCCACCGGTAAGCACCGTGGATCACTGGCGTGTATAACTTAGGGGCGGTTGCCGTGGCGGAAAATGCAGGCTCTTGTTGTCCACACAGCTGATTCCATACCCACCAGAGAAAGGATTTTTTGAATGATCGGACGCGTGGCATCACTTCTCGGAACACTGGCGCTGGCCGCCCCGTTGACGCTTGCACAGACCTCCACCTGGGTCCCGGACAAAGCACACAGCTCAGTCGACTTTTCCGTATTGCACATGAGCCTTTCGCAGGTTCGCGGCCACTTCGGGAACATCGGCGGTTCGATCGTCTGGAACGAAGGCGATATCACCAAGTCCACTGTCAACGTGACGATCGATGTGACGACCGTGGACACCGGCGTGGCCGCCCGCGACGCGGATCTGAAGAGCGATCATTTCTTCGATGTGGCGCAGTTCCCTACCGCGACTTTCGTGAGCACTAGCGTGAGCAAGAGCAGCGGCGGCCTGACGATCTCAGGCAACCTGACCCTTCACGGGGTTACCAAGCCGGTGGTGCTGCAGGTGGACGGTCCCAGAGGACCTCTCCCGGGAATGGATAAGAGGCCGCACGCCGGCTTCTCAGCCACGACAACAGTTAAGCGAACCGATTTCGGCATTGCGACAAAGTACCCACCGTCTGTGGTGGGCGACGACATTAATCTGACCATCGACCTCGACATGGTGAAGCAGTAAGTGACGCTCGGGTAACTGCGAGGCCCTGACGGTATTGACTGCCGTGAAGCCCGGCGTATCCTGCAGTCTGTGACGGCGGCTAGGGGACAATGGTGTACCTGGCTGCGGCCTCTGCGCTTGTGGAATACCCCGCCGCTACGGCCAGGGCCTTGAGGATTTCCGTCGAGCTTACAGTGATGGGATTAGTGCTCGAATGGATCGCCGACGACCGGTTGGGCGTCGTCCCGTCGGTCGTGTAGTAGATCACAGCTCCGGCCATCGCGTCGGTGATGGTTACCGTCAGCGGGCCGCTATAGGTTCCGGTGGGGTGGCTGAACACGGGCTCCGCGACCGGAGGCGCGACGTCGTATTCGATCGACGCCACGGCGGAGGGCGAGAGATTCGGCGCGACGGCGATGGCCTTCAGGGTTTCGAGCTTGTTGATGGTGATGATGTATCCGGACATGTATGCGGGCGACGACATGGTTGGTGTAGTGCCGTCGGTCGTGTAGTAGATAGTGGCTCCGGGGGTCGCGTCGCTGATCGTGACCTGCTGCGTCTTCAGATAGTAGCCGTACGGAAGGCTGAAGACGGGCGTTGCCGCGGCGATCGTGTAATGAGCCGCAGCTTCAGGACTTGGATCGTAATCGGCCTCGACCGCGATCGCCTTGATGGTCTTGGTCGAGCTGACCGTGATGGGATTCGCGCTCGAATACACTGCCGAAATCCGGCTCGGTGTCGTTCCGTCGGTGGTGTAGTAGATGATCACGCCCGGAGTCGCATCGGTGATACTGACCGTCTGCGAGCTGGTGTAGGTTCCACCTGGGGGGTTGAGGAGCGGCTGGGCGACTCGAGTGCCCGGTTGGATGACGTCGAATGCATTGCTGGTTGCGCGCGCAGCAACTGAGGGCGTGACTCCCGAAGCCGTCAATGGGAGCATCGCAACCAGCGTATCGCCGTAACCCGCCGCGTTGATCTGAAGCGATGAGTAAAGGGCTGCGCCCGTGGCACCGGTGGCTGCGCTGCCGCCGGTAAGGCTGCCGGTGCTGCCTGCGCCCAGGGCGAGCGGAATGGTGACACCGCTTACGGTAAATGCATTGCCGCTTTCGCTTAGCTGCACGGCCGCGGTGAAGGTCGCGTTGGGAGCCACGACAGCCGGAGGCTGAGTGCTGAAGGCGATCGAGTAGCTGGTCTGCACTGCTCCGGAATCAACGCAGGGAGGGTTGCTGCCGTACGTAGCGGTGCGCGGGAAGCCGCGCTGATCTGTGGTTACGCCCGCAGGGATGTCTGCGACGACTCCTGCGCAAATGGCGGGACTGCCGGGCAGAGGTGGCGTGGTTTGAGTAGGGCCGCCATAATTTCCGAACGGAGCGAGCTGCGCATTCGGTCCGGCGATGTTGCCGTTCACTCCATTGGCTGGGCAGCCTGAGCCGTCACAGTCGTCCTCCGATCCGTTGTCGGTGTTTGCGGAGACGATGCTGTTGGTCAGCGTCATCGTGCCGAAGTTGGCGATGCCGCCTCCGGAGATAACGGCGTACCACAAGGGATTGCCTTGTGCATTTGCGTTCGCGCTGTTTCCGGCAACGACACTATCGGTCATCGTCAGCGTGCCCTGGTTGTTGATGCCGCCTCCGGATAGATATACGTTGGCAGCACCGCCGAACAAGTAGCCCGTAAGACTGTTCCCCACGACAGAGCTGTTGATTATCGTCAACGTCCCCTGGTTGTCGATACCACCACCCGCTGCGGCCGTGCCCTGGGCGTTGCCACTGACCGACACACTATTCCCTGTGACGGTGCTGTTGATCAGCGTCAGAGTGCCGAAATTCTCGATGCCTCCGCCGTTGCCAGAAGAACTGGCGTTGTTTCCCGATATGGTGCTCCCAGATACCGTCAGAACACCGCTGTTGACGATGCCGCCCTCCGTGATCGTCAGCCCGGAGATGGCTGCATTCGCCACACCGGGGTTGACATTGAAGACTGGTCCTCCGCCGCTCACTGTCACCAGGTTTTTTAGTGTTGCACCCCCGCCGGTTGTCGGGCCGGTGATGGTCGTGTGGGGTGGAATGCTCTGGCCGCCCGTGATGGTCTGTGGGGTGGCGAAAACTGTGGGATCGAAGGTGATGTTGCCGGAGCCCGCTGCAAACGCCGCAGCCAACGCATCGCGCAGGCTGCAATTTCTGGAACCCGCGCCTGTGCAGTTTGAGGCAACCCCAGCAGTGGTGTCGGTAGTGACGGTAACCACAAACGCGGGAATCGGCGGGAAAGGTAGATTCACCGCCTGCGGGACGGAATTGCTGGTGGCAGCGCTGAAAACGCCATCGCCCGGATAGACGGCGGTCAACGTATCGATTCCGTCCGGTAGTGAAGTGACGACTATTGAGGCGGCAATGCTGTTTCCGAAACTTGTTAGCTCGGCACTTGTTAGCTTGGCAGTTCCAAGGACCCTTCCCCCGTTGTAGAAGCTTACGGTCTCATTGGTAGCGTTATAGCTTCCCGAATAGTAGGGGCTGAGAACTGCCGTCAGCGAGGTGGGGGCCCCTTGCATAGACGGGTTGACACTGGAATAGAACTGCAGCGTAGTTGGGATCTTCGATATAGTTTGGACCACGGCACCCGATGTGCTGCCACTGAAGTTTCCGTCGCTGACATAGGTGGCCGTCAAAGTATCGGTTCCCACGGGCAGCGAACTAATGAGGAGCGTGGCCATGCCGTTGGAGAGCGTCCCGGTGCCGATGCTCGTTCCTCCGTTGTAGAAAGTGACCGTCTCACCCTTAGTGCTGAAGATTCCAAGGGAATAAGGGCTGAGGGTTGCCGTCAACGTGATCTGGTTGCCGTAGGAAGCGGGATTGAGGCTGGAAGTGAGGTTTAATGTCGTTGCGGTCTGCGAGGGTGTAGTCAGGGCCACGGTGCCGGATGTGCTGCCAGTGAAGTTCGCGTCTCCTGGATAGCTGCCCTCGACCAGATGCGTCTCTGTGCCGGACACGGAGACATTGCTCAACGTGGCTGTCGCTGTCTCCGTAATACCGTTCAGCAATACCGTCACCGTGTCGTTGTCAAAGCTTGCCGAAGCCAGGTCCTGGGTGCCATCCCCATTGAAGTCGGCTACCGCGAGCGAGAAGGGTAAATAGCCGGTATTGAGCAGCGGGCCGGCGGAAAACGTTCCATCCCCGTTGCCCAGCAGTATCGGCACCAGGGTGGCGCCGCAATGGCCGCAACTGCCCAGCGCAAGGTCCAGGATGCCATCGCCGTTGAAGTCGCCCACGACCATCCCGACATAGAAATAGTCTGGAGCCGGCGAGGTCTTGATGGTAAACGTCCCGTCTCCATTGCCCAGCAGCACTGTCACTTCAGAGTTGAATCCCGCAGTGGCGAGATCGGGGATGCCGTCCCCATTGAAATCGCCTACCGCGAGAACGATGTTGAGATTGCCGACAGTGATCGAGGACTTGAGGGTGAAGGTCCCGTCTCCGTTGCCCAACAGCACGGTCACCGTATTGTCGTCCTGACTGGCTACCGCCAGGTCGAGAATGCCGTCCCCATTGAAATCGCTCGCCACAAGGAACCGGGGCGCCGTTCCGACAGTGAGCGTCGACTTTGTGGTAAATGTCCCGTCTCCGTTGCCCAGAAGCACGGAGACCGTATTGTCGCTCCCATTGGTCACCGCCAAGTCTGGAATGCCGTCCCCGTTGAAGTCGCCTATCGCGACGAACTCGGGTGCCGTGCCGACAGTGAGCGTCGACTTCGTGGTGAATGTCCCGTCTCCGTTGCCCAGCAGCACCGTCACCGTATTGCTGTTGTAATTGAGATAGCTGCAATTGCCACAATTGGCTACGGCCATGTCCAGGATGCCGTCCCCGTTTAAGTCGCCTATTGCGAAGGAGTAGGGTGCGTCGCCAACAGCGGGCGAGGACTTGAGGGTGAAAGTCCCGTCTCCGTTACCCAGCAGCACGCTCATCGTATTGTCGGCGGAATTGGCCGTCACCAGATCGGGGATGCCGTCCCCGTTAAAGTCACCTGCTTCGACAGTAGGTGGCGCGGAGCCGGTGGCAGATGTAGGGCCGGTCGTGAAACCGGTCCCGCCCATGGCTGTTTCCAATGCGGCGGTTCCCAGCGAGGCGTTGCCGTTCGTCGTGTCCAGGAAGGAGACGTCGCCCGTCGGGGAAAGAGTGCTGCTGCCGATGCCGACCACCGTCGCAGTTAGCGTGTAGTTGCCGGGCGAGCCGGAGGATGCGATTGCGGTTGTGGTTGGATATTTCCCGGCAAGAGTCACGGTTAGATCCGCCGTGGTCGATGTGCTCGTCACAAAGCTCTTCGATCCAACGAAAACCGCCTGATACTCGTGGTTTCCTGGACCGGGCCGGAATTTATAAGTGGCTATTCCGGCGGGGGTGAGCTGGGCGGTGGCGAGGAGGGCTGAGTCTTCGCAGTGGGTCGCTGATGCGTCGCAGAATTTCACCTGACCGGGATTTGCCGGAGTCGATCCGGCGACCACGGTTGCGGCGAGTGTGACCACCGTGCCCGAAGCGACCGAAGCTGCGGCTGACCCTGCGCTCGTTACGGCCAGCGACGTAGTTGTGCTGGCAGCAGAAGCCCGCGCCTGTGGGCTGCTCAAAACGGCGCTGATCGCCAGCATTGCGGGCAGCATGAAAGAGCGAATCGTTGATTGACGGGGGAGCGCGCGAGGGCGAAATGAAGCCGAATCATCGTGGTCCATGATTAGCTCCTTTGAGCTAGCCTACTCGCCCATTCGTCCCGGCGTCTGTGACGCGGCTCACTTTGGAGGCGACCAGGGTTGGCAATCCCAGATGCTCGTGGAGGAAGGCTTGCGGAACGCAGGTCGCGCACATGCGCTCGCAAAGCTTGCGGCCACTACTGGTCTCAACGAATTGCCGTGAGGAAATATCGACGCCTGCTTCCGCGATGTTCATACAGCTGACGTGGCGCAACGGCAATGTAGTTGACGCGTGTCCGGGCGCAGGCTAGCCTTGCTTCGGGCCGACCAGCTCGTGGGTCGCTCTGATGTTAATCGCCACAGGACGAGGTTCAGGGGGACCGATGGGACGGAGAATCGTTGGAGGGTTGGTCGTGGCGGTGGCTGTCCTGCTGGGTTCGGCGGGGGGCCTGAATGGACAGAATGCAGGCGATGCACCCCTGGCACTGCCATTGCAGTTTGCGGGAACGGCATTCGGACAGGCGGGAGCGGCGGCGGGCAAGAGTTTCGGCTTCACGGTCTTTATCGATCAGTGGACGACCGACGAACAGGCGAAAGCATTCCTGGATACGCTCAGGGAAAACGGCCCGGATGCTCTGGTGAAGGCATTCGATAAGACAAAGGATGTCGGACGCGTCTCTCCTACCGGCTTTGTAGGCAACTCGTTTCGCTATGGGCGGTGGAGGGGGACGCAGGGCGGCGGCATGCACATCGTAATGGTCACGGACCGTCCTATGCGGTTCTGGGAGGTTTACAACGGCGGCCGCTCGACGGAGTACCCGTTCGGGATCATTGTGCTGAATGTCGACAGCAAGGGCACGGGCACCGGAACCCCGGCTCCCATCTGCAAGGTCAAGTTCAACAAGAAGGGTGAGCTGGAGATCGAGAACTACGGGCAGAAGCCGCTTCGCCTGGTAAACGTGAGGGTGGAGAAGCAGGGCGGGAAAAATACAGAATAGCGATCAGCGTTCACTGCTTCACGTATCCGGATGTGAAGTACTGCTTCAAGAGTCGGGATAACAACGCTCAGGAGTTCCATGCAAGGAAGCGAACACGCAGAGATGTTGCCGTCGGAGGAGTTGAGTCAGTCGCGGCCGATAGCGCGAATATTGTCGCCGTTCGTGCGCTTTGCCAGGCTGGAGGCGGCGGGCGGAGTGGTGCTGGGCGTGGCCACGGTGGCGGCGCTGGTGTGGGCGAATTCGCCGTGGGCGGATCTGTATCACAAGTTCTGGCATCGCGATCTGTCGATCGGGCTGGGCCGCGCGACGGTGCACGAGACGCTGCTGCACTTTATCAACGACGGCCTGATGGCGCTGTTCTTCTTCTTTGTCGGCCTGGAGATCAAGCATGAGCTGCTGGCGGGCGAACTATCTTCGCTGAAGCGAGCCATCTTTCCCATGGCGGCGGCGCTGGGTGGGGTGATCTTCCCTGCCCTGATCTTCATCATGGTGGCACACGGGACCCCGGCGGCGGAGTCGTGGGGCGTTCCGATTGCGACCGATATTGCGTTTGTGCTGGGGGCGATGGCGCTGCTGGGCAAGCGTGTTCCGCTGACACTGAAGGTGTTCGTAACGGCGCTGGCGATTGTGGACGACATTCTCGCCGTGTCGGTAATTGCGATCTTCTATACCTCGGATTTTTCGCTGCGCAGCCTGGTGGGAGGGCTGGCGGGGATCGGGGTGTCGTACTTGGCGAACCGGCTGGGGGTGCGGTCGTGGCCGGTGTATGCGCTGATCGGGATTTTTGTGTGGGTGGCGATGCTGCGTTCGGGGGTGCATGCAACGGTGGCGGGGATTCTGCTGGCGCTGACAATTCCGGCAACAACGCTGATTGGGCCGAAAGAGTTTATCCAGCAGAGCCGGGAGACGCTGGAGAGGCTGCTCGCGGTTGCGAAGTCGGAGGCGGAGTTGACTCCGAACGAATCGAACAACCTGATCTACAGCATCGAGCGCCGGTGCGTGCTGGTGCAGTCTCCGCTGTACCGGATTGCGCATGCGCTGCAGCCATGGGTGACGTTCTTCATCATGCCGGTATTCGCGCTGGCCAACGCGGGCGTGCATCTGCCGGGCGAGGGCGGCGGGAAGCTGTTGCAGCCGATTGCTATGGGGATCCTGCTGGGGCTCTTTATTGGCAAGCCGATGGGGGTGTTTTTGTTTGCGTGGCTGTCGGTGAAGACGAAGCTGGCGGCCGCTCCGGAGGGCGTGAGCTGGCGGAAGATTTTTGGGGCGAGTTGGCTGTGCGGGATCGGCTTTACGATGTCGCTGTTCATTGCGACGCTGTCGGTGGGTGAGGGCGAGTTGCTGGAGATCGCAAAGATCGCGACGCTGCTGGCGTCAGTGGCAGCGGGCGTGGCGGGTTCGGTGGTGCTATCGATGAAGGGCAGCCAATAGCCAATAAATGGACGATGGAGCAGGTGCTACCAGTTGAAGGACATTTCCTTCTCCACGTAGCCGGAGCCTGTGGGAAATTCTATTTGTAACTTTTGTAGTGGCGATTTGGTGTCGGAGAGGGTGACGCCTGTGGCGTGAAGGGATGGCTCCGGGCGGTTGATGCGGAGCCAGATTGTTTGGGCGCTGCCCGCGGGTGCGGCGAGGCGCAGGCTGAGCGAGTTGGGGGTTGTCTGCTGGTCGAGGACCTTAATCTGCTGCGTGGCGGAGCCGGCCTCGGGGAGGTCCTGCGTGATTCCGGCTTCGACGTCGGGCAGCGGGATCTGGAGGGCTCCGTTAGCGAGCTGGGCCCCAGGGGTGCGGGACTTAATGTGAATCTGAGATGCTCCGCTGCCTGTGGTCCGGACGAGGAGCATGCCGTTCTCGCGCTTGATCTCGAGGTCTATACGGCTCTGATCGATGGGGATGTTCGACAGCTTCGCGTAATCCCAGTCAGCAGGGAGCGATGGCGTAATGCTGATTTCGTTGGCGGCGGCGTTCCATTCGAGGCCAAAGAGCCCGCGGATGATGGGCGAAATAATCATCGCGGCGGACCAAAGCTGGTGGGCGGTGCTGCGTCCCAGGGGCTGGAAGAACTGTCCGGAGAGGAGTTCGGTGGCGCTGCCTAGATCCTGCGCCCAGATGAGATCGGCATTTTGGCGGAGATGGGCATAGCCGGAGAGAGACCGGCCAGCGCGGTATTCGGCGAGGGAGACCCATCCGGTGTAGAGAGGCCAGACGGTGCCCTGGTGATAGCTGATGGGGTCGTAGAAGCTGGTGCGGTCGCTGACGATGCGGGTGCCCCAGTCAGTAGAGAACTCTGACGAGGCCCAGCGGTTGAACATGGTCTGCCCGTGGTCGAGCATGTAATCGCCGTCCCACCATGCAACGGAGGGAAAGATAGTCGCCGTGTCGTCGGTTGTGTTGTTGGGGTTCCAGCTGAAGGAATAAAAGTTGGAGTGAAAGTACTCCTTTTCGGTCTGCTCGCGGATGTGCGCGGCGCGCGCTTCGGCTGCGGTAGCGAGATCGGCGTGACCGGTAGCGCGGGCGAGGTTGGCAAAGGCCACGCTGGCCTGCTCGTCGAGGGCGGCCATGTAGATTTCCTGATGCGGCATGCTGGGCACCCATGATTCGACCCAGCCGGTTCCTTGCGAGTTGTCGTAGATGCCGTCGCCGTCGGAGTCGTGGGTGGTGATGAAGTTCCATGCGCGGGCGATGGAATCCCAGTGCGACTCGATGAACGCCTGATCGCCGCTGATGCGGAGGTAGTCGTTGAGCGCCATGGGGAAGAGCAGTGTCGCGTCGGCGGCGGCGTATTCGTAGGGCAGGCTCTTCCAGTCGACGAGATCGGCGGTCTGCGACCACTCGTGCATGATCTTGCCGTCATCGCGCTGGCGCTTGATGAGAAATTCGATTTCGCGGCGGGTAACGTTGTAGTCGCCGTAGCTGTTGACGGCATAGAGGGTCCAGAGAGCATCGCGTCCGAAGAACCATCCGAAGCCGGGCCGCGTGGAGTCTCCCGAGCCGACGAAGCCTGCGGTCAGGGCTTCTTCGTCGTGCGAGGGCGTGGTCTGGACGCGGAGCTGATCGATGGAAACTTCGGACCATTTGAAGGCGTCGTTGAGCTGCTGGTCGGGAGTGTCGATGCTGAGGCTCGACGAGAGGAAATTGCCCTCGTATTTCTGCTGGTCTTCGTAAATAGTCCGCGCGGAGTTGTCGAGCTTGGACAGCTGTTGGTAGAGAGCGTCTCGGGTTGCGGTTGCTGACGTGTTTCCCACGGTGAGCAGCAGGGGGAAGAGCGTGTGAGAATCGCGGGCGGGATCGAAGTGCAGCACAAATTGCAGCGGGTAGACGCGGGCGAGTTCCTGGTAGGGCTGCATGATGCCGGGCTCGGCGGCGGGCATGGCGATGCCCGCGGCGTTATCGGGAAAATTGAGATGCAGTATGTAGAAGCCGCTGCTGTTTCCGGTTTTGACCCATTCCGGCGAGGGCGGCCCGGCGGAGGACGCAGGCCACATGCGCTCCATGATGGGTGTGAAGCTGAAGGTGAGGGTCATGGGGCGCACGGCTTCAATCTGGTAGAAGACGAGGACGCCCGCGCCATCGGGCACGTTGCGCGGAGCGGTAATGATTTCGCGGACGGTGAAGTTGGCGTGCGAGAAGGTGATGGTGGTTGAGCCGGGCCGGAAGTCGATGGCGGCGGCCTGAGTGTTCAGGTCGATGGGGACGGGATAGTCCTTCATCTCGGCGGAGATGCGCATGTTGGTGAGGATTTTCCAGGGAAAGAGCCACGCCTCATAGGAGCCATCCTGCGAGCCCAGGATGGTGCCGCGCGGTCCCACCACAGAGAAGGGATGCAGCGGATTGATGTCGCGCGAGATAACGGGCTGATTCGGAGGGTAAAGCGGAAATTCGGGCAGCGTGGGCAGTGGCGCGAGCGTGGACTGCGCGAGGGCAGTGGTGGAGAGCGCGAGGAAGACAAATCGGGTGAGTGGGATCACGGTTTCGAATGGTACAGCGGGCGGGAGGGATGAGGCCAGCGTTCAGCGGTTAGCGATCACCGTTCAGCTTCCAACGCCGAAATCCGGGCCTTCGGATTCGCTCAAGGCAAGCTGCGGACCGGCCAGAATTAGTTCCGTGTTGCCGGTCACACGTCCGATTGGTCCGATAAACGGGCTGGGTGTTTGGGGTCGGTGAATTCGAGTAATTCGATAGGCGCGCCGTTTTCAATAATGAACGCCACGAGGACACCGTCCGATGGACTGTTCGGAGGAATCAGGATTTCGCGGCCAGCAAGCTCGGACGAGAGGTCGGTCACTTCAAACGCGACGTGCGGCACTTGCCGGACGAGATCGGGAACCGCCGCGTCCGCTTCGAAACGCATCCACTCCACGCCGAATTCGCTTTTCTGGTGACTGACGACAAAGAGTTTCAGGTCTTTCAAGTATGTCTCCCCAGGCTTCGATTCGTTAGTGGGAATCCCGATGTGGTGATACCGGCGCATTTTTTTCTCCCTCCGGGAAAATTGGCACAGGATTCTACTCCATTCGCTACGGGTTTGAATCGAGCGCCCGTGGCGGGCCTTCCGGAAACACAATGCGTCATTAAGGAACTCGGGCACCTGGAGCACTGCGTGAATGCCGCGAGTGGACAGTGTTCATCGAAAATGGACATTGCGGCATAGAGTCCAGAGCCCTCGCCATCGTGCTATCTGCTGACTGCAAAGAGGTAGCACTCCGCGCGCCAACTGGAACCTTGAGTGCAAACGTTGCTCGGCAGGAGGACCTCGGAATGCAAGACTTCCCGAACAATCTCTTCTGTACGACTCGTAATTCAATCGAGATGCTTACCAGACTGATCCCTTATCAGTCTGCAAGAGGTGGGGCCTGGCGCATTGTCCTTGCTGTTGCGGCACTGAACCTAACCTTGGCGTCCCTGGCCAACGCCCAAATATCGCCGAACCTGCCCAGTCCGATCGCAGCGCCGAATCCGCTGACGACGACGATATCCATTTTTCGTAGCAATATGCAGGACAAGATCATGAAGTCAGCGGAAGCGATGCCAGAGTCCAACTACAGCTACCGGCCGACGAAGGACGTTCGCTCGTTTGCCGAGATCCTGAACCATGTGGCGGATATATCCTACATATTGTGTTCAAACGTCAAGGGTGAAGCGCCCCCGGCAACGACTGCCGCGAAGGGTTCAAAGACGGAGATCATGGCCTACCTCAAAGGCTCGTTCGCCTATTGCGATGGGGTGTACTCCGGGTTCACCGATGCCCACCTCAATGACCCGGCGGACTTCTGGGGGCACAAGACGAACAAGATGTTCATCCTGACGCAAGTCGCCAATCATGACGCCTTGCATTATGGCAATCTCGTCACGTATATGCGCCTCAATGGCCTCGCCCCGTCCGGGGGCTGGTTTTGATGGCGCAGAGGCTTCACGCATCCCGGCCTTAGCTTTTCACCTCGGTCGCGAAGGCCACGCAACCCAGGGTTGTGGCTTGAATAGAAAAGCAGGTCCTCCGACTCCGCGCTTCGCGCTTCGCTCAGGATGACATCGTGAAGTGTGTTGCTCTCCCATGTCCGGAAATCCGGACATGGGGCACCCCGTGTTGTGCCGATCTTGAACCATGACATCTGTCACGTGCGATTGATGACAGACTCCACTGCTATCGCGAGTCGACTCGGGAGATGCTGTCTTCAGTAAAGGAGACAGCATGTCCGCATCGGCATTCGCATCAGGATTACAGGTTGAGCCTCTGACGGCTCCCTTCCCTGCCCCGTCGCATTTGAAGCACGCCATTGCGCGGCTGCACTCGGCGACCAAGCGCTACGGCCAGACGACGGCGCTGGATCAGTTGACGCTGAATCTTTATCCCGGCGAAGTGGTGGCGCTGCTGGGTCCGAACGGCGCCGGGAAGACGACGGCGGTTCGTTTGCTTCTGGGGTTGATCGCGCCAACCTCAGGCAGCGTGCGGGTGATGGGGCGTGATCCACGAGACGCCTCCGCCCGCACGGGAATTGGCGCGATGCTCCAGGTGACGCGGGTTCCCGAAACGCTGAAGGTGAAGGAGCACATCGACTTGTTTCGGAGCTACTATCCGGGTCCGCTGGCTGCGGAAGAGATTGTGCGCATTGCCAGGCTCGAGGGCCTGGAGAACAAGTTCTACGGGAAGCTCTCCGGCGGGCAGAAGCAGCGCGTGCTATTCGGGCTGGCGCTGGCCGGCAATCCCGACTTGATTTTTCTCGATGAGCCGACGGTGGGCATGGATATTGAGTCGCGACGCGGCTTGTGGGATCAGATCCGCTGGCTGGCAGCACAGGGCAAGACGGTGCTGCTGACGACACATTATCTCGAAGAAGCGGACGCGCTGGCCAGCCGCGTTGTTGTCATTGATAAGGGCAAGGTGATTGCGGAAGGAACGCCGGCGCAGATCAAGCAGCGCGTGAGCGGGCGCAGGATCCGGTGCATTACGGAGTTGGAAGAGTCGTTCCTGCTGTCGCTGCCTTCGGTGGTAACTGTCGAACGGGACCGCGAGGCGCTGATCATCACGGCTCACGAAGCCGAGGCGGTAGTGAAGGAGATGCTGCTGCGCGATGTGACCCTGCGCGGGCTCGAGATCTCCGCCCCCGGGCTGGAAGATGCTTTCCTGGCGCTGACGGCGAAGGATTGCGCTGCGAACTAAATTTGTAACTGTTTTTGTTACACAGGAGAGATAGTTATGGCTACCGCCGTTTTGACTGCCCGTCCGGAGAAATTGAGCTTTGGCTACTACGCGCGCGTAACGCGGCAGGAGATCCGCTACGAGTTCCTGAAGATGCTGCGGCTGCGGGCGTTCTCGCTCTCGGTGATCGGCTTTCCGGTGATGTTCTACTTCCTCTTTGGAGTGAGCAACCGGCACACGGAGTGGGCTCGCTACCTGCTGGCTAGCTATAGCTGCTTCGGCATGGTGGGCGCGTCGCTGTTCGGGCTGGGCGCGGGTATCGCGACGGAGCGTGTGCAGGGATGGCTGGAACTGAAACAGGCCAGTCCAATGCCGCGGCTCGCGTATCTTGCGGCCAAGACGGTTGCATGTTCGGCCTTCGCGCTGATCATTGTGATGCTGCTGGTTACGCTGGGCGTAACCCTGGGCGGCGTGTCGATGACGGTGGGAGAGGCCATCAAGCTGGCCGGCATTACACTCGCGGGCGCACTTCCATTCGCCAGCATGGGATTGCTGCTCGCGTTGGTGATGCCGGCCAACGCAGCACCGGGCATTATCAACCTGATCTATCTGCCGATGTCGTTCTGCTCGGGGCTGTGGATGCCGCTGAGCATGCTGCCGCACTGGATGCAGAAGATGGCGCCGGCACTGCCGACCTATCACTACGCGCAACTCGCGCTGAACATTTTCGGTTACCCGCAGCCGGGCACAACGATGTCCGGGCACTGGGAGGCTCTGTTAGGCTTTACTTGCCTGATGCTGGGCGCGGCCTGGCTGATCTTTACCCGCAGTGAGGCGAAGGCGTGAGTATCTGCGAAGACGGGAGCATGGGTGTCAGCGGCTTGACTGAAGCCGCGAAATCGGGAGCACGGCCCGGCCATGCCCTGCGCAACCGGCAGGTGAGAAGCAGCGGCAAACGGAGCGATCTCTGGGATTTTATCTGGATTGTCTACTCGGTCTTTTTCTTTATTGAGCCGATCGCGCGGCACAACCGGGCGTACTGGATCGAGTTTGCCGTTTTCTACACCATCTTCCTTGCCATTTACTCCGGGCTGATCTTCAGCCGCAAACACTGGCAGCAGTACACGCTGCTGGCGGCCATGGGCGTGCTCGCCGCTCTGTATTTTCCGAAAAACAATGCCGCCGCCGGAGCCTTCATTTATATTTCGGCTTTTATCCCCTTCATAACCGACTCGCTGGTCATCAGCGTCGGCACGATGGCGGTGGTTTCGATCACGGTTGTAGTCGAGGGCCTGCTGCTGCATATCACCCCCTGGGGATGGGCATTTGCAGCGGTGTTCTCGCTCATTGTCGGCGGGACCAATCTTATTGCGGCACAACGGGTGAGGGCCAACGCAAAGCTGCAGATGGCGCATGAGGAGATCGAGCAGCTGGCGAAAGTGGCCGAACGCGAACGCATCGCGCGCGATCTGCACGATGTGCTGGGGCACACACTTTCGGTCATCGTGCTCAAGTCGGAACTGGCGGGACGGCTGTTCTCGCGCGATCCGCAGCGCGCGGCAGCGGAGATTGCCGATGTGGAGATGATCTCGCGCCAGGCGCTGACCGAAGTGCGGGAGGCGATTCGCGGCTACCGCGCAGAGGGCCTGGCGGCGGAGATCAAGCGGGCGCACAGCACGCTGGATGCTGCCGGCGTGACGCTGGTGTGCGAGGACAAGCCTCCGCTGCTGGCTCCAGCGGTTGAAAGCGTTGTGTCTCTGGTGGTGCGCGAGGCGGTCACAAACATTGTGCGGCATGCGCAGGCGAGCCGGTGTTCGATGAGCTTCTCCGCAAAGAACGGGCACACCTCGCTGGTCGTTGAGGACAATGGCCGCGGCGGCGTTCGCGCAGAAGGCAACGGGCTGCGCGGCATGCGGGAGCGCATCGAGGCGCTGGGCGGGCAGTTTGCCGTCGATGGCAGCCGGGGCACACGGCTGACGATCCTGGTGCCGACGAACGTGCGCGCCTCCCTGGATGAAGCTGAGATGACGTCATGACCAAGATTCGCGTGATTGTGGCCGAGGATCAGGCCATGGTGTTGGGTGCGCTGGCGGCGCTGCTTGAGACGGAGCCGGATATCACGGTTTGCGGGCGAGCTGCCAACGGCCGCGAGGCGCTGACGGCGATCGCCAAGCAGAAGCCCGATGTGCTGGTGACGGACATCGAGATGCCGGAGATGACTGGCCTGACGCTGGCCGGCGAAGTGAGAGACCGGCATCCTCAGACCCGGGTGGTGATCCTGACTACGTTTGCCCGGCCGGGATATCTGCGTCGGGCGCTGGATGCCGGGGCGAAGGGATATCTGCTGAAGGACCGTCCGGCGGCGGAGCTGGCCGAGGCGGTGCGGAGGGTGCATCGCGGGCTGCGGGTGGTGGATCCCGACCTGGCGGCGGAGGCGTGGGACAGCGGGGCCGATCCGCTGACCGAGCGCGAGCGGCAGATCCTGTGGCGGGCGGGCGAAGGCAAGTCGAGCCTCGATATTGCCGATGAGCTGCACCTGTCGGAGGGGACGGTGCGGAATTATCTGTCTGAAGCTATCAGCAAATTGGGCGCGGCTAATCGCGTCGACGCGGCGCGGATTGCGCGCGCCAAGGGGTGGCTGTGAAGGGCAGGGTGTAGGGGCTCAGGGCTCAGGGCTCAGGGCTCAGGGCTCAGGGCTCAGAAATGCTTATGCCATTTGCCGGTTGCTTCCTATCCTTGCGAGTGCCTGAGTGAGAGAAATCAGGTCCCTCGACATCGCTCAGGATGCAGGTTAAGTGGATTACCTCCCATCCTCGACGGCGGTCTGGAAGAGCCTTTCCCCTCCGCCACGTAGCGAGCCCTGTTCCCTGATCCCTTATCCCTGAGCCCTAACCTTCAGGACATGCCTTCTCCCGTGAGGGGGTTGATCTGGTTTGGCTTCGCCGCGGTGGGATCGGCCGCCCGCGGTGTTGCGGGTTCGGGGAGGTTGCCGGGAACGGCCCCATTCGCCGGAACGGTGTTGTAGACGCGCAGCGGATCGCCGGGAAGCATGTTGTGATCGGCCAGGGCGATGCGGATGCGACGCTGGGTTTCGCGCATGGCTGCCCACTGCTGGTTAGCCTTCGTCTTTAGCTGCACGGGATAGATGATCTGCGATCCCTTGATTGAGTCAACGCCAAGGAGGGTCGGGTCGGCGAGAAAGACGTCCTTATACGCCGGGTCGTTGCGCACGCTCATCGCGACGTCTTTGAGCAGGGCCATCACTTCGTCGGGATTGGCAGAGAAATCAACCGAGACGTTAATCGTCGCGATGGAGAAGTCGCGAGTGACGTTGGCGACGATAGTGATCTGCGAGTTGGGGATGATGTAAAGGGTCCCGTCGCCGTCGCGGACCTGGGTTTTGCGCAGAGACATGGTCTCGACGGTGCCGCCGACACCGCCGAGCTTGACCACGTCGCCCACGTTGTACTGGTCTTCAACCAGGATGAGGATGCCGTTAAGGCAGTCCTTGACGATGGTCTGCGCGGCCAGGCCGAGAGCCACGCCGGCGACTCCGGCGGAGGCCAGCAGCGGCTCCAGCTTGAATCCGAGCATGGGCAGGATTTCCAGGGCGGCGATGAAGACGATGATGCCGATTCCGGTGGCTCGGGTGACGGAAGCCAGGGTGCGCACCTGGGCGATGTTCCCGCGGGCCCGGCTCTGGGCGAGGCGGATCATGCGCCCGGTGACAAGCTTGAGGATGCGGGCGAGAATCCACGCTCCAATGACGATGACGATGATTTTGGGCAGGGCGGAGCGGACGAACTCCTGCAGGTCAGCTAACCACTTCTTGTCGACCTGCGCGAAGAACTCGCGCGGGCCGAACCACAGCAGCATGTAAAACTCTTTTTCGGTCGAGGGAAACATCCGTTCCTATAATTGTCCCAGAAAGTCTGATTGGAGACCCATGCGATCCTTTGATGCGATTTTGCCGGCTGCGATCCTGCTTCTCGGCATGGGTTCGTTTTCCGGCGCGAATCCGACTGCTCAAGAGACGCCACAACTTCCCACGGCTCAGCAGCCGCGTCCTCCGGTGCTGCCGGGAACTTCCCGGACGGGGGCGGATGACGAAGAAAATCCCATGGCGCGGCAGATGGCCGAGCAGCAGGCGAAGCGGCGCAACAACCAGCGGCAGAAGCAGATCGTGGACGACACCGCGAAGCTGGTGCAACTGGCCCAGCAACTGAAAGATGAAGTGGACAAGGGAAAGGCGCCGGGCGACGCATCGTTCACCAAGAAGGCCGAGGAGATTGAAAAGCTGGCCAGGTCAGTCAAAGACAGGATGCGGGAGGGCCAGTAGCCCAATCGCCGGGATTGCGCCTCAAGCGGCCAGTCCTGCGCCTCTTATATCCTGAAGAGGTATGTCCACACAGACCGAGCTCGCTCCTCCCATTGCCGCTACCCATCGCAAAGAAACACCGATCCACGGACGCACGCTGGTGGATAACTACGCCTGGCTTCGCGAACGCGATAATCCTGAGGTCATTTCTTATCTCGAGGCGGAAAATGCCTACACGGCCGCGGTGCTCGAGCCAACGGCCGAGCTGCAAAGTACTCTTTACGCCGAAATGGTGAGCCACATTAAGGAAACGGACGTCTCGGTTCCCTTCCGCGACGGACAATTCTGGTATTACTCGCGCACCGAAGAGGGAGCGCAATACCCCATCTATTGCCGCAAGACAGGATCAGCCGAGGGGCCGGACGCGGATGCTCCGGAACAGGTTGTGCTCGACGTAAACGAGCTGGCGAAGGGGCAGGCGTTCATGGCGGTCAGCGCACTGACTGTCTCCGATGACGGCAACTTGATCGCGTATTCGATAGACAACAAGGGGTTCCGCCAGTACACGCTGCAGGTGAAGGATCTGCGCACTGGTGAGCTGCTTCCGGAACGCGTGGAGCGGGTAGGCTCCATTGTCTGGGCGGCAGATAACCGGACGCTCTTTTACACCGTTGAGGACGAGGAGCAGAAGCGGCAGTTTCAGTTTTACCGGCACAAGCTGGGGGCGCCGCACGCGGAAGATACGCTGGTGTACGAAGAGACCGACGAGCGGTTCAACATCGGCTCAGGACGCACGCGCGATGGACTGTACATCATTCTTGAAAGCTCGAGCCACACGACCAGCGAGGAACAGTTTCTGCCGGCGAGCGATCCGGATGGAAAGTGGACGCTGATCAGCCCGCGCCAGGACAACATTGAATACTATGCGGATCACCGCAATGGGCGGTTATTCATCCGAACGAACGATACCGGGCGCAATTTCCGGCTGGTCACCGCGCCGGTTGAAGCTCCGGGGAAGACGAACTGGACAGAGATGCTCCCCCACAACCCGGAAGTGATGCTTGAGGAAGTCGACGTATTCGCTTCATTTTTAGTGGCATGCGAGCGGAGAGTGGGGCTACAGCACCTACTGGTGTTTTCTTTCCGGGATTCGGGACTGGAAAGGATCGGGGAGCGGGAGATCGCCTTTCCCGAGCCGGTTTACAGCGCGCACCCGCACATCAATCGCGTCTTCGATACGAAGAAATACCGCTATAGCTACCAGTCGCTGGTCACGCCGAGTTCAGTCTACGAATACGACGTTGCGACCGGAGAGTCGAAGCTCCTCAAGCAACTGGAGGTCCCGGGCGGATTCAACCGTGAGTTGTACGCTTCGGAGCGGCTGTTCGCAAAGACACCCGATGGCGTCAAGATTCCCGTATCGGTGGTGTATCGCAAGGATCGGCGCGAGCCCGGAACAAATCCACTGTACGTGTACGGATACGGATCCTATGGCTATCCGCTGCCGCTGGGTTTCAACAGCAACCGGCTAAGCCTGCTCGATCGCGGGTTCGTGCTCGCATACGCGCACGTAAGAGGCGGCGGCGATCTGGGCAAGCCGTGGCACGATGCGGGACGCCTGATGGAAAAGCGCAACACCTTCACAGACTTTATTGCCGTAGTCGAGTATCTGTCGGCGCAGGGATACGGCGATCCGAAACAGGTGGCGATCGAAGGCGGCAGCGCCGGTGGATTGTTGATGGGCGCGGTTTCAAACCTGCGCCCCGACTTGTTCCGCGCGGTTGTGTCTCACGTCCCTTTCGTCGACGTGATGAACACCATGCTGGATTCGTCGCTGCCGTTGACGGTCCCGGAGTACGAGGAGTGGGGCGACCCGAACGGGCTGGAAGCCTTTGAGTACATGCTGGGCTATTCGCCCTATGACAATCTCGAGGCCAAAGCGTATCCGGCCATGCTGGTGAAGACCTCTCTTTACGACAGCCAGGTGATGTATTGGGAGCCGGCAAAATACGTGGCCAGGCTGCGCACGCTCAAGAAGGACGGCAATTCCCTGCTGCTGCACACGAACATGACCGCCGGCCACGGCGGGGCGTCGGGACGGTACGACTATCTGAAAGAAGTGGCGTTGGACTATGCCTTCATCATGCGCGAACTCGGCGTCTGAGGGGGTGCTGCAGCAGAAGAAAAAAGAAAAATCCGTGATGTGTCGGTGCAGGAGCTTCTACTGCTAATCGGTTCCTCGATGAGTGCCTCGGCGACCTGGCGCTCCTTCAGAAGCAGTCACTTCTCCGCATAGCCGCTTATTCGTCCAGGCGGATTGGATTTGTAGACATCAGCCGACTTTCAATGGAAATAAAATTACGCCGTCTGCAATGAACCGTGTCCCGGCGGTTTCCCGATCGCTCTTCTGGATTTGTCGTCAAAACAAAGCTCAAAATTTCCTGTTGCTTTCCAAAAGGAACCGTGCCACTATTCCTGTTGGAAACCTAAAGGTTGAATGGCGATGAAGGAAAAACCCGACGTCTTGCAAGGAACGCTGGCGCTGATGGTCCTCAAGACACTCGATGTCCTGGGGCCGCAGCACGGCTGGGGAATCGCCCGACGGATCGAGCAGATCAGCGGAGACCTGCTGGCTGTGAACCAGGGCACGCTCTATCCCCTTCTTCTCAGGCTGGAGAATGAAGGATCGATTGCATCCGAGTGGGGCGCATCGCAAAACAACCGCCGCGCGCGCTTCTATCGGCTTACCGCAGCCGGCCGCAGGCAACTGCAGGCAGAGACCCGCGATTGGGAACAAACGGCGGCAATCATCGAGCGTTTTTTCAATGTCAGAGCGGAGGATTTGCCGTGAAGTTCCTGCGACGTTTCTTCATACGCCTGTTGAATTTCGCGACACGACAGAGCGCGGACCAACGCCTGCAGGAAGAGATCGCCGAACATCTTGCGTTCCAGACAGAGGCGAATCTGCGCGCGGGCATGTCGCCCGCTGAGGCACGGCGGCAGGCCGTGCTCAAGCTCGGCGCGGCCGAAGCGATACGGGAGGACCACCACGCCGAGCAAAGCCTGCCCCTGATCGAGAATCTGCTTTTCGACTTGAAGTACGCGGTTCGCATGCTGGGAAGATCCCCTGGATTTGCGTTCATCGCGATCGCCACAATGGCCCTGGGCGTCGGCGCCACCACCGCGATCTATAGCGTGATCGACGCCACGCTTCTGCACCCTTTGCCGTATCCAAACCCTGCCCAGCTGGTGCGCGTTCAGGACGACCTTCCCGGCGTCGGCGCACACGGCGTAGGCATCTCCGTCCCTGAGTGGAGAGACCTCGAGAGTTCCGGGATATTCCAGTCCGCGGCGATTACCGGCAGGGGCGCAAACGTGAACCTCACCGGCAGTGCGCAGCCCCTGCGTCTCAGCTTCAAGCAGGTTACGCCGAATTACTTCGGGGTCCTCGGTGCAGACGCGCAGTTGGGCCGCACATTCGACCCGCACGACGCCACTCCCGGCTACAACCTGGAGGTCGTGATCAGCGACGGGCTTTGGAGGAGAGAATTCGGAGCCGACCCGCACATCATCGGCAAAGCTCTGCACCTGGACAACGACGTTTATCACGTCGTGGGCGTCATGCCGCGTGGATTTCGCGATCAGGGCTCAACCAGCGAGGAGCAGAATGTGGAACTTTGGCTGGGAGCCGGCTTTGCCGGTGTGCCGTTTCCGCCCCCGCTGCGCAATTCACGTCTGCGGAGTCGAGCGGTCATCGCGCGCCTGAAGCCCGGTCTCTCGATTGCGGCCGCGCAGGCTCAACTCGATGCGCTGGTTGCATCGTTGAAAAAGCAATATCCGGCGGAGTATCCGGCACAGACCAACTGGACCGTGCGCCTGATTCCGCTCAGTGAAACCGTGGTCGGCAGCGTTCGCCAATCTCTCATTCTACTGTTCGGCGCGGTAGCATTGGTCCTCCTGATCAGTTGCGTCAACGTCGCCAATCTCCTTCTTGCCCGTGCCAGCGCGCGAGGGCGTGAGATCGCGGTTCGCCAGGCGATGGGAGTTACAAGAGCGCGTCTCATCCGCCAGCTTCTGACCGAGAGTCTGTTGCTATTCCTGCTTGGCGGAATCGCCGGTTTTGCGATTCTTTTTCTCGCGAGGAAATTCCTGCTGCAGCTTGTTCCGGAGAGCCTCCCCCACCTCAATGACATATCCATCAGCTGGGACGTGCTGGTATTTGCCATCGCCGTCTCTGTCGCAGCCGGAACCATCTTCGGGCTTGCTCCCGCGTGGCTCATGAGCCGCTTCGATTTGATCGGTACGCTCAGGCAGGAAGGACGCGGAGCCAGTGGTTCACTTGGTCGCTCGCGCACCCGCCAGATTCTGGTCATCAGCGAATTGGCGCTCTCCCTGGTGCTGATGGTCGCCGCGGGCCTCCTGCTGCGCAGTTTCTGGGACCTGTTCAAAGTGCAGCCCGGCTTCAATCCTGACCGTGTCATGGCCATTCAGACCTGGCTGCCGGGGCCCAACGATCCCACGATGGATCCCTATCAAACCGCCGCGCAGGAATCGGTCCTGCTGCGCGAGATTCTCCGCCGCAGCCGAACACTGCCGGGGGTGGAAGAAGCGGCCATCGGCGACGAGGCCTCTCTTCCTCTGGGCCACAGCGATCCCGGTCGGCTGCCATTGATCCGCGAAGGCATCGAGACGATGGACAATCAGGCTCCAGTGATCGATAGTCCCATCGTGTCGCCCGAATACTTCCATCTGTTGGGGATGCCGCTGTTGCGCGGACGCCTTTTCAGCGACCACGACCTTGAAGATACGCCCCAGGTTGCGGTCATCAATCAGGCTGCGGCTCGCATGTACTGGCCAAGCAAAGATGGGAAGGGCGGGGACCCGCTTGGAAAACGCGTCCGTTTGCACCTGGATACTCGCGGGCTGCCGAGCTCTGCCCCGCCAGCCTGGACCACAATCGTCGGCGTGATTGCGGATGCCCGCACAGAATCGCTGGCGGACGCGGCAATTCCGCTGATCTACCGCAGCGTTTACCAGCGCACCGCCAAAGACCTGGCCATCTTTCTTCGCGGACAACTCGATCCCAGCGCCATCGACGCACAAATGCGCGAGCAGGTCCAGTCCATCGATGCGACACTTCCCGTCTTCCATGCGGAGACCCTGGATGACGTGCTCTCCACCTCGCTTTCCGTCAGGCGATTCTCGATGGAAATGGTGGCGTTTTTTGCGGCCACTGCCTTGCTGCTCGCCGGACTTGGAATCTACGGGACCATTTCCTATGTTGTGAATGAACAAAGACGCGAGATCGCCATTCGCCTCGCGTTGGGAGCTCAAAGAGGCAATATCCTCAAGATGGTCCTGCGCCGGGGACTCGGTCTGGCCGCTGCTGGCGCCGGGCTGGGTGTGGCCGGTGCGCTCATCGTCTCTCACCTCATGGCCGGACTGCTCTACGGCGTATCGCCGACCGATCTCTCTACCTTCGTGGGCGTCACCGTTGTGCTTACCGCCGTGGCACTTGCCGCCAGCTATATCCCGGCGCTGCGCGCCATGCGCGTCGATCCAATCACCACGCTCCACTCCGAATGACTTGCTGGCACTTCTCACAAGTATGCTTCGCCGGAAATTGTTGGCCGAGTATTTCTCGCGGCTGGCTAAAATAGAAATAGAGACGAGAAGCCCGGCGCGTTGCCGGGCTTTTCCTTTGTGGGCCTGCCGCGTGTTAAGCCATTTGGAATGCGATCTTTGTGGATAAAGATCCTGTTTTCAAATCCTTACCCGGCGTTGAGCCGCTAAGGCTCCTCGAATCAAACGGTTTCAGCGCAGCCAAGAAAGGGGGGGAAGGGGGGTCCGGGCTCTAATCTGCGGAAGGCGCGGTCACCAGCCCTGATCGTCGTCCCTCGTGAGCTCCTGCCTCTCGCCGCTGGATCCACCAGAGCACAAAGCGACTGGATATGGCCAGCGACCCGTCGGTAAGAAGGCTGGCCACCGCTGCGCCCTGCCACGACCAGCGCGGAATCAGCAGGAAATTCAGCAGCAGATTGAGGGCTGCCGCGCCGAACTGTGTCGCGGTGCGATTCCACTGCGAGGCGGAGGCGGTAATGGTGGTTCCCCAGGCGTAGTGGAAGACGCGCAGCAGCGGCAACAGGCAGAGCCAGCGAAGTGCGGCGACGGAGCCCTGGAAGGATGATCCGAAGAGGCGCGGAAGAAGCGGTGCTGCGAAATAGAGAGCGGCGACGACAGCGAGTCCGTAGGGGATGGTCCGGAGCAGGAGACGCCGCGACTGGGCGCTGGCGTGGCCGACGCTTATAGCCCCCTCGCGAAAGAGCCGCGGAGTAGCGGCGGTGTAGATACCGTAGAGGGGCGCGGTTGCGACATCGACCACCCGATAGGCGGCGGAGTAGATGCCGGCGGCGTACGTCTGACCAAGACTGACGAGAAATGTCTTGTCGATATCGTTGTAGGCGGAGATCGAGGAATTGGAGAACGAGAAGCTGAGCCCTTCGCTCAGGTCGCGAAGGCGAAGGCGTGAGAAGCGCGGCCAGCCAAGCTGCGACGTGATAAGCCAGAAGGCAATGAGAGAAACGGCGAAGGGAGCAAGCCAGTAGATGCGCCCCCAGGTGTAGGCGTCGGGATGACCGCCCCAATAGCGGGCGTAGAGATAGAGAGATGCGGCGAGAACGGCGCGGGGCGGCGTACACAAATGCGGTGAGCCGGGCGCAGTAGGACATTTCTCCCGCCCCCTGGAAGGCGCGGCTGGCCAGCTGGACGACCTTTCCGAACAAGGCATCGGAGAGGGCGATCCAGGGAATGAGCGCGCGGAACTGCGGGCGCAAGGTGAGCGATCCGATGAGCCACGCCGCGGCGAGCAGAAGCACAAAGCCGCAGGCGGTGATGAGCAGCGCGTTGCCCCACGTGGTCGCGAATGATTTGCGGTCGCGGCTGATGTTGCGCAGCAGGATCATCTCCATGCCCGCGCTGCTGAACTGAGTAAGCAGGGCGACGAGGGCGACGACTCCAACGAAGGCTCCGTACTCGCGGCTGCCCAGGGTGCGGCCCATCAGGACAAAATAGATGGCCTGAAAAGCCATGGACACGAACTGGCCGGAGACGATCCAGGCGGAGCCGTGCAGCAGCCGGTGCTCTTTCATTGCTGGCTGAGGACCTCGTCGTATTTGTCTTCGAGCAGCGCGGTCTGGGCGCGGAGGTCGAAGTACTTTGCGGCGTGCTGTCTTCCCGCGACACAGAGCCGTGCGCGAAGTGAGGCGTCGGCGAGCAAGCGGAGGATCATCGCCGCCAGAGCTTCGTGGTCGCCCGAGTTGACGAGCATGGCGGTATGGCCGTCGATGACCGCCTCGTCCACGCCGGGTCCGCGAAAGCCGGTGATGGGAAGTCCCATGGCCTGCGCCTCGCAGAGGACGATGGGGAGGCCCTCGGTGTCGCCGTTTTTTGCGATGACACTGGGAGCTGCGAGCAAGTGTGCGCGGCGCATGCAGGTTCGAACCACGTGGAAGGCCTGGGATCCAAGGAAGACGGCATTAGGCGATTGCTCCCTGGCCTGACGCTCGAGCTCGGAGCGGAGCGGGCCGTCGCCGACGACCACCAGGCGGGCCCCGGGGAGCTTCGCGTTGACGAGCGCCATGGCGCGTATCAGGTGAGCGCAGCCTTTCTTTTCGACAAGGCGACCGACGAAGAGAACGATGGGCTGGGGACCAGGCGATCTGGCCAATTCCGAGCTGTGCAGGTCGATGCCGATGCGATGCACCCATAGCTTGTCGGCAGGAAATCCGCGCTCGAGAGCGGTCTGGCGGATGTGCTCGGAGACGCAGACGAAGAGGCTTTCGTGCGCCCACGCCAGTGAGAACTCCCAATCGAGTGCCCGGCTCACGCTGGGGCGGGCGTCTTCGACGCGGAAGATGGTCAGAGGCTCAGAAATCACTTGAAAGCGGACCCCGGGATGGGTGGATGCACGCAGCCAGCCAATCCCAGTCCTGATGGCGTTTGAGGCCGCGGCGGAAGGGCACGGCGACCATAAGGCTGCGCTGCACAAAAAGCGTGGAGGTCTGCATGGCGCAGGGGCTGTCGTCCAGGCGGCGGCAGAAGAGGTGCTCACTGACCTGCCGGTCCGATTGACATGTGTGGACGGCCGGGGAGAAATCCATTCGCGGCGTACGAACGATCAGGTGCGAGGAGATGACGGGGAAGGCGTCCTCGCTTGCGTAAGCTGCCGCCAGCTGCAGGGAGATTTTCTGCGGGAGCCATTCGTCGTCGTCGTCCAGGAATCCGACCCACTCGCCGCGGGCGGCGCGGACTCCAATGTTTCGGGCTTCGGCGCCACCGACATTGGCGGCAAGCAGGTAGATGCGGAGACGAGGGTCGTGAATCTCTGCCAATGCGCTCTCGGTCGGCGGGTCAGGGCCGTCAATGACGACGATGACTCGATGCGAGGGTGGGTCTGGCGCAATGCGGATTGCACGGCTTTCACGACTAACTCGGGTCGGTTGCGCGTTGGAATTACGGCACTCACCAGCTCAGATCCAGGCAAAGGCACAGCGCTTCTCTCCGCGTCAAAAATAACGACAAGTGAATCGGTAAGCAGCTTGATTGTGAAAACTGCGTACAGCATAGGGCGGGATGGGTTAAGAGTAGAAGGCAGAGAGCATACTGTTCGCACTTAAGTAATGTCTTCTGTTCGGCCGCGTTCCATAAAGGGAAGGCATGGATCAGGAGGTATCAGAGTGACACTATTATCCCGATCTGGCGGAACGCGCTATTCTGCCCTCAGTATGCAGCGCAGCCCGGCAGGCATTCTCCGGTGGCTCTTTGATCCGCGTTTCGGACCGGGAGGGCGGCATATTCCCCGCTGGATCTTTTTGCGGGCGCTGGCAGCGATTTATTTTTCGGCATTCTACTCACTGCTCTTTCAGATCCGCGGATTGATCGGCCCGGATGGAGTGGAGCCGGCGGGGCAGTATCTCGGTCTGGTGCAACGATCGATGCCTGCGGCACGTTACTGGTTCGCTCCCACGCTACTGTGGCTCTCCTCGAGCAATGCGATGCTGATGGCGCTCTGCTGGATCGGGCTGGCAGCGTCCGTCGTAGCACTGTTCAACCTGTGGCCGCGTCTGAGCTTCTTTATTTGCTTTGTGTGCTACCTGTCGTTTGTTGCGGCGGCGGGAGACTTCTCAGGGTATCAATCGGATGGGATGCTGCTGGAGGCTGGTTTCATCGCGTTGTTCTTCTGCCCAGTAGGGGTGCGGCCCGGATGGGGCGAGAGTCCGCCGTCGCGAGCGAGTCTCTTTCTGCTGCAGTGGGAATGGTTCCGCATCTACTTCGAGTCGGGAATGGTGAAGCTGCTGAGCGGCGATCCGGAGTGGCGCCACCTGACGGCGATGGATGAGTACTACCAGAACGGACCGCTGCCAACATGGGTTGGATGGTATGTGGAGCATCTTCCACACTGGTTTCATGTCTCGACCGCGGGCGCTACGCTGGTGATGGAACTGGGGATTGTGTGCCTGTTCTTTTTCGGGCGGCGGGCGCGTCTGATCTGCTTCTTCATCGTCACGCCGTGGGAGATTGGCGTGATTCTTACTGCCAATTACACCTTTCTGAACTACCTGGTTCTGTCACTTGGTTTCCTTCTGCTCGATGATCGATTTCTGACGCGATACCTACCAGCGCGCTGGCGGCCGAGGGTGGAGGCTGAAGAAGAGAGAGATGAAACGCTTCCAGAAGCTGAGGCGCCGGTGTCGCTGTTCAATAGCGCGGAGCAGGAGGACGGGCCTCCGCTGGAGCACCGCAAGCCTTCGCAATTTGCCGCGATGCGCCTAGCGGTGACGGCGGTGATGCTGACGTGGGTGGCGTACGTGACTACTGCGGAGATGATTCGGATGCCATTTTCGGGGTCGCCCCTGCCGATGGCACCGGTGAGGATGCTTGAGCCCTTTCGGATTGCCAACCAATATGGGTTGTTTGCGGTGATGACTCGGGGGCGGTATGAGATCGAGTTTCAGGGGTCGAAGGACGGGACGACGTGGACGGCGTACCCCTTCCGATATAAGCCCCAGGCCCTGAATGTGGCTCCGGGAATCTATGCACCCTATCAGCCGCGGTTCGACTGGAACCTGTGGTTCGCTTCGCTGGGTGACTGGCAACAGAACACGCTGGTGCCGTTTACCGAGGAGCGGCTGCTGGAGAACAGCCGGGATGTTCTGGCGCTCTTCAAGGGGAATCCATTCGCAGGGGTTCCGCCGAAGTATGTGCGGGCGGTGCTGTGGCAGTACTGGTTCACGTCGATGAAGGAGAAGCGGGAGACCGGCAACTGGTGGCGGAGGCAACTGCTCGGGCTGTATGCCCCGGTGCTGACGCTGCAGCCTGACGGAAAGGTTGGAGTGATTGCGTGGCCGCAGGAACTGCCGCCGCATAATTAAGGTATGGGCCAAGCTTCTGTAATCGGGTCCGGGCCGAATGGTCTCGCCGCCGCAATCACGCTGGCGCAGGCGGGACTGCACGTCGAGGTGTTCGAGGCTGAGGCTCAGCCGGGCGGCGCGGCGCGGACAATGGAGCTGACGCTCCCCGGCTTTCTGCACGACTTCGGATCGGCGGTGCTGCCGATGGCGGCGGGATCACCCTTCTTCTCGACACTGCCGCTTGCGAGACACGGGCTGTTGTGGATCCATGGAGCGGCGCCGCTGGCGCATCCGCTGGATGATGGAACAGCGGTCGTGCTGGAGCGCGATCTGGGTGAGGTGGAGGCGGCGCTCGGAACGGATGGGAAGGCGTGGAGAAGGATATTCGCGCCACTGGCGGAGAACTGGCGGGAGTTCGCAGGTGAGGTGCTTGGACCGGCGTTGCATCTGCCGCGGCATCCGGTGCTGCTGGGGCGGTTCGGGATGAATGCGGTGTTCCCGGCGACGATCTTCTGCAGGCTGCATTTCAAGAACCCGCGGACGCGCGCGCTGTTTGCTGGGTTGGCGGCGCATTCCTTTCTTTCGCTGGATGAGCCGTTGAGTGCGGCGATCGGGATGGTGATGGCGGGGGCGGGGCATGCGGTGGGGTGGCCGGTGCCCCGGGGTGGGGCGCAGGCGGTCACGGATGCACTGGTGGGGCATCTGCGGGCGCTGGGCGGTGAGGTGCACCTGTCCCGGCGGATCGGGTCGGTGGGTGAGCTTCCGCAGGGACTGGTGCTGTGCGATGTGAGTCCGCAGCAGCTGATGGCGATTGCGGGGGAGCGGCTGTCGGCGTCGTATCGGCGGTCGCTGCAGCGGTTCAAGCTGGGGCCAGCGGCGTTCAAGGTGGACTATGCGCTGTCGGGGACGATTCCCTGGCGGGCGAAGGAGTGTCTGCGGGCGATTACGGTTCACCTCGGCGGGACGATGGAGGAGATCGCGCGATCGGAGTGGGCGATGGCGCACGGGCGATGTGCGGAGCGGCCGTTTGTGCTGGTGACGCAGCCGAGCGTGTTCGATCCGACGCGGGCTCCGGAGGGGAAACACACAGCGTGGGCTTACTGCCATGTTCCTAACGGGTCGACGGTAGATATGGCGCAGCGAATCGAGGACCAGATCGAGCGGTTTGCTCCGGGATTTCGGGATTGTGTGCTGGCGCGGCATGTGTCGACGCCGGCGTGGCTGGAGTCGCGGGATGCCAACCTGATCGGCGGCGACATCAGCGGCGGCGCGATGTCCGTGCGGCAGACGTTTTTGCGGCCGGATCTTCGGCAGTATTCGACTTCGGACCGGAATCTTTATTTGTGCTCTTCGTCGACGCCTCCGGGGGGCGGGGTGCACGGGATGTGCGGCTACTATGCGGCGCGGGTGGCGCTGCGACGGACGGGGCGGTGATTCCCGATTTGGGACACGGGGAGTGGGATACCCCCTCCACCTCGGTTTGTTACTCATTCATTTGATTGAGTTTAAGGGGTATTTGGCCTGTAACTCATACATGAAATGTGACTTATCTCCACCTCATAGAAAACACAAGAGTTATGGCGCGCTGTTTCGGTGGCTTCGGGCGGCGTCTTCTCCGAATCGCGCCCTTCGATGAGACACAGAAGCCCGCCGTGTGGCGGGCTTCTGTGTCTCTATTTCTATTGTAGCGGGTGGGGGAAAATTCTCGGCCGAGTGATCCGCCGTCTACGGCGTGATGGCATATCGCGCTACGGCTTCCGGGC
>CAVRNK010000066.1:0-38531 GCA_963721995.1 uncultured Acidobacteriaceae bacterium | reverse complement strand
CCGGTCGCGAAACGCTTGCACGCCACCGGCAGCTGTGGTCGAGAAGGCGCCGGTGAGGCTGCCGAAGTGAAGACATCGATCAATCGGCCATTTTCGCGCGAAACCGTGGAGGAAGCCGGCGTTAAAACTGTCGCCGGCGCCGATTGCATCGACCGTCTCAACGTCGGGCGATGGCGAATCAAGTCTCTCATTGCCTCTGACCGTCACCGCGCCACGAGCACCGCGCTTCACCACCAGTAGTGGTATGAGTTTCCCAAGTCGGCGCATCGCGCGGTCGGCATCAGATTCGCGCATCATCTCGCACACTTCGCGCTCGTTTGGCATGAGAACATCCACAAACGGCAGAATTTCGAAGAAAGAATCGCCCCAATGTCCCAGGGGGTCATCATTCGGATCAACGGAAATAGTGAGTCCGGCCCGTTTGAGGTGAGCAAGCAGACGCGGCACATCCTTGCGCAGGCCTTCTGCAGAAAATAGGACGAAAGGTGAAAGTGCGCCGCGTTGCTGAGGTACTCCAAGTCGAGATCTTCCAGTCTCAGATCGACGGTGTTTCCAGGAAAGGTGAGCGTTCGGCGGTAACCCGTGTGCTGCAGCAGTATGCTTGCACCCTGCTGGCGGAGCCTGTCTTTCTTATGGCAGGTGAGAGATCAACACCAGCCGCCGTCAAATCGCGTTGACACATCGCCCCAAATAGATCGTCAGACGCCAGCGTGACAAATCCCGTTCGGCTGCCTAGCGACGCGAGATTGTGCGCGGTGATCGCCGGCGATCCTCCCAGCGTAAGTGCCATGCCATTGGCGACCAGCTCACGGTCAAGCGGCAGATCGGTTGGAAGACCATAAAGCACCAGGTCGAGATTTGCTTCCCCCACCAGAGTTACGTCGAAGCGGCTCAAGCAGACACCTTCGATCTACGGCCATAGAGAACCCAGAAAATGACACCGACAAGAGCCCACGCCGCTCCAACAGTCAGGGCTGGCCTGCTGAGGTTGAGCCATATGAAACCACAGATAGCAAAGCCTAGAAGGGATAGCAGTATCGAAACCCACTGTGAAGCGCGCCCTTGGCGCCATCCCAGTACCGCCGAAGATATTCACCCCCATGAAGGCTAATAGGGCGCCGAAGTTCAGCAACTCCGCTCCAAGCTGGTAACTGAACACCAAGGCGCCCGCGAGGCAGATTGCTCCGATCAGAAGCACGTTGTTGCGCGGAATACGATTCTTCGGATGTATCGAGCCAAAGAATCGTCTGGGAATGGCACCGTCCTGGCCCATCGCCAGCAGCAGCCGCGCCGCTCCCAGTTGTGATGCCATGCCTGAACCAATCGTCGCCAACAACAATGCACCATTGACGACCGCAAAGACGATCGGCCCTCCTGCGCGTCCCGCGATATGTACGTATGCGGTATCGACATCCGGAAAGGCCGCTCCCCGGGGCCACACCAGCTGCGCAAGATAAACCTCGATCGATGCCAGAATGCCAGTAATGAGACAAGTCGCGATGATCGCCCGGGGAATGCTTCGTTGTGGATCCTTTGCCTCATCGGTGAGTGTTGAGATTCCGTCGAAACCGATGTAGGTCAATACGGCAATGGATGTCCCTCGAAATAGGGCTGAAGAGGTAAATGTCGAGCGATCGTAGAACGGCAGCGTATAGAAGGAAGCAGGCTGAGAGGGAAGGTGCAGCAGGTATCGCGTGATCGCGATGACAACCAGGATTATTACCACGCCCAGTGCGGCCGCCATCATTGCATTGATTCGGGCCGAAGTTTCCACGCCGTTGAGATTCAGCAGCGTGAACATCGCGGCAAAGAAGATGGCCCAAGCAATGTATGGAACGTTGGGTAGAAAATTCTCCGCAGCCTTGCTGCACCATATAGTGCAGATTAGCGGATTCAGGATGTAGTCCATTGCCATGCACCAGCCGGTCATATAGCCGAGGCTGGGATGCAACTCGCGGCTCACATACATGAACGCTGAGCCACCTTGCGGATACGCACGCGCCATGCGACCATAGCTGACCGAGGTGAACAGCATTGCGACCATCGCACAAAGTATGGCCGTCACTACATGTCCGTGGGCTTCGTTATAGATCACGCCGAAGCTCGGCATCGGAGCCGTTGGTTGAATGAGAATGATGCCGTAAAGCACCAGGTCCCAATAGCCAAGACTGCGCTTGAGCGTGATCTGGCTGGTGCTTACGGCAGATTCGGCAGACATCAAGGATCCTCGGTTCCGACAACGGGATAGCTCAGGACCACAAACTGGCCGGAGCCCGCAAAGATCGGGATGGCGCCATCCGTCGCAATGCCGTCGCTAGAAAATCAAACTTCAATCCTAACTGCATAGTACGCAGTTAATTAGCGTCAAGCGCCGCGGAGTAGTTCGCGGAACTCGCATCCGTATCTACAGTGGACTAGCTGGTGTGATTGAATCAGAACGAGAACCTCGCAGCGAACTGAAACTGGCGCGGAGTGTTGACGGTTGTTCCGATGGAGCCGAAACCCGACGCCTGCTGCCCAAGCGATAGCGTCGTCGTCAGGTCCGGAACAACCGGCATCCCGAACTGCGCACGGTTGGCGACGTTGTAGGACGATACCTCGATACGGATGGTCTTAGTTTCCTTGATCTGAAACGTCTTGTAGACGGACAGATCCACATCGTTTGCTCCCATGGTGCGGACACCGTCGAGATAGGCAGGCGCGGTTCCTGGCACGAATTGGCTGGCCGGAAAAGCGAAGCAGTCGGGGTTGAACCATGCCGTTGCGGTGTGCGGCGCGTTGGCGCCGGGATTACAGGTGAGATTCGGCCTCTGGTTGAAGTAAGAGAACGGGGCCCCTACGGTAGGCGAGGCAATCGGAATACCGGTGCTCCAGTAGAAGATGCCATTCATCGTCCACCCGCCAAGGAAGGCATTTCCCACCCCATTCAGGTTGACAGCGCGATCCTTGCCGAAGGGAAGGTCATAGGACGCCTGCCCAGTGAACTGACGGCTGATGTCCTGGGGGCTTACCGCGTGCTCGTATTGGAGGTTCTTCCAGTCCTGAGGAGCACCCAGGTGAGAACCGACGAAGCCCAGCGGAGGATTGCCGTCGTCGGTCATTAGCTTGGCCCAGGTAAAGCCGGCCAGCATGCTGAAATGGCTGGTCAGTCTCTTCTGCAGCTTGGTCTGAAGGGAGCTGTACTCAGAGTCCCCGCCGGGAAATCCGTGAACGATGACGCCGTTGCCGTCGCCGTAGTTGCCACTGCCGAACTGAGGGAACTCCTGCAGAGACACCCACAAGGGCACCGTGGACGACCCGAAGTTGGCGTTGGTCGCCGGCTGAATCGCCGCCCACTGATTGTTCACCGAGTTATTGATCAGTGCCGACTGGTACGTTCCTATAGTTCCTAGGTCGAGGGTATTCAAATCGGCGCTGCCGAAGGGAAGGAACAGCCCGCGGCTGCCGACATAGGCGGCACTCAGCACGATCTGGTGCGGGAACTCATACTGCCAGCCGAAGTTGAAATTGTAGATAGTCGGCGTATGTTGCGAATGCAGCACGGTGTTCAGAGTTGTGCCCAGATTGTTGGCCAATCCCGGAGGAGGAGTAGTGAAGGTGGGAACGACTCCGCTGGGGAAGGGGTTGCTGAGGGAGTAGTCTCCGGTGGTGGTTGGCGGAGGGCTGCCTGCTGGGGCTCCAGAGCACAGGCTGCTGCCGTTGAGGACGGTGTTGCCGTCGTCGTTGAAGCAGGTTGCGTTCCAGGCGGTGTAGGAGGCGAAGCCGTCGCTATTGAGGGACGCGCTGCCGACCATCTGGGTGGTGGGGCCGTAATAGATACCGGCGCTGCCGTTGAAGACCAGATTGTCGGCTACCTGCCAGGCAAACCCCAGACGGGGACCGAAGTTGCCGAAGTTGGTGTTAAATGGAGAGCGGTTGCTGCCGTTGACGTAGACTTCGGCGCCAGTATAGCCCACACCGTCGACCGTGTTGGTGGCATTGGAATCGAAGTATTCCAGGCGGTTATGCCGCTCGGTCCGTCCCCGGAAGATATCCCATCGCAGGCCCGCGGTAACGGTGAAGTTCCTCGTGGGATGCCACGTATCCTGGACGAAAGTTCCGAAATAGCCGTTAGCCTCAGCCGCGAAGAGATCCTTGGAGAAGTTGGGATAATTGTTGGACTCCGTGCCTGGGACTGTGCCCATCCCGGCTAGGAAAGAAGCAAAGTCGCTGCCGCCGACAAGAATGCCGTCGGCCGGCGATGTTTGCTGATCCGTCGCTGAGAAGTCGAAAGCGTAGGAGCCGGCGGGCGCAATTGGCTGGCCGACATTCAGGAAGCGCTTCAGCCATTCGAAACCAGCGTCGATAGAATGCTTGCCGAGCACCTTGGTGACCGCGACATTCGCATCGCTGTTTTCACTGGCGTACTGAAAGGTGTTGTAGTTGGCGGTGCCGCCGACACCGCTTGTCTGTCCGCCGGGGGAAACATAGTCGGTGAAGATGGCGAACGGTAGCAGCTTGTAGTTTTGATCCGCAGCAAGGGAAGCGGGGAAACCAAGAGCGGTAATGTCAGTTCCGACCTGCTGCGGATCGCCGCCCTGGTTCTCGTAGTGCCGCGTGAAGGAGTAGCGAAGCTGCAGGACCGTCGTGGGGTTCAGCGTGTAGTCGTCGGCGATCAGGATGTTGCGCCCGTTGGTAATGTTCTGCGCATAGTTCAGATCCCACTCGTTGTTGAAGGCGTTGAATGTGGAGGTAAACAGACGGTCGAAAGAGAAGCGCCCAAAGATATGCTGCTTCTCGCTCTGATCCCAGTCGATGCGGATATCGAACCTCTGCGCGGTGGATGGGTCGACTCCAGGCAGGAAAAAGTTGTTCAAGGCACCGTCGCTGGCAGAGTCGCAGTTCGCGCCGACATTGCATTTGGGCATGTGCGACAAGAAGTTCACGGCAATGGGATTGGGGTTGGGAATAGTGTTGTTGGGAAACGGCTGCCGTGTGCCCGCATTCGGTCCCGTGCCATAGTCGGGTTGGGTCGGATCATAGATGGTAAAGCTATCACCCGAAAAGTTCCCCGTCCGTTCCGCGGTTGTGGGCACTGTAAAGTAGTTGGACCCATCGTAAAGGTCCTGTTGGGTGGCCTCGTAATCGCCGAAGAAGAAGAGCTTGTCGTGCAGGATAGGTCCGCCGATGGACGCACCTTCCTGGTACCGGTGAAAAGAAGGCGGCGTATTAGGAGTGCCACTACTCAGCTCGCTTTGTTTGTTGAAGTATTCGTTCGCGGCAAGGACATCGGGCCGGAAATATCCAAAGACGCTGCCATGGTAGGCATTCGTGCCGGATTTTGTGACTAGGCTGATGACGCCCGCGCCGCCGCTCTGGTATGAGGCAGGCGTATTCTGGGTCTCAACGCGTACCTCTTCGACGGCGTCTTCAGGAATGTCGAGGGCAGGGATGATGGCGGCGGCATTGTTCTCGGCGATGCCAAGCGGACTGCCGTCGACCATGTAGTAGACCGATCCTGCGATCGCGCCATTGAAGGTGTAGGACGATACGTCGACGCCGGGGCGTCCTGATGAAATATTCTCAATCGCATAGGAACTGGAAGAGTTCGGTGCGCCATTCGCGGGAGTGACGCCTGGACTCAATTGCACGAGGTCATAAACGTCCCGCGTCAACAGTGGAACCCGATCCATAGTCTGTGCTGAGATCAACTGCCCGACAGTGGAATTGCTAGCCTCCGCGAGGTTACTGGTTCCGGTGACGGTCACCACCTCGCTCGCGTTGCCGACACGAAGGGAGATGTTCACCTCGCTGACCGTGTCCACCGTCACGATGACCTTGTCATGCGCGACGGTGTCGAATCCATTCGCAGTGGCCGTCACTCGATAGGTGGCCGGATCGAGTGAAACGAACGAGTAGAGCCCCGCCCCGGTCGTGACGGTGGAGCGTGTCACTCCATTAGAAAGGTTGACAACCGTCACCTTTGCCGACGGGATTGCGGCTCCGGTGGGATCAGTGACCAGCCCACTAATTCCGCCTCGGCCGCCCTGGGCCAATGCCGCCTGAGATGCGCAAAGCCCAACAATCCATACGAGAAAGAGCTGTCGCGTGATTTGGAGGAAGATCTGTTTGATTGGCCTCATCTTCAAATTCCCCTGACTTAAAACGTTTTAATACTTTTTGACATGAAATTTAGGAGCAAAAGCAGCGCAAGTCAAGAAGGAAAAACATTCGGCTGGAGTTTACGACTTGAAGGTGAAAGCGGGCATTCTATTGAATCGATTTAATATAAATGCAAGTAGGGGCGCCGGGGAGCGAATTGTCAAGCGGGAAAAGATTTACTTATAGCGCGGTTGTCGAATCGCGGAGCACCAGAGACGGTGGCAAGAGCTGAAGTTCCGGCCCAACTGAACGCTGTCCGCCGGGTTCGCTCAATGCATCCAGAAGGCGTCGTGTCGCTACACTGCCCATCTCCTCCATCGGCTGGCGGATCGTCGTAATGCCGGGAGTAGTCAAAGCAGCTAGGGGCACATCATCGAAGCCGATGATCGAGCAATCCTGCGGGGCCGATCGGCCTGTTCCGGCAAGTGCTCGCACGGCGCCGAGGGCGGTCAGATCGTCGAAGGCTATCAATGCAGTGAACTTGATCCGTGAACGGATCAAATCCTGGGTGAGTTGTGCTCCTCCCTCGAATCCGGAAATCGGATCGATGGCGGGCGAAAGTTCTCGAACCAGACGGGTATCAAGTGTTAAGCCCTGTTCTGCCGCAAATTGCTGAACACCGCTCCATCGGCGATTGCTGTCGCTCAAGCGTCGCGGGCCGCGGATCACTGCAATTTTTCTGTGCCCGATCTCATACAGATGCTTGATTGCCTGATAGCCGCCCGCCTCGTTGTCGACAATGACCGACCCTATGCTCTTTTCCGAGAGATCGCGCCCTACTACTACGGTCGGCATTTTCCTGTCCTTGAGTCCTGTCAGCAGGCCGCCTTCATCGAAGAGCCAGTTTGCAACAACAATCAAACCCTCAACACGGCGTTCCATCAACAGGTCGAGATAGCCTTCGAACTGCTGGCGCTCATGATGAGCGTCCATCAGGATGGGCAGATAGGAAGTAGAATGCAGCGTCTTCTCAATGCCGCGCAGGATCAACACACAAAATGGATCAGAAATATCGAAGACCAGGACCCCGATTGTATTGCTGCGGCGGCTGCGTAACGAACGAGCGAAGACGTCAGGACGGTAGCCCAGGCTTTGAGCTGTCTTGCGGATCCGCTCTTTTGTCGTTGCTGCGACATAACGCGACAACGGGGCATCGCTCAGCACAATAGAAACCGTCGATGGAGAAAAGCCGCTCTTCCGCGCGACGTCGAGCAGGGTTACCCTGGTGGATTTGGATTTACTGCCCGCCATCGTGCTGTTCTTCAGTCCTCCGACCAAACGCGTTCACATTATGCATGTCAGGCGGAGGATGTGCCACCGTTAGTCAGAAATTACCGTGCCGCCTCGCCGGGAAACGGAGCCGCTTGCTCCTGAATCACTTCGATTACCTGAGCTCGCATCGCGTCGTAGTCTGCGGTTCCGGAGAGCATCCGATAGTCCGCGTGCAGATCTCCATCCTCACCGACCAATTGGAATTGCCGTTTGCCTGCCGCTGCGTCATCGGGATGGGCCTTGGCCCACGAGTTTTGATCGAAGTCATTGCTCTCAACGTCGATCTGCCACACTCGCTTGCCCGTCGCATTGCGGATAAGAAAGCGATAGTAGATGTGAAACTTGTCCACGGGATGGAAGTACTCGATGGCCTCGACTTTATACTGCTTTACCGGAAACATTTCCAGTAGAAAGCCTTTAGTCTGCATCGCGTCCGGCGCGTGCGGATCGTCGTGAAGGTTGCGCAGCGTCTCGCGCTCCTGATCGCGCTGCACTTTTTTGCCGGCGGCAGCATAGGCTGCCACCAGCGTGGTGTGAACCTTCCAGTTATTTGGATCGAGATCCCTCGCTTTTTCGGCATACTTTACCGCCAGATCGCCCTTATAGAGATTCAAGGCTGCAGAGGCTGCGAGGAGGTTAGCCGCTACATCGTTGGGGTTCGACCTGAGTGCCTGTTCGAAGAAATCGAGGGCCTGTTGCGGCTGATTGGTCTTGAGAGCGTCCAACCCTTTTTCAGTCGTTTCAGCCACACTGGGCTGCGCGGGGGCAGTTGGCTCTTGCGAACTCACCATGGCTGGCGCGACGAGCGACATCGCAGCCACCGTATGCAGGAGAAAATACTTCAGCTTCATTGAGATCTAGCTGCGCTGGCCGCTGTGCTCGGGGTTAAGACCCGGCTCGGGAAAATCTGAATCCTCGCCCTCCATCCACTCATTGGTGTTTCGGTGCGGAAGTTGATCGGCAAGGTGATCGCGGTCCGTGGTGTTTGGCGTATCACTGGGAGATTCACTTTCCTGCGCGCCCTTTTGCGAATCTCCATCCGGGTGCGCAACAGGCTTTTTTCTCATATCTTTGCCCTCGGTCAGTTGAGATGCTGTGACGGGTCTCCCCGGGGAGCCATCGATCTCATTTTCCCCCCCGGTTATTCACGGTAGGCAGAGGGTTTGGGCGCGGTGATGCGAACGCCCATGCCGTTTAGCTTGCTGCGCGCCTGCGCAGCTTCGGGAGTATCGGGATAACGCTGAATCAAGCTGCGGAGATCACGGATGCCGGCATCCCGTTGATTGGAATCGAGCTCGGCCTGCCCTTTGCGCAACTGGGCCGCAGGCGCCTTGGGGCTGCCAGGAAATTGCTCCAGGACAGCGTCGTAATTCTTGATGGCGGTTGGATAATCGCCTTTGCGGTATGCGATTTCTCCCAAATAGAACTGTGCATTTCCTGCAAGGTCGTCCTGGGGATAATACTTGACCACATCGCTGAATTCGCCGATGGCCACGTCATACCGGGCGCTGGTGTAATCCCGCACGCCGCTCTGGTACAGGTCACTGACCGGTGGAGCTTGTGGTTGTGGCGGTGACTGCTGAACCTGCTGACCGGGCTGCAGTGCGGCTCCCGGAGCTGGAGCCGGCTGCGTATTCACGTTCTGGAGCTGGGATTGGATATCCTGCAGCGCCTTGTCCATTTTCGTGATACGCGATCGTAACTCGTCGACCGAATCGTGCAATCCCTGGACCTGACTCGAAACCTGATCGATCTTGCCGCCGGCTTCGTTTTGAGCCTGGATCTGCTGCTGAAGCGTATTGACGGTCTGGGCCATGCGGTTGACGCTGTCCGAGGTCTGTTCGACCAAATGCTGGAGCACGCCCATGCGCTCATCGTTTGACTGCTGCAGGTGCTGGAGCATGTCCTGAAGCTGTTGTACTTGGGTTTGAAGCTGGATGATCTCTTTTGAGACTGCATGGGCAGGTCGCGCGGAGGCAACAAGCAGCAATGCGACGGCGGCTGAAACAGGAATCAGATTTTTCCGCATAGTTCTGTCTCTTGGAGCGCGCAAACAGCACGCTCCGGTTCAATTGAGAAAGAAAACAGCGGCGACTGCGCCTGCCGCAACCATCGCCGCTGATGCCAGTTTACTTGTCGAGCGAGAATTGCGCGCGGCGGTTAAGCTGCCAGCAACTCTCGTCATGCTCGGTGCAGAACTGCTTCTCCTTGCCATAGCTGACCGTGCGGAGGCGCTCCGGGCTCACTCCCGCGGTTACCAGTGCTTGTTTGGCCGCATTAGCGCGATTTTCGCCCAGAGCCAGGTTGTATTCAGTTGAACCTCGCTCATCGCAGTAACCACCGATGACGACCTTGAGACCCGGGTGTTGATTCAGGAAATTGGCGTCCTGAGAAATTGTCGACTGCGCATCGGCGCGGATGTCGTAGCTGTCGTAGTCGTAAAAGATATCTTTTACGTTCTGGTGGAAGATAGAGTCCGTTACATCCGATTCCGAAAGGTTACTGGCCGGTGCTGCCGCAGCGTTTACAGTGACTCGCGCTGTTGCATCGGTCGATCCGCCATCGCCTTTGGCAACCAGATGGTAGTTAGTCGATTCGGCCGGATTGACTGTTCGCGTTCCGGAAGTTGGCACGGTGCCGATCCCGTCGATTGATACATCGGTCGCATCTGTCGTGCGCCAGGCAAGCACAACGCTTCCGCCCGCATTGACGGCGCTTGGCGTTGCCGTGATGGTCGCCGTGGGTGCTGGAGCATTGTTGGTGATTGGCGGTGGTGGCGGGGGTGGTGCAGCCTTCTTCTTGCACCCGGCGGCGACAAACAAGCTTGCCGTTAGGATCGCAAGGGTCAAGGATTTGCTACGAAATGAACTACGAACGTTGATTTGCACTATATCCTCCATTACGAGTTCGACCACTCGCGGGCCGTTTTTTCATCTGCACCAAGGCTGGGTAGAAGAACCCTCCATCGCCTTCCATCCATCGTAAACCTCTATTTCCAGCTCCAGTTGGGCATGGCGTTCCATCCGTCATGCGTGAGTTGTTGTTGCTCTGTGCCGTCGGCCAGCATGGACCAGATTTCGGTGCGGCCATTGTCCTGGCGCTGGAAGACGATGTGCCGTCCATCCGGCGACCATGAGGGAAAATCATTACTGCCGGCCTCGTGTGTCAACTGAATCCATCGCTTGCTGGCGATGTCCATGATGTAAATATCCTGCCCCCCAGGCGCGCCGGGGCCGTACTTGCGGTTCCAGGAGAATGCCAGAAACTGTCCGTTCGGAGACCACGACGGTGAAGTGGCGTAGCCGCCATCGGTCATCCGCTGAACGTTAGCGCCATCGGAATCCATGATGTAGATCTGGGGCAGGCCCGATCGCCCGCTTACCCATGCAATCTGCGCATTCGACTTGGGATTCCACACCGGTGAAACATCGGGGCCGCGAAACGCCGTGACGCGATGAAGATCGCCGCCGCTGGCATCGGTTGTGTAAATTTCATTGTCGCCGGTCTTGCTCGAGGAGAATGCCAGCTTTGCACCATCGCTGGACCAGGCTGGAGATAGCGTGGTCCCCTCTGGAGATATGAAGCTGACAGGACGAGCCAGTTCAAGCGAATACATCCGGATCGACCATCCGTTCTTGCCCAGAGAAGAGAAAGCAATGCGCGAGTTGTCCGGTGAAACGCGCGGCGAGATCGAGATCGTGCCAAGGTGCGTCACCGCGTGCTGGTCCTGGCCGTCGTAATCCATCGCCCAGATTTCCTTGTTTCCGGTGCGATTGGAGACGAAGTAGATTTTCGTTTCGGCGATGCCATTAAGACCGCCGCCCAGGCGCAGGATGATCTCGTCCGCGAAGCGGTGCGCTATCTGTCGCGTATTTTCTTCCGAGGCCGTGTCGGCGTACTGCTTGCCGAGAATCTGAGGGCTCTGTGGATTCTTCGCATCAAATAAAAAACCCAGGATGGTGACGCGTCCGCCGCTGACAGACAGTGATCCGAAGGCCACCATCTCAGCACTCGCAGGGGCTGCAGCCCAGGCGGAAAGATTGATCTCCTGCGGGCTGCCGGGCGTCTGTGGCGGAGCCATGCTCTTCGACACCATGTCGAAGACTCCCGCATTTTTCAGATCGTTGAAGAGAGTCGTGTCGAATACGCTCTTGAGCGGCGCAGTCTGCGCATCGCTCGATGCAGCCTTGAAGTCGGCTGCAGCCAGACGTATCTTCTGAACGCCAAGATTTGTCCCAGTTTTTACCCAGTCCTGCGCCTGAATGCAAGGAGTCAGGCTGGCGATGAAGATGATTGCAATGAGAAGAAACAGAAAACGCGGGCTGGAGGATAAGAGCTTTTTGCAGCTTATGATCATTCTTCCGTCCTGCAGACAGTGATGCGGCCTCGGTTCAAATCAAGAGCCGTTTCGAATAGTATGCCGTCTGGTGCGGCTTCATTCGGCGACGCCGAACGCTACTTTCGATTACTGACTCGGCTCCTCACAATAATAAGACACAGAAAGCGTGCTGCCGTTGTAGCCGGGAGGGAGGGGACCGTATGTGTCAACCCGTTGCACTGCGCGGAGGCAAGAAGTATCCAGAGTCGGGGACCCGCTTGATTGCGCAATGCGGATCTGGCCTGGCGATCCGTCGCGCGAGATCACAAAGGATAGGTATACCCTCGCTCCGCCCGGCGTTCCCGGAGCCACTTCACGCTCTAACCAATTCTGCGCAGTCTTTCTGCGGATCACATCAACGTACCAGGGGAATCTTGAACCGAAGTCTCCTCCATTAACGTTGACGGGATTGCTCGGGCCTTGGTTGCTTGCTAAAGAGTGCGGAATCTGCGTCGCGGGGGCCTCCCCGAACTGAGCACGATGCTGAAGCGGCTGAGGCTGCGCGTGTTTGGGTGAGGGCTGGGCTTGCTTTTTTTCCGGAGCTTTCTTTTCAGGCTGCTTTGCAGGAATCGGAATCGCATCCGGCGGCGGCACAGGTACGGCCTTGGGCTGCGGGGGCGCTGGAGCAGGGGAAGGCTGCTCGGTAGCCAAGACGTTGGGAGTGGGCGGCGCCTCTTGTGGCAAAGGAATAGCAGGCGCGGAACTCACAAGTTTGGCCTGGATCGCGCCTGGAGCTTGGTCCCCCCACGACGTGCCGTGGAGGCGGCCAGCGAGATACGCACCTAACGTAATCGCGGCGATGACGAATAGGTGCAGCAGAGCAGATCCCGCCATCGGCGTACCGAAAGATTCACGTTCGAGTTGGATCGATTCCCTCACCGCCAAGCCTTTTCCCCGGCTACTTTGCGGCCCCGGAGCCTTTGGAGGCTCCGTTCTGGATGGGCTGGGTAACGATGCTGATGTTCGTGATGCCAGCCTGTTTTACCGCGTCCATGACCGATGCGAATGCGCCAAACGGCACGCGCTCGTCTGCCTCGACGTAAATCACCTGATGCGCAGGATCCACTCCAGGCCGGGACAACCGCGATGGCAGGTCGGCCAGGTTCACCGGTTTGTCACCCAAAAAAACTTCCTGGTCGCGGTTGATGATTACTACCTGCCGCTGTTCGGTGATTTCCTTAACGGTCTTCGTCTTGGGGACGGCAACCTCGATGCCTGACTGGAGCACGGGAGCGGTCAGCATGAAGATGACCAGCAGTACCAGCACCACGTCCACCAGAGGAGTGATGTTGATCTCCGCGAGCGCTGTCTGCGTATGGCCGCTGTTATTTGTGAAGGCCACGCGCGGCCTCCCTTTCCACCGGGTCCTGATTCGGCATCAGTGACACCTCTTCCATGCTGTTGAGCAACTCCCGCGCGAAGTCATCCATGCGCGCTGCATAGGCGCGGCATCGACTCGTAAACTGGTTGAAGGCGACGACGGCGGGAACTGCCACAACCAGGCCGGCAGCAGTCGTAATTAGAGCTTCGGAGACGCCGGGAGCGACTGCGCGGAGCGTGGCTGCCCCGGCCGTGCCCAGTCCATGAAACGCGTCCACAATCCCCATGATGGTTCCGAAGAGTCCGACAAATGGCGAAATAGCGCCGATGGTCGCGAGCCATGTCAAGCGGTTTTCCATTGTGGTTAGAGATTCACTGGCCGCTGTCTGTGCCGCACGCTCAAGCGCTGTAATATTGCGCGGAGGTCCATAGCCGCCCGTCTGGCGGCGGTATGTCTCATAGACTTCGTCGAAAACGTTCACCAGTGGGCTCGGCTTGAACTGCTCACTGACGGTCGCAATCTCCTGCAGGCGCGAGGCTTTGCGGAAAGCGCGCAGGAATCTTTTGCTCTGCGTGTCAGCCCTTCGAAACCCTCCCCACTTGCCGAGGATGATCGCCCACGACCACAGGCTGGCAATCAACAGAATGGCGAGCACGCCGATGGCGATTGGTCCGCTGTTCTGAAGCATTTCGAGAATCGCGCTGCCATTGTTAGCCGGCGGCGCGGCAGCACTATCTGCATCCGTCTGCAGTACTAGAAAAGATACGGCAAGAAAAAAATGTGTCATCACGCCTTGATTCCACGTTATCAGACGGCAGAGTACCAATTCCAGCCGGCCTGAACTGCGGAATTGAATTGGTTACGAAGGCTACGCTCGAGCGATCGTCACGGGTTTGACAGCGGAAAATGAAGAAAGGCGTGACGTACGAGTGCCTGAATGGCCACTCCCCTGCTATGCTGCGCGAAGACTCCTGAAGAGACGATTATGCTGCTCGAATTGCGAGCCGAAAACTACGCTGTTATCGATCACACGATCGCTGTATTTGGTCCGGGGTTGAACCTCTTGACCGGTGAGACTGGAGCGGGCAAGTCCATTCTTGTCGATGCGCTGGCCCTGCTTATGGGAAGCAAGGCCTCGTCCGACGTCGTGCGTCATGGCACAGAAAAGGCGGTCGTCTCCTGCGTGTTCGAGAGTACCTCACGGGCTGAGGTCATCCTCGAAGCGAACGGCATCGACGCCGAAGGCAGCGAAATCATTCTGCGACGGGAAATTCTCGAGAATGGTAAGGGCCGCGTATACGTCAACAACCAACCGGCGACAGTTGCCGTGCTGCGCCAGCTCGCTCCAGAGCTTGCTCTAGTGCACGCGCAGAGCGAAACGCTTGGCTCATTTGATCAGGCCCAGCAGCGCGGCCTGCTTGACCGCTTTGCGGGTATCTCAACAGACGCGGTCGCCGCTGCCTTCGTCAATTGGCGTGAGATTCAATCGAAGCTGGCTGACCTCGAGAGCAGCGAACAAGACAAGCTTCGCATGGTCGACCTCTGGCTCTTCCAGAGTCGCGAGATCGAAGCAGCTAGTCCCCAGCCTGAAGAAGATACCGTTCTGGAAGCCGAGCGGCGCGTGCTTATGAATGCCGAGAGGCTATACTCCGCTGCGACGAATGCCTACGACCTCTTGTACGAGGGTAACGGCTCGGCCGAATCCAGTCTGCGCAATGCTTTAAAGCAGGTTGAGGAACTTGCCCGCTTTGACGTGAAATTTCAGGACGCGACGCAGCAACTCAATTCCGCCCTAGCGCTCGTCGAAGATGTTGGCGCAACCGCCCGCGACTACGCAGAGGGAATCCAGGCGTCGCCCGAACGTCTGGCGCAGATCGAGGAGCGCCTTTCTACGCTCGACCGCCTGAAGCGCAAGTACGGCACCTCACTCTCCGAGGTGATGGCGTTCGGAGAAGATGTTGCACGCCAGTTGGCTGAGGTCGAAAACCGCGACGAAATAATCAAGTCGTTGCGCACCGATCTTCATCGAGCAGCGGAATTCTATCGAACGGTGGCGCAGGCTCTGCACGTTGAGCGAGTCGCCGCTGCAAAGAGGCTTGAGAAATCCGCAGAAGCCCAGATCAACGACCTTGCCATGAAGGCGCGCTTCGCCATCTCCGTCACAGGCGGCGAAGATCCCGCCGCATGGAGCGTGCACGGTTGGGACACGGTGGAATGCCGCATCGCGACGAATGCCGGCGAGCCACTCAAGCCTCTCCACGAGATCGCTTCGGGTGGCGAAATGTCCCGCGTGTTGCTCGCATTGAAGGTCAGCGTTGAGGAGGGCGCTGCGCGCGGCAAAAGGAAAACGCAGGTGCCGCGCACTCTCGTCTTCGACGAAATCGATATTGGCATCGGAGGACGCGCTGCCGAAGCAGTTGGTCAGAAACTGAAGGCCCTATCGAAGGCGCAGCAGGTCCTCTGCATAACCCACCTTCCGCAGATCGCCGCCTTCGCCGATCAGCATTTCCTGATCGAGAAAAGGGCGCAGGGGGGCCGGACAAAAACATCTGTCCGCCTGCTCGAAAACGCCGATCGCACAGAGGAAATCGCACGCATGCTCAGCGGCGCTACTGTGACCGATACATCTCTGCGCCACGCCGAGCAGATGATCAAGTCCAGCCGGAATTAGTTTGAAAACCGCCGCCTAAGCGACCCCGGGAGCAGGGAAGAAGCCTTTCCGCAAGTTGATCCCGTACTCGAGGTAAGCCTTCAGGCAGCAACTCATCTGCATCCACCCGTAGCAATTCCCATAAGAGGCATCAAGCCCCTTCTGACTCTCTTTCCAGCTACCCTCGGAAATGCTCACCAGCGTTTCCTCAGGACCGAGCGGTTCGAACGCAAGTTCGACATGCGTGTTGTACCCTCCGTCCATTGCTTCCCACCCGAATTCGATGAGTTTGTTAGGAATCACTTTCTTGACGGACAACGGCACATCACCCGGATAATCCGCGAAGCGCCAGATCACGTTCGTCCCTTCATCGAGCGGTCCGCTCGCGGACCCCGTCGCAAAGTACTGCGAGATCTTTGTCGGATTGTAGACCGCGTCGAAGACCTCCTCGACGGGCTTCTGAATCTTTGTCTGAATTCGAAACTTTAGTTCCATGGTTCCTCCGGCATGCTCAACAGTTCCATGGTTCCTCCGGCATGCTCAACAACTCTCGCCGGTCATATTATGTTGTAGTTTTATAACATGTCAATCTTGAAAAAGGAGCGTGACGGAGAGGAACGCATCTTCAAGGCGCTGGCTGACTACCGCAGGCGCGCGATGCTTGACCTTCTCAAGGATGGTCCTCGTTTAACGGGAGAGATCTGCGCGCACTTCGCTCCGCTCGATCGCTGCACTGTCATGCAGCACCTGGGCGTTCTCGAGAAAGCCGACCTGATCATCGTCAAACGATCCGGGCGCAACCGCTGGAATTATCTGAACGCGGTACCAATCAAGGAAATTTATGACCGCTGGATCAGCGGCTACGCCACTCACGCGCTCGACGTCTTGTCGCATATAAGGCGCGATCTCGAAGCAGCGAATTGAATGCCGGTCAGGCTCCCCCAAAAGACTGACGACATGCCGGAACTCGCCTGTTAAACTGCGGCGCAATGCACACTCGCAAAACATTTCTGTCGTTTGTTGTCGTGCTCCTGTTTTTTCCCGCAGTATTCGCCCAGCAACCGCAGCATCTTTTCTTTAGGGTCACACTCGGTCCGCAATTCACTGCGCCCGTCTCCGGACGTCTACTGATCTTCCTCAAGGAAGGAACCGGGGCGAAGGAAGTGGACGCGAATCCCTTTCAGCCGAGCGATGTATCCATCGCGGCAAAAGAACTCTATTACTGGAAGCCCGGAACATCTGTCGATATCGATACGGACGAGTTGGCGTTCCCCTCCGGCTTGTCCGCTCTCAAGCCCAGTAACTACGACGCACAGGCCGTGCTCGATGTTCATCACAACTATAACTACAGCGGGAGATCCGCCGCCGACCTCGTCAGTGAAGTGCTCCCGCTCACCTCCTGGACTCCCGGGCAAGGCAGTACACCGGAGCTCACGCTTAGCAGCGTCATTCCTGAGCGCGCGCCGCGAGCACAGCTTTCCTCTGAAAAGCTGAAGGCCGCCGAGACCGCCGCGCATCTCGAGGACTTTACCAGTCCTGTCCTTACTCAATTCTCGGGTCGGGAAACGCACATCCGGGCCTGGGTCATCCTGCCTCCCGGATACTCCGATCACCCAGGTCAACGCTACCCCGCCGTCTACTGGACGCACGGTTTCGGCGGCAATCTGACGTATAGCAAGCTCTCCGGTGAGGGTCTCTTCAATCGAATGGCTGAGGGCAGGATGCCGCCGATGATCTGGGTCATGCTGGATGAATCCCTTCCCACTGGAACCCACGAATTTGCTGACTCGGTAAATGACGGGCCTTGGGGAACTGCGCTGACGACCGAGTTTATCCCCTATCTGGAGTCGAAATACCGCATGGACGCGAAGGCAAGCGGCCGTTTTCTGCAGGGGCATTCCTCAGGCGGATGGGCGACCCTCCAACTCCAGGTCAATTACCCTACGATCTTCGGCGGCACCTGGTCCACGTCGCCCGACCCCAGCGATTTTCACGCATTCTCTACCATAGATCTCTACGCTGAGCACGCCAATCTATATCGGGATCCCAGCGGCAGCGCAGCTCCGATTGTCCGTGATCACGGCAAGGTGCAAGCCACGATGGAGGAGCTTGCCCGCCAGGAGCGTGTACTCGGCGACTACGGCGGTCAACTCGCTTCTTTCGAGTGGGTCTTCTCGCCGCGTGGTGCCGATGGCCGGCCACTTCAAATGTTCAACCGCGAAACGGGAGAGGTCGATCCGAAGGTCGTTGCCTACTGGCGCGATCACTATGATCTTGCCCATATTGTTGCTACCGAATGGGTGCGTCGTGGGCCTGACCTGAAGGGAAAAATCCACGTCTTCGTTGGCACCGCAGACACGTTCTACCTCGATGGGCCCGCTCACAAATTTGAAGCAGTCCTCAAGAGTCTCAACGCGGCTCCGCACTTTACCTACATTGAAAACCGCACCCATTTCGATCTCTACAAAATCGGAGACGACCGGCAAGGTCTCTTCGATACGATCGCAGCGCAGATGTACGCCGTGGGTCGGCCGGGAGAACAATGGAAATCCAGATGAGAAGAGGATCAGCCGAATGCTGATTCTTCGTTCTGTCGCCGATCCGGCGCGGTCTTCAGTCTCGGCCAGCAAGCGGCAGGTCTGCGCACGGTTGGCTGCAATTCTTCTGGCGTTTGCGGCGATCATAATTCCTGCCGCAAAAGCTCAAAGTATCTCTGAGAACGCGGCCACGAGCATCGATCGTGACATCGATCCCAAAATTGCTGCCGCCATCTCGTCAATCGCAGCAATCGACGACCACGCGCATCCTGTGCTTCCTCCTCCAAATGACAGCGCCGATCGCAAGTTTGATGCTCTTCCCGTCGACAACATGGAGCCGCAGACCGATCCTGTCGCCTGGAGGCCGGACAACCCGCAACTCACGGTTGCGTGGAAGGCGCTTTGGAGCTTTGACCAGGCAGCGCCGGTCGATGTCGACGGAATGAAACGACTCAACGAGGCGAGAGCTAAGGTGAAAGCTCGCGAAGGCCGGTACTATGCCGAATGGGTGCTGGATCAGGCTGGCATAGGTGTCATGCTGAGCAACCGTGTCGCGATGGGCCAAGGACTGGCGAGGCCACGCTTCCAGTGGGTTCCGTATGTTGATGCGTTACTTTTTCCACTTGATGACACTGACCAGCAGACTACGCCGGACAAGAAACAGTTTTTTCCGCTGGAGGAGCGCTTGCGGGCGCAGTACCTGAAAGCAGTCGGTATCGTAGCTGTCCCCCCGACACTGGCTGAATATCTCGTCCGTGTCGTAACTCCCACGCTCGAGCGCCAAAAATCTGAGGGTGCAGTTGCCGAGAAATTTGAAGTTGCATACCTGCGCGGCTTCGACTTCGCCGATATACCGCGGTCTGAGGCTGAGCGGATTTACTCAAAATGGGTTGGGCGTGAACATCCCGACTCCATCGAGTACAAGGCTCTTCAGGATTTTCTTTTCCGATACATTGCTGCTGAATGCGGGCGCCTGGGAATGCCCGTGCACTTGCACACCATGTCCGGCGGGGGAGGATACTTCGACATTGCGAAGGGTAACCCTTTGCTTCTCGAATCCGTGTTTGACGATGTACAACTTCGCAAGACGCGCTTCGTGATGCTGCACGGGGGATGGCCATTCGTGCGCGAAGCCGGATCTTTGCTGCAGAAGCCCAATGTCTTCCTGGATCTCTCCCAGCAGGCGCTCACATTCCCGCCGCGGACCATGGCCGTCTGGCTTCGGGAATGGCTGGAGACCTATCCGGACAAGGTGATGTTCGGCACGGACGGCTATCCATTTTCCGAATCGATGGGTTGGGAAGAAGCGACATGGATCGCCAGCCACAATGCCCGACAGGCGATTGGATTGGCTCTTACCGGCATGGTGCGTGACGGAGAGATCAGCCGTGACCGGGCAATTGAGATCGCGCAACAGGTTTTGCGGGGGACAGCTGCCCGATTGTACGAGCTTCGATGAAGACGTGGCGCGACTAATGCCGTTGCCCGGTTGGCACATTGATTTCTTTCGCTAGATTTCACGGCACGATATACTAGAACCGTGACCCCTACGACCCTCGAAACTTATACTCCCAATTCGGAGTCGCATGCCCCGCAAACTGAAAAGCGCGTTCTCCTGCTTAAGCCACGCGGCTTCTGCGCTGGGGTAGTCCGTGCCATCGACGTAGTAAAGATTGCCCTGGAAACCTTCGGCGCACCTATCTACGTCCGTAAGGAAATTGTCCATAATCGCTTTGTTGTCAATGAGCTGGCGGAAAAGGGCGCAATCTTTGTCGACGACATCGAGCAAGTGCCAGCGGGCATGCGCGTCATCTATAGCGCCCACGGGGTTTCCCCGGCCGTCCGGGAACAGTCGAAGCAGCGCAACCTCAAGGTTGTCGACGCCACCTGCCCACTAGTCACCAAGGTTCACGTCGAGGCCGTCAAGTTCGCGAAGCAGGGATATTCACTGGTGCTGATTGGCCATCGCGACCACGATGAAATTGAAGGTACTCTCGGCGAAGCTCCAGATGTCACCACCGTGGTTTCAAGCGCTAAGGAAGTTGAGTCGCTCGAGGTTCCGGATCCCAATCGCGTCGCGTACCTCACGCAGACCACACTGTCACTCGACGAAGCCCGTGACATCATCCAAGCGCTCAAAGAGAAGTTTCCCAACATCGTGGGTCCGCATTCGCAGGACATTTGTTACGCCACCGAGAATCGCCAGACCGCCGTCAAAAATGTCGCGCACAATGCCGAACTCGTTCTCGTCGTCGGCTCCAACAACAGTTCTAATTCGAACCGCCTCGTGGAGGTTTCGCAGAATCTCGGCACTCGCGGTTATCTGATCGACAATTCCGATGCCATCGATCCCGAATGGCTCAAAGGCGTCTCAACCGTAGCCGTCACCGCGGGAGCCTCGGCTCCGGAAGTGCTTGTTGAAGATGTGGTTGCGTACCTCCGCGACCGTGGTTTCGGCTCCGTCGAAGAGGTAGAAGTCATGCCGGAAAATGTCCGCTTCGGTCTGCCGCCTGAAATTGTTCAGGCGATTCAGTCCGCACCTGTAACCAGCGCGGCATCTGTCTAATCAGTAGATTGGGCCGCCGCTGTCTTGCAGCCGCGGACAAATAGCATGAGCACAAAAGTAACGCCACAATCCGAAGGCTCCGCAGCACCCCCATACGGCACGCCACGCCAGGCACAGAGAGCCAAAATCACAGAGCCGCAGCCTCTGCCTCAGGTAAAGTTTGGCCGCATCGACGCTGGCCTCTCTGAAGTGGAAGCGGCCGCATCACGGTCATGCGAATACATCTTTTCCAAGCAGGACCCATCTGGTTTCTGGTGCGGGGAGCTCGAAGCTGATCCGATGCTTGAGGCCGACTACATCTTCGCGCACACACTTCTGGGCACCGGAGACGAGTCCCGCCTCGAACGCGCAATGACGGAGATTCTCCGCTATCAGAATGCCGACGGAGGCTGGTCAATCTATCCGGGCGGCCCTTCGAATATCAGCCTTTCGGTCAAGTGTTATTTCGCTGGCAAGCTCATGGGCATGAGGCCGGACCACACGGTTCTTGCGAAGGCGCGCGACTGGATACTGGCGAACGGTGGCGTCGTCGAGTGCAACACCTTCACGAAGATCTACCTCTGCTTCATGGGCCAGTACGAGTACGATGCGGTCCCAGCCATTCCGCCGGAGATCGTGCTGTTTCCCAACTGGTTCTATTTCAACATCTACGAAATCTCCTCCTGGTCACGCGCCATTCTTGTCCCGTTGTCCATCGCATACGCGAAAAAGCCCTTCAAGAAAATCCCGCCCGAGCAGGGAATTGATGAACTCTTCGTGGGCGGCCGCGAGAATGCCAACCTTCATCTGCGCTGGGATAGAAAGAAGCTTGGAAGCTGGCGAAACTTCTTCCTTCTGTGCGATCGCATCACGCACTGGTTTGAGCGCGTTCACATTCGGCCGCTACGCAAAATGGCAATTAAGAAAGCCGAAAAGTGGATGCTTGAGCGTTTTGAGATGTCCGACGGTCTCGGTGCCATTTATCCGGCCATGCTCAACGCCATCATCGCCCTGCGCTGCCTTGGTTACTCGCTTGATGATCCGCAGGTTATCCGCGCGATGGATGAGTTTGAGAAGCTGGGCATCGACGAGCCGAACGGCACAGCCGATTACCCTATGCCCACTTTCCGGATGCAGCCTTGTATGTCTCCCGTATGGGACACTGCGCAGGCCGTCTATGCCCTGGGCGAGGCCGGTATCTCGCGCAACGATCCGCGCCTTCTCAAAGCCGCAGATTGGATGCTCTCTAAGGAGGTCCGCCACAAGGGCGACTGGGCGGTGAAGAATCGCAAGGCGCAGCCTGGCGGCTGGTACTTCGAGTTCAATAACGAGTTTTATCCGGACGTGGATGACACTGGGCAGGTACTGCTCGCACTTAACAAGGTCGACAATCCTCGCGAGCGCTATCAATACGACGTCTCGCAGAGGGCCATTGACTGGATATTCTCCATGCAGTGTAAGAACGGCGGATGGGCAAGCTTTGACAAAAACAACACGAAGATGATCTTCGAGCAGATCCCGTTTGCTGACCACAACGCCATGCTCGACCCGCCGACGGTTGACATCACCGGGCGAATACTCGAGACGCTCGCGACTTACGGCTATACGCGCAAGGACAAACGCATCGAGCGAGCTATCAAGTTCATCTACGATGAGCAGGAAACAGACGGAAGCTGGTTCGGCCGCTGGGGCGTCAACTACATCTATGGCACCTTCCTGGTTCTACGTGGTCTTGAGGCCATAGGTGTGTGGAACCATGAGCCGCAGATTCAGCAGGCCGCGGAATGGATTCGGATGGTGCAGAACGCCGATGGCGGCTGGGGAGAAACCTGCGGCAGCTACGACGATCCGCTGACCCGTGGCGTCGGTCCCAGCACCCCATCGCAGACCGCGTGGGCGATCCTCGGCCTGCTCTCCGCCGGGGATACTCGAAGCGACTCGGTTGCCAAGGGCATCAAATGGTTGTTGGGGCATCAGCAGCCTGACGGTTCATGGGACGAGAGCATGGGTCAGGGCGCAACTCGCCAAGCGCTTTACACCGGTACGGGATTTCCGCGAGTCTTCTATCTTGCATACCATCTGTACCGGGACTATTTCCCGCTGCTGGCGCTTACCAACTACAAACGCGCCATTGAACGCGAAGCAGCGTAGGGGAGGAAGATGGCAGTACCAATTTCACAGGCGTGGACCGTTGCCACCTATGTGCTCGGCCAGAAGATGAAGGGCAGGAAGCGCTTCCCGCTCGTCACCATGCTCGAGCCCCTTTTCCGGTGCAACCTGGCGTGTGCCGGATGCGGCAAGATCCAGTACCCGGCGCACATCCTCAAGCAGGAACTCAGCCCTGAGGAGTGCTTCCGCGCCGTCGAAGAATCCGGCACGCCGATGGTCTCAATCCCCGGCGGCGAACCTCTCCTGCATCCGCAGATCGACAAGATTGTTGAAGGCCTGGTCGCGCGTAAGAAGTACGTATACATGTGTACGAACGCACTGCTTCTTAAAGAAAAGCTTCACCTGTTCAGGCCGAGCAAATATCTTTCGTTTTCGGTCCATCTTGACGGCCAGCGCGAGCACCACGACTTCTCGGTCTGCCGCGAAGGCGGATACGACATCGCCCTCGAAGGAATCAAGGCCGCCATCGCCGCCGGCTTCCGCGTTACCACCAACACCACTCTCTTCGATGGAGCCGACCCGAACTCCGTCCGCGCCTTTTTCGACGAACTCATGGAAGTCGGTGTCGAAGGCATGATGGTGGCTCCCGGCTACACATACGAAAAGGCTCCCGATCAGAAGCATTTCCTCGGCCGCGCCCGGTCGCGCCGGCTCTTCCGGTCGATCCTGTCGAACCGCAAGAAGACCTGGAAGTTCAATGCCTCGCCCATGTACATGGAATTCCTGATGGGCAAGCGCGAATTTGCCTGCACCCCGTGGGGCATGCCCGCGTACAGCGTCTTCGGCTGGCAGAAGCCCTGCTACTTGCTGCAGGACGGCTACGCCGACACCTTCCAGGAGCTGATCGACTCCACCGATTGGTCCAACTACGGCACTGAGAGCGGCAACCCAAAGTGCGCCAACTGCATGGTCCACTCCGGATACGAAGCCTCGGGCGTCTACTATACGTTTGGTTCGCTGCGCGGCCTCATGAACACCGCGATGGCCGTCTTCTTCGACAGGTACGAAGACCGCGGCGCGCTCGACCTTCTCAACGAGCCGGTCAAGCCTGTGCACAGCTTCAACCCGCTCATCCAGATCGAAACCAAAGTCAACGTCGTCGAGCGGCAGGGAACCACAGCATGACCCAGCCAGCCCACATCGCCAACCCCGACGAGCTCGAAGTAGCCGAAGGGCGCGAGCGCGAACAGCTCGAGGGCTGGATTCCACCCCTGGCCACCGAGGCCGAAATCAACGAGGCGTTCGAGAAGGCGTTCGACTACCGCGGTGACGTCACACTTACCCTGAAGGACGGGCGTACGGTTGCCGGGTATGTGTTCGACCGGCGCACCGGGCGGACACTCGCCGAGTCGGCTGTACGCATTATGCCGGCGACCGAGCGGACCAAGCTGACTATCCCCTACTCCGACATCGCTGCTCTCGCCTTCACCGGGCGGGACACCGCGGCCGGCAAGACCTTCGAAGCCTGGGTACGCAAGTATTGGGAGAAGAAGGCTGCGGGAGAGAGAGACATTGCGATTCATCCGGAGTCGCTGGAGTAGCTGATCTCAAGGGGACCCCCCTCCCCCCGGAATTAGTCTGGTCATAGATTCTAAAGCGCTCCGCTGGTAACGTTACGTCCAAACTCATACAAAATAAATGACTTGCGGCATCTCCCATTGTTTCTATGAGTTGCGCTATCTCATAGATTATATTGTACTTGGGACCGTAAATCCTGTAATTGTTTGGAAATACAGGAGTTAGATACCCCTTCGGAAAGCGAAAGGCCCGGCTGCGATGGCCAACCGGGCTTTTTTCTTCCTCTATTTCTATTATGGCGGTTTTGGGGAAATTGTCGGCCAATTTCCGTCAGGGTTTTGTGGCCAGGATCAGCGGAGAGGGACCCGGCGAATCGAGGGTGCGGGGATTCACGAAGCCCGCATCGGTCAGCCAGGAGGAGATCTCTTCAAAGCTCCATGTGTTTCCGTGTTCCGTATTCACCAGCATGTTCACTGCGAAAATGAGACCGTTCACGGGGCCTGTGCGGTCCTTGTTCACCAGGAACTCGGCGACCACAATTGTCCCGCCGGAAGCAAGGGCTTCGAACGTTTTGGCGAGGAGTTCGCGGCTGCGAGCTTCGCCTTCACTGTGAAGAATGTGCCCGAGCGTTGCGATCTGGTGTCCCGAACCAAAATCCGCGGAGAGCAGGTCGCCCGGAGAGAATTTGAAGCGGTCGCTCAGGCCGAATTTTGCTGCCGTTTTCTCCGTGATCGAAAGCACTCCGGGCCAGTCTACTGCCGTCACGCGCACCGCCGGCGAGCTTTGCGCGAGCGCGATTCCCCAGACGCCTGAACCCGCAGCCAGGTCGAGCACGCTCACAGCCGGGGTTGCGCCGTTGAACTGGAAGTGGCCAGCGAGGGTTTTCGCTGCCGGATAGCTCATCGGGAAAATGTCCAGGACAAACTGCTCAAAGAAGGCGCTGCCAGCCTCTTGCTGGTTCACCCTGCTGGCAGGCGCGCCAGTTCCGACGACTTCGTTTATTTCAAGCCATTTGGGGATCAATTGCGAGCTGAGATGCAGAATCATTCCGCCCATGAATCCGGGCTTGCTGCTTACCAGGAAGGCCGCGCTCTCCGGTGTGAGAGAAAACCGCCCCGCCTCATCCTTTGCCAGCAGATTCAGACCCACGAGAACGTTCGCGATCGCTGCGAGACCCCGCGGCGATGCGCCCGTCGCGGTGTGCAGTTCGTCGAGGTTTTTGGGACCGGCATCGAGTACGTCGAAGAGGTGATGGCGAATCGCGGCTTCAAGAATCAGCGGAGGCGCGTAGCCCCAGGATAACTGCATGATGCGTTCGGGCGTGACTTGCGTGGGATTGGCAGTACTCATCATTCTTCCTTTTCATGGAGAGGTTGGGTCAGGTGGGAAGGGCAGAAATGAGTGTAGTTCAGCGAGGAGGCAAGCGGCAAAAATGTCGCGGCGGGGACGGGTTGAGGTGCAAGCCGCCTTCATGGGCTTATCCGCGCTCTCCCTCGGCACTGACAACGCGCTTACCTCCGCCTGTCCCGGTATTGTTTCCAACTTAATCAATTGGTAATTATCCAGTGCCGCCATGAAAAAGAGATGGATCCACTATGATTTGGCCCCAAACTGTATGAGGTGGACTTTATGGCCTCGTCTCGCTCCGCTGAAAAAGCGATTTCCGTTGCCGTGCTGATCCTGAGCATCGCTGCTATGGGAGCGGCCCAAAGCATTTCCGCGCTCCAGAAGCAAGCCGATAACGGCGATGCGAAGGCTCAATTCACGGTCGGCGACGAATACTACTATGGTAAGGGCCTGCCACAGGATTTTGTGCAAGCCGCTGTCTGGTACAGAAAGGCCGCCGAGCAAGGCAATGCTGAGGCACAATATAGCCTTGGATACATGTACCGTCACGGGCAAGGACTGCCCCAAGACGATGCAGAGGCAGTGCGCTGGTTCAGGAAGGCTGCTATGCAGGGGCATACCTCCGCACAGACCGAAATTGCTCACATGTACAAGTTTGGATTGGGCATACCCCAAGACACCGCACAGGCGATTGCTTGGTACCGGAAAGCTGCTGAGCAAGGTAATGCTGAGGCACAGCTCAATCTCGGCGTACTGTATTACGATGGCGAAGGTGTTCCACAAGACTATACGCAGTCCGTTCTCTGGTATCGCAAGGCTGCTGATCAAGGTTATCCGGCAGCCATGTTCAACTTAGGGGAAATGTATTCTGCGGGCCACGGTTTACCCCAAAACTACATTGAAGCCTACTTCTGGCTGGACATTGCTCTCCGCAAAGTGGGAAAACATGGACCAAAAGTACCGAGCCACCCTATCGACAGAGAGAGATGAAGCTGCTTCTCACCTTACCAGAGCGGTCTTATTGCAAACGCAGGAGCGCGCGCGAAAGTGGTTTGAGAGTCATTCAGCCAAAGTGAATCCGCAATGAACAATCGGATGTCAAAGATTCATGAATCTGATCCGCTTCTGCCGTTGACGGATTTCGTAACACAGCATATTGTCAAGTGAGTTCGACGGTCTACGGATCCTTTGCGCCCCGCCTATTCGGCGGGGATTTCGCTTTTTAGGGCTTCTCTCACCGTAGTGCGAGATAGGAGTATTGAGATGTCACAAGACCATGCGGATCAATGGAAATTTCTTAAGAAACTGCTTTCGGAGTACGACGGGAGGAGTCAAGACTTCGATGGCCGCCGATTTAAGTGGGTCGATATACCAGGTGAGCCTTTGCTGGCCTTGAACGAGGTCTGCTCTATGCTCATCGACATAAGCTATAGGATTGCTCCCGGATGGGGCTGCAGCATCACTTTCTGTCACAAGCCGAGTTCCAGCGTAGCCGCCGATCCTCCGCCGCATAGAGTAACTTGGAGCCTCAAACTGGAAATTCAAGACGGGGAATTCATCTGGCTCAGGGATGGCCGAAGCTTCACAACCGAAGTACTGGCAGAGGGAATTGTCAAAAAGCTCGCGGATTATCACCGCGAATATGAAAAGGCTAATGTGCTCTGAGGGCGGCGGCGCGCGGTTCAGCCGGGAATGTGACTGCGCTTGCTTAGTACAGGGCGAATCGGTGACGTAGTCACGTCCGCTTCGCCGCTCTCTGCTGCTTCGCTCGGTTTTACCCGATTACCGTCTGTGGAAATCTTGTGAATAAATAGCCGGTCGACCTAAAGTTAAGCTTTAAGAAGATTCAGGAAGCGATTGTTTTGTAATTGGGAACCAGGGAAGACGACCTTAAGATTCCGGGATCCCAGCGTTTTGAACGCGGCTTCTCCCAGGACTTGGCGGAAATCGGTGGTGATGGCCAGATCGCGCTCCTCGTAGAGCTGGCTCTTATCCATTCCCGGCCATTTTCCGTAGACCTTGCCGCCAGCGACCCGACCACCGAGGACGAACATGACGTTGGCGTGGCCATGGTCTGTTCCGCCGGTTCCGTTCTGCTGGACGGTGCGTCCAAACTCCGACATGGAGACCATAGTGATGTTCTCGGCGTTGTCGCCCATGTCCGTCCAGAAGGCGGCGATTGACTCGCTGAACTCCCTGAGACGATTGGAAAGCTGGCCGTTGACGCTGCCCTGGTTCTGGTGGGTGTCCCAGCCGCCGATGTCGGCGAAGGCTGCCTCAACTCCGAGGTTGGCCTTGAGCAGTTGGGCCACCTGTTTGAGGCTGTTGCCGAACTGGCCGTTGGGATAATGCGCGCCGGGAGCGGGGATGTACTTGTCCGGGTCGGCCGCCTTGAGCATCTTGACGGCTTCGAAGGTTTCGGTGGCCGTGCCGTGCAGGACGGCGTTGACGGACTGCTCGTACATGGACTCAAAACTGTTCGAGATGGGAACGGCTGCAGGATTCTGGCCGCCGACGTTGAAATCCTTGACGTTGCCGATGGCGACCGCGGGGACTTTGCCTTCCAGGGTTCGGGGAAGCTGAGTTCCGAGAGCTACGGCGCGGAATGGGGAGGAGGCGTGGTGGGGCCGCGCGAGGTCCTCGGCGGCGAGGGCACGATTGAGCCAGCCGTCGGGAGTGGCCTTGAATCCGGGCGTGCCGGATTCCATGAAGTCCTGGGCGTCGAAGTGCGAGCGGGTGGGGTCGGGCGATCCGCAGGCGTGGACTGCGGCGAGGTGGCCCTGATCCCAGAGCGGCTTAAGCGGTTGCAGGGAGGGGTGGAGCCCGAAGAAACCGTCGAGGTCGATGGCCTGTTCCTGGGGGATAGCGATGGTCGGCCGCAGCTCGTAATAGGTCTTCTCGCGATGGGGAACGACGATGTTCAGCCCGTCGGCTGCGCCTCGCTGGAAGATGACGACGAGCTTTTTGCCCTGAGCCTGGGCGGTGGTGGCCTGGGCGAGCACGCTGCGAGTGAGGAACGACGGGATGGCCGAGGCGCCGACGAGGGCCATCGCTCCATCTTTCATCATGGCTTTCATGAATGCGCGGCGATTGAGAGACATGAGGAGGGCTCCTGTAGGGGTAAACGCCGGGCGGGTGGAAAAAGTCGCGCGGAACAGGCATTTTGGTACTGGACAATTTCTTGACTGCATCGTGGGTTGAAGATGAAGAATACCGCGGTTCTCCTGCTGAGCGTTCCTATGTGCCTTGCACGCAAAGGTGTAGTGGCGGCCATCTCCCAGTTCCTGATTTCCCGCAACGGAAGCGTGTTGCACAGCGACGACCACCTGGACCGGGGCCGCGACCTGTTCCTTTCGAGGCTGGAGTGGGATCTGGACGGGTTCGACATTCCAATTTCGGATTTCGAGCAGCACTTCAGACCGCTGACCGAGCGCTTCCTGATCAACTATCACCTGGCTCTGACCGACTATCGCCCCAGGGTCGTCATCCTCGTTTCGGCCTATGACCACTGCCTGGCCGACCTGTTGTACCGGCACAACTCCGGCGAACTGGCGTGCGACATCGCCATGATCATCAGCAATCACCTGACCGCCAAGCCGCTGGCCGACTTTTATCACGTACCCTTCCATCTGCTGACCAATCCCAGGGACAAGAGAGAATCTGAACGGGAAATGCTTGAGTTAATCGGGCTGACATTGACCTGATCGTGCTGGCGCGCTACATGCAGATTCTGGGGCCGGAATTCGTCGCCCAGTACCTGTTGCGGATGATTAATATCCATCATTCTTTTCTGCCCGCTTTCGCCGGGGCGAAACCCTACCATCAAGCGTACGAGCGGGGCGTGAAGCTGATCGGAGCAACGAGTCACTACGTCACTGCCGCACTGGACGAAGGGCCGATTATAGAACAGGACGTAGTGCGGGTTTCGCATCGCGACACTGTTGAGGAGATGCTGCAAAAAGGCCGCGACCTGGAGAAGGTTGTTCTCTCTCGCGCTGTGCGCTGGCACCTCGAAAACCGCGTCCTGGTCTACCAGAACAAGACGGTCGTATTTGTGTAGGCCGTCCCTGCCTCCGCGCCAAATAATTGTCTTAAAAAATCTATGCAGACATTTATACGTATAGAGGTCTATACTGCCCGCGCTATCAATTCCCACTTTGAAAGGCACCTCAAATGAAAGTCAGATCCACCTTTTGTGCTTCCCTCGCCACGCTCGCTGCGTTGCTCATCCTGCTTACAAGCGGCTCCTCTGCGCTCGCTCAGAATCCCGGTAGTCAGGGCAAGATTCTTGCCGGGTTCTTCGAGGAGTGGAGCATTTATTACGCCAACTACAATCTTGCCAATCTGGAAAGCAACGGATCGGCGGCGAAGTTGTCGCACCTTATCTATGCGTTTGGAGATGTGTCGGCCAGCGCGAGCGATCCCTCGTCGAATACCTGCGTGATTGCCGATGCGTGGGCGGACTTCGAGGATAACAACCTGCCTCCGGTTGGGGGGATTGCTGACACCTGGCCGCTCTATGGCAACTTCGCCGAGATTCTGAAGTTGAAGCAGCTTCATCCCAAATTGAAGACAGTGATATCGCTGGGTGGCGCGAGTGCGGCGGAGGCATCCGCGTTTTCGACCGCGGCAAGCACGCAGGCGGGACGACAGGCGCTGGTCTCGGCGTGCATCAACATGTTCATTGTGGGGAATGTGGGCAGCGACTGGAACGGCAATATCTCAGCGCCGGGGCTCTTCGACGGATTCAATATCGACTGGGAGTTTCCGGCTGCGACCGACAAGCAGAACTTCACGCTGCTGCTGGGGGAGTTTCGCAACCAGCTGAATGCGCTCAGCGCGCAGACCGGCAAACAGTATGTGCTCAGCTTTGACGGTCCGGCGGGCGCGCAGAATTACGTCAATATCGATTTGAAGAATGCGGCGAAGCAGGTGGACTTCATCACGGTCGACGGCTACAACTACGCGGGAACGTGGGAGAGCACGACCAACGACGCCTCTCCGCTGTTCGATTCGCGGCAGGACCCGGACTTTGGTCAACAGCTCGACATCGACGATACGGTGATGGCGTATCTCAAGGCGGGAGTGCCGGCGCAGAAGTATGTGATGGGCGTGCCGCTTTATGGGGCGGGCTGGACGGGCGTCCCTAACAAGAACCACGGGCTGTATCAGACTTCGACGGGTCCTTCGAATGTGCTGCTGGCCAATGGCACGGGCGTCTGCGGAGATCTAAGCGGCAACACTCCCGGTTGCGACACGCTGCTGACTGCGGGCACGGCCACGTATGCGACGCTCTCGACGCTGACAGCGAACGGCTACAAGAGCTACTTCGATCCGAGCCGGATCGCGGTGTCTCTCTATAGTCCGAGCAGCGGGACCTTTTATACCTACGACGATCCGGATACAGCCCTTCTGAAGGCGCTGTACATCGATCTTCGTGTGCCGGGCGGCCTAGGCGGGGCCTTTGTGTGGGCGGTCAAGGACGACGACGCGAACGGCACGATGGTCAAGACGCTGGCCAAGGGTCTAGGCCGCTGAATCGAGTTTTGTCAACAGCCGGCTCGGCGATCTGGTATCGCCGGGCCGTTTTTTTCGAGCGCGTGGATGATGCAGGCATAGAATGCAAGACGAAGAAGATAATTCATCTCCGAGGGAGTTCTGGCATGGGCAGTGTCGCGCTTTTGCAGTCGCTCAAGGAAAGCATTCTCAGCGGGGCCGGCGTGAAGGCCATCTATGGCGAACCGATTACCGCGCAGGGCAAGACGATCATTCCGGTCGCGAAGCTCATGTACGGCTACGGCGCGGGGGCGGGCACCGGCGGGGTGGGGAATTCAAGCGCCCAGGGTGAAGGCGGCGGAGGGGGCGCGGGGGTGCGCGCCATTCCGGTAGGCGTGATTGAGATCAGCGATCAGCGTACGTGCTTCATTCCCATCACCAGCCGGAAGAAGCTGGCAGGAGCAATTGTGGTGGGAACTCTCCTGGGCATCTTCCTGGGCTGGCGCAGGCGTCGTCGCTGAGTCTTGCGGTGATTGGCCGCAGCTTTCATTGGGCCGCGGCTGCCGGTCCGGTTGCTGATGGAGTCAATGCGTCTACCAAGGAAATGACTGCCAATTTCTGACGCACGGTGTCGATCGGGGCCTGGGTCCTGACGGTGATCTCCACTGGCTCGTTGGGAAGCAGATCGAAGTAGTTGTCGGACGGGTCGGCGTCGAGATCGCCGAATGTCATGTAGACACTGCGCGCCAGTACAGGAGACGTGAGCTTGATGCGGTAGCCGCCCTCCGCCGGCGTCACATCGGTCTGGATGTGCGCGGGCGGCAGCTGGATGGTCTTGGTCGGGGTGAGGTAGATGACGTTCTTCGAGAGCTGAGCGCCGTTGGCGGTGAGATCGGCCGCGACAAAGACCTGCGTGGGATCGGCTGCGTTGGCGAACTCGGCCAGCGGCATCTGCAGATAGACGGCGCTCGATAGCGCCGGAATATGCACAGTCTGCTTTTGTTCGCGCTCGACTGTCCCGTCAAACTTGAGAATGCGCAGGCGGAGGTCGGCGTCGGTTGGAGTTGTCTTGTCGGAGACAATGTAGACGGCAAGGCTTCCGTTCTCGACGTGGGGAGAGACGAGGACCGGGCTGTAGAAGCGGCGCGCGTAGTATTGGAGGGCCTTCCAGCGTCCGTAGTAGTCGATGCTCGACCACGAAGCTACAGGCCAGCAGTCGTTCAACTGCCAGAAGATGGAGCCCATGGTGCGCGGACGGCTGCGGCGCAGGTGCTCGGCGCCGATCTTGATACCCTCGGCCTGAAGGACCTGGCTGACGTACAGGAATGATGGGAAGTCTTTGGGCTCGGTGTAGTCCTTGAGCAGATAGTCGTGGATGATGGAGTTGCCTTCGTTGTTCTTCTGGTGGGCGAGCATCACGGGAGTGAAAATGCTGGTGCGGTCCTCGGGAGCGGTGAAGGCTTCGATGGTCTTCATCTCGGGGAATGACTGGAAGCCGTACTCGGTCATGAAGCGCGGGTAGTGTTTCTCGTATTCGGAGAAGGGAACGCGGCCGTGCCAGACGGTCCAGTCGTGCATGTCGCCGGAAGCCTTGCCGGGCGCGAGGTCTTCGTAGTCGGCGCTGGGAGAGCTGGGCCAGTAGGGAGTCTCAGGATTGAGGCGTTCAACCACGCGAGGGATGGTGCTGCTGAAGAGCAGCAGGTAATCCTGCCAGACCTTCACGCGCGCTTCTATGGAGAGGCCTTTGACGAATTGGCCGGCTCCAGACCACGCGAGGGAGCCTTCGGTCTCGTTGTTGCCGCACCACACGACGATGCTCGGATGGTTGCGGAGACGGGTGACCTGGTCTTCGGCTTCCTTCTCGACGTTCTCGCGGAACCAATAGGGCCCGGGCTGCCAGTCGTTGCCGAACATGAAGTCCTGCCAGACCATGATGCCCAGCTCGTCGCAGATGTCGTAGAACTCGTCTGTCTCGTAGTAGCCTCCGCCCCAGTGGCGGATCATGTTCATGTTGGCGTCGCGCGCTGATTGCAGGATGCGCCTGTACTGCGCGGTCGTTACGCGGGAAGGAAAGCTGTCGAAGGGGATGACATCGGCGCCTTTAGCGAAGACGGGGATGCCATTGACGACCAGCTCGAACGACCGTCCCCATTGATCGAGGTCGCGACGAAGAACGATGGATCGCAGGCCTGTCTTGCGGGATGCCTGGTCGGCGGGCTTGCCGTCGACCGAGAGCTTCGCACTCCATATGTAGATGGGCTGCGCTCCATATCCCGCGGGATACCAGAGGTGAGGATTTTGTATCTCGACGGGAAGAACGAGATGGTTGAGGCCGGGAACGAGATTCACGGTCTGCTTGAACGGGGCGGTCTGCGCACCTTCTTTATAGTCGAGTGCGACGGTAGCTTTGGCTGAGACAGACGAGACCACATCGAGTTCGGCATCGACATGGGCCAGTGAACTGCCGACGTCGCGCACGTGAGGATAGAAGTCGGCGATGCGGGCGTCGTCCCAGGCTTCGAGGCGCGCCGGACGCCAGATGCCGCTGGTGACAAACGTCGGGCCCCAGTCCCATCCGTATTCGTAGGCGGCCTTGCGGATGTAGGTCTTGTCCTGGGCTGGCGTCTGCCCGTGCCACACATCGGTGAGAGCGATCTTCTGCGCGGTCTTGATGGGAGAAGGGAAGACAACCAGTAGCTCATTCGCGCCGGTTTTCAGATAGGGCTTCACATCGACGCGCCACTCACGAAACATGTTGTCGGCAACGAGGATCTTCTGCGAATTCAGATAGACCTCGGCATAGGCGTCGAGTCCTTCGAAGACGAGATCGATGTGCCTGCGCGCGAGCATCGCCGGTGCGGCCTCGATGCTGGTGCGGTACTCCCAGTCGGCATCCTGGATCCACTGCAGCTTGGCCTCGTTGTCGCGGTAAAAGGGCTCGGGGATGAGCTTGTTGGCGAGCAGATCGAGGTGCACATCTCCGGGGACCGTCGCGGGGCGCCATTGCGGCGCAGGATTGCTTTCGCCGGAAACACGCTGGCGAAATTCCCATCCGCGATCAAGAGGAAGGCTGCCTTTCTGCGCCGCGCAGGACGGGATGAGTATGGTGACGACTATCAGGAGTGCGGTGAGTGCAGGAAACAGGGCCTTGGATCGATGCGCCGAAAGCATGGCTGCAGTAATGTCCTTCGACTTTTAGATTGGCTGATGCAGGCACCATGCTAATTGATTTGTCTCGGTGACCCAGCCACGGTGCGGTCTGAGACCGCAGGCGGGCATGCGGGATTGCAAAAGAAAGTTGCTTGCCAGAAAAATATTTTTCTTCGCTTACTCGCGTGCAATTCAAACGTCGCACGCGCATCCCAGCATATGGAAAGTTCAGAAGCACTCTCAGAAGGAGCAGCAAGTTATGGAACCCACTCAGCACCATGGAAAGCAGTTATTCCTTGCATCAGTTGTTGCACTGGCGGGAACGCTCGCCATCGCCGGATGTCAAAACAAGCCCGCTCACCCCGATGAAAAGGCAGCGGTCACGAGTTCGCTGAACAGCAATAGCCTTGGCAACGTCAGCGTCTCACAGGATCGGGACAAGGGCGTTATCACGCTGACTGGCGATGTCAATTCAGAAGACCAGAAGAGCCAGGCGGCGGTGCTGGCAAAGCAGGCGGCTCCCGACTACACGATATCCGATGAAATTGGAGTGCGGCCCCAGGGTGTGGAGAGCCAGGCGAAGGCGGTGTCATCGAATCTCGATGACGCGATCGAAGACAACTACAAGGCTGCGATCAAAGGCCACAGGAACCTGGACGATCAGAGCATCGACTACTCAGCGAAGAACGGCACTCTGGTCCTCAAAGGCTCTGTAAAGACGGTTGCCCAGAAAAAAGAGGCAGAGAAACTGGCTAAGTCGGTTCCCAATGTCCAGCAGGTTGTGAATGAGATCGAGGTGAAGCCGGGCAAGCACTCTTCGCCGAATGCTTAAAGGTTTGAGGTACTTCTAACCGGGCGGGAGCTGCGCATGGCTCCCGCTATTTTTTCGCGTTTGATTTGGCTTGAGTGGCCTGGCAGCTGGTTTAATATTTCCGCATCACGCCCAGGACGCGTCCCTGAATGGCAACCTGGTCGGCCGGCACAAAGATGGGGTCCATTTCCGCGTTGGATGGCTGCAGACGAACGAGAGCGCCCTCCAGGTAATAGCGCTTCAACGTGGTTTCAGCCCCGCGAACCAGGGCGACCACGATATCTCCCTCGTGAGCGACGGATACCTTTTCTACGAAAACATAATCGCCGTCGACGATGTGCTCGTCGCGCATGGAGTCGCCGCGCACCTTGAGGGCAAAGACGTCGCGATGTCCGACGATATCGCTCAGCGAAATGGTCTCAGAAGTTTCGACGGCTTCGAGCGGAAGTCCGGCAGCGATCCGCCCTACCAGCGGAAGACGTTCGCCCGGACGCGGCTTCGCCTTAGGAGGCAGTACGTCGATCGAACGGCTGCGGTTGTGCGCACGCTCCAGCAGTCCCTTCTGCTGAAGGTTGGTGATGTGCTTGTGCACAGTGGCCAGCGATCTCAGACTGAGGCCGTGGGCGATTTCCTCGAACGAAGGGGAGTATCCGTTGCGCTGCACGAAGCTCGAGATAAAGTCGAGCACCTCTTTTTGGCGGCGAGTGACAGCCATGAGCGGATTATAGCGAATAAAAAGCGAATCGAGTAGAACTTTTTTCGAGGTGCGTTTTTAGCTCGCCAGTCTCTGACGGCGAAGACAAGCGCGGACCGCGCGTTTGAGCGTGATCTATGGCGGACGGATCGCGCTTCGCTTTTGCGTGGCGAGAGAAGCACCGCGCGCACAATTTCTGATAGACTCAGTCTTGTTGTCGCAGTTGGATATCGGGTGTGAGTGGCACACACAAGAAGGTCCGGCAACGAAGGCAGTGAGCGGTGTCGGGGCGAGGTCATCTGGCTTCCGCCAAGGCTTTGGGCTCCTGTCAAAACTTAGGGGACGTAGTTCAGTTGGTTAGAATGCTGCCTTCTCACCACCCTCCCGTAATTTCAATAAGATAGACAATTTACTGTCCGCCTTACTGTCCGTTTGCTCGAAGCGGCATTCCGCGTTATTTGTCTAGAGCTGTTCTTGGGGCTTGGGACAATGGCTAGAGCAAAACTTTACGCGGATCGTGTCAACGTAATCAAAATGGTGAAGGTCAACGGCAAGTGGCCTTTTGCCCCTGTTGTCCAACGCAATGGCAGGATTGTTCGCGATCATGTCTGGATCGCCGGCCGCGATGAGCATCACCCAGAAGGCAGATATTACCTGGAGTGGTATCAGGAGGGAAAGCGCCGTCGACAGCCTATTCCCAGCTTCGATCGGGTTCTTGACGCTGCGCGCGCAAAATCCCTCGAACTCAATGCGCTGAAGGCCGGCATTCTGCTTTCTCCCGAAGCACCGCGCAATCCTGAGCTGGTCCGCGTCACCATGGCCGCAGCCATCGATCAGTACCTCGAATACGTCAAGACGCAACGCAGCCTGCGCACCTATCGGACATATCGTCCCACGCTCGATGTCCTGCTTCGCAAATCCTATGCAAAAACCTACTTGGATGAAGTCACCCGTGAAGACATTCTTCGGTTTATGAGCGACTGCTTTAACCTCGGACTGGGGCCTCGCACTGTCTACGATAAGGTCGTCGTAGTACTCCAACTCTTCAAAAGGAACGGACGCACGGGACTGGTGGAAGCCAGCGACTGGCCGGACTACGTGGACGCCATCCGTCCCATCTATGAACCTGAGGAAATTGAGATGATGCTCCAACATGCGGAGCCCGACGAAGCAATGCTCATCAAATTCCTGCTGGTGTCCGGCTTCCGCGACCGCGAGGCCCGCTATGTCGTTTGGAGAGACATCGACTTTCGCCAGAGCGTGTTACGCGTAACCGCTAAACCGCTCTGGAAGTTCCACCCCAAGAACTATGAGGAGCGGATCGTACCGGTGCCCGCAAAGCTGATCGGACAGCTACAGAGGCTCAAGACTCAGCGAGACGCCGCTCCCTCGCAGTTAGTTTTTCCGAATACAAAGGGAAAACCGGATAGCCTGCATATCGAAATCGTCAAACGGGTCGCCCATCGCGCCAAACTCAATTGCGGACAATGCGTGACTAAACACGGGAACAAGTGCGCCGATGGTCCGTATTGCCAACGCTTTTTTCTACATAAATTCCGCCATACATTTGCTACCGAGCACCTGCGTCATGGCGTCGATATCCGCACATTGCAGAACTGGATGGGTCATCGCGACATTCATTCGACAATGGTCTACCTGAAAGGAATTCAGTCCAAAGACGCCTTAGCGAAGGTCAACGCCGGCTCCTTGGCCGGGTATATCGCTTGACGCAATTGGCGAGTAATGTCGGGCTCAACTCCTGGGGTTCACTTGAAAGCAGCGCCCGAACGCCAATTGACCGATTTTTTAATCCGGCGGAGTATATGCGAACCACAGGATTCGAGATGCAGCCCTGTGCTTTTTACCATTTCCAGTGCAATAGGGAGTAGACCATGAAATTGATTGAGGTCGTCGAAGCTAAGAACGAGGCACTTCGAGTTCGTGACGTTGCACAAATCCTCGGTGTATCTGTGCAGCAGATTTACAAAATGGCGGCAAGAGGGCAGATACCCTCCTTCAGGGTCGCTAGTGCGATCCGTTTCGATCCGCAAACATTCGCAATTTGGCTCAGGGAGACATGCCCTCCTCAGCATGTCACGCTAATCCGGACAACCTCGAGATCTGCTTGAGTGAGAACGGGTCCGCATCTGGTTTGGGCTGGCCGTGATTTGACTGTTGACCATTCGCCTTCCCAAATGCGCGAACGTAAGGCGCGCAATAACAGCATTGAAACTCAGTCAATAAAGCCAGCGGGGTAGTGTCAGACGGGGCTCGCCATCCGGTCTCTTTACACACCAATTCGAGGATGGCGCTACCTCAACCTGCGGCAGCAACCTCACGATCTGCTCAGGCGTATGCTTTCTTCCCTTCGCCATAAGCTGCTCCTCTCATACCAGTCTGTCTCATCTCAACTGATACAAAGCACCGGGCACTCCAACGGCATGTAGTTCACTAAAACTTGGACTCAACGTCATGGATTTGACCGAGAGGCGAACTGCCCAT
>CAVRNK010000065.1:0-17090 GCA_963721995.1 uncultured Acidobacteriaceae bacterium | reverse complement strand
CCGCTGTGCCTGCGAGTGTGCCAGCTTCGGATACAAAGACGGCGTAATGATTGTCGCGACAAGAGCTAACCTTACAGCCCAGCTTCGAACAAACATGGAAGTATCCCTTCGAGTCTTTCCCTTGCGGCCAGATCAAAACGTCGGCAATTTGAAGCTCTTCTCCCAGTCAAATTTGAATGAGAACTGTAACCGGTAATCGTTGCTGTTGAAGCCGTCGCTGAAGTTCACCCGTCTGCGAACTGGAACTCGCTCCCCATTGTGACCCTCGGGATCGGGTGGTAGAGCAGGTTCGCGACCGCATAATCACCCTGGTGAAATTCCGATGGCAGTTGCGCGTCTGAGTTCTGGATGTTCACCAGCGAGTAGCCGACCGAACTGGTGAAGCGCTCGCTCCAGGTGTGATCGAGAAATGACACCATCCCCAACACCGGCAGAGCAACGCCTTTCAGGGGTACGGCCGAGTTCGGGGGATTTGTCGCGACACCAACATCCACCGGCGCATGGTTCATGTAATTCTCGATGCCATGCCCGTACGCAAACGCCAGCTTTGCGACATTCTTTTTGACAGGTTGAGATTGGAAGTCAGATTTATGCCCCAGCCCACGACGCTGCCACCCAGGTTGGTCGTGTTATCGCTTGTATCAACCCAACCGATCTTCCGGACAAGCGCGGCCGTTTGCAGATAACCCCAGTTCCTCACTATCCGCGCATTTCCTGAGAGGTCCGGGAAATTGAACCGGGGCCGTATATTGCTCAGCTCGATACGGTCGGCGTAGATGCCTTGATCCCCGCTGGCACCGGGTCTTCCGAGCAATGGTGACGCTGCCTCGTTCGCTTCGGATCGGCATCCAGCGCGCCTGTATATTGCGGAAGAAAACCATCCCGTTCGGCCCCCAGTACTCCAGCGTGTTCGGGAAGACGTCTATGTCCATGAACGGGCTCCAGGTTTGCCCGGCTCCGAACTGTCCTAACTCGCCGTAAGCATGCCTAGGCGGAATGTGGTCTGGCCGGCGTCAACTCCGGTCCCAAATAGTTCGAATTCGAATATTGTGTTGAGGTCGCCGAAGCGCGTTGGCGTGGATGTCTTCACCCCGAAACGGCTCTGCCGCACGCTGGCGTATACATTTCCGCTCGGCGCATACTCGTTGTGATAGGACGGCAACTGGGTGGGGCGGACTACGTCGTACCAATTCGGATTTACTTGCCCGAAGTCGTATCCGGAGTCGAGCATGGTGAATCCATAGAAATTGACGCTGTCCTTTGCCTCCGTTATTTCGCCCTCCAGCGGCACGACCCCAGTCTGGGGAGCGACGATTACTGCCTCGGACGGAACGGCGACCACGGGCTCCGACTGTGCGGACGCCTCTTTTGCTGCGACCGGGTCTTGTGCCGCTGGCCGGGTGCTCGGTGGGTGTTGTTCCGCTCCTTCCAGGGCATTGAGCTCTGCCCTGGCATCCTTCATCATCTGATCTAATTGCTCGAGCTTGTCTCTCAGTTGTTGTATCTCTTGCTGCCGGCTGTCCGGGGATTGCGCTCCCGCCGGCTGAATCCAGATGGCGAAGACGACCAATAGCGACAACACGGCGGAACAGATTTGTCGCCAGGTAATCCGGAGATTCGATCTCATTAAAGCTCCTGCCCTCTGGAACTTCCTTCCAGATCGCTGCCGGAACTCATTTCCGCTAGTGGGTACTCTCGCGCAGAAGAATCCCTGAGAACAATTAGGGAAACCCCTAAGTGCAAAGATCTGCCTAAGTTAGGTCGCGTGGCCCTGCAGGTGGCTTCCAGAAGGCCCAACCATCGCCCGGATGTCCGTATCGATTGCGTCCGGTTGGTTGCAGAGCTAAAATGCACGTGCGCGAACTCGCTCAAAAGTGAATAAAGTGAACAAGGTTTCGGTGAGATGTTTAATTTTTCCACCGGCTTGGGGAGCCGCCAGTGCCGAAGAATACCAGAGTTCCCAGCGATAGCTTCAGACAGGGTGCACGACGAAACGAGGCGTTGCGCCCGGTCAGGGCGGTCTTCGTTTTCTTAGCCTTCTGTCTCCTGTTTCAGCCCAGAGCTCATCCTCAGCTCAAGCAAGTCCGACGCGTTGTTGTTTTCTACGAACTAGGTCTTTCCTCTCCGGCCGTGGCGCTCATTGATCGCGAGATGCATGCAACGCTGGACAATTCGAGCTACCGGATCGAGCTATATCCCGAGTACCTGGAGACAACCCTTTTCGACGATCCTGTTGATCAACGGGAGCTTCGTGAGTCTTACATTCGCAAATATCAACGTCGCAGACCAGACCTGATCATTGCCCTCGGACCTTCTCCAGTCCGATTCATGTTCGACTCGCATGAGAAATTCTTTGCCGGCATTCCGATTGTCTTTGGCGGCACCAGCGAGCAGCAGGCGGATAACCCCCCGCTCGATTCTCACTTTACCGGTTGCTGGGAGATGTTTGAACCGGCGAAGACCCTGGACGTAGCCTTGCGGCTCCAGCCTGGCAGCAGGCACATAGTTGTGGTCGGTGGTGTTTCCTCTTTCGACAAGCACCTGGAGGCAATTTATCGAGAAAGTCTTCGCAGCTACGAAGCGAACCTCGACTTTACCTACCTCACCGATCTCGACATGCCTGCCCTGCTGGAACGCCTGAAAGGCCTGCCGGCTCACACGATCGTTCTCTACACGCACTTCGGAATGGATGCAAAAGGAACTCGGTATATCGGCGCGTCCCAGGCTGGTCCGATGATTGCCGCCACCGCGAATGCGCCGGTTTACGCTCCATCTGACGTGGACCTGGGTCACGGCGAGGTCGGAGGCTATCTGCAAAGTTTCGCCAGGGAAGGCAAGATCGTTGGCGGGATTGCTGTAAGGATTCTCAATGGGGAGAGGCCACAGGATGTCCCGATAGTGCGAGGCGCAAACGCCTACATGTTTGACTGGCGGGCGCTGAAGCGCTGGGGATTCAGAGAGAACCACCTTCCGCCCGGCAGCGCTGTGCTCTTCCGTCCACCGTCTTTCTGGGAGCGCACCAAATGGATATGGGTAGCCGGGCTGCTTGCCATCCTTTGTCTGGGCATTCTCGCCTTGTACCTGCGGTTGAGGCGGGCAAAAAACCGGCAAATGGGGCTCAGCGGCATGCTGATTACCGCACAGGAAAACGAGCGCAGTCGCCTGGCTTCGGAAATCCATGACGATTTCAGCCAGCGTTTGGCACTGCTTGCACTCGGATTGGAGAATGCTGAAGAAGCGATAGGGACCTCGCCGGATGAGGCGGTCAAGCAAGTGCACTGTCTGCTGAATTCGGCCAGCGAAATCGGCGCTGATCTCCATACGCTTTCGCATCGCCTCCATTCCTCAACGCTGGAAGCTTTGGGGCTTGTTCCGGGGGTCAGCGCTTTGTGCAAGGAGTTCGCGGTCCAACAAGGAGTTGAAGTAGATTTTCTGTCGGACAACATTCCTCGTTCCGTTCATCCTGATGTGGCTTTGTGTGTATTCCGCATCGTCCAGGAAGGGCTTCGCAACTTAAAGAAACACAGCGGCGCCACCGAAGCGCAAGTGCGTTTGTACAAGGCCACTGACAAACTGTTCGTTTCTGTGAGCGACGAAGGCATTGGATTCGATATACGCGAGTTAATAAGAAAAGAGGGTTTGGGCATCCGCAGCATGAAAGAACGTGTATATTTGCTGGGCGGTCGATTCGAGATTCATTCTGAACCTGGGAAGGGGACAAGAATTGAAGCCTGGGTCGCTCTCCAACCGAAATCAGAACTGGCAACACGATGACCCTGTGCCGTATGGGTGGGGGCGCCAGCCAGCAGGCGCCCTCTTCGAGATCAACTTTATGATCTGTCGTTTTAACCACTTACTTAGTGGATGAAATCGCCAGTTAATGTGACGGCCATCACAGCTATCACTCCGTCGAGCTGGTTCAATTGACCGCAGTTCTGGTTTGTAAATTGTTGAGCAAGGCATGCCGCTTGCGTCACTTTCGGAGTGTGGATCTGGCAAATATAGCGAATTGGTTATGAAAACGATCCCCCCAAGCGCGTCCCGCACTCGCATCCTCATCGCAGATGACCATGCGATCTTCGCTGAGGCTTTGCACGTCTACCTGGAGAAGACATTTGCCGTCATTGGGGTGGTAGCGGATGGTCGGGCCATGCTGCAGGAAGCCATCAGACTCAGGCCTGATGTAATTGTTGCCGATGTCGCGATGCCTCTCCTGAACGGGCTGGACGCAGCCCGAAGAATCAGAGAACACGCTCCGAACGTCAGATTCGTATTTCTGACAATGCTCGACGATGCGAATCTTGCTGCCGCGGCACTCGAACTCGAACGAGTGGCTTTTGTTCTCAAATGCTCCGGCGGACAGGAACTACTCAAGGCGATTGATGAGATTTCGCATGGCCGGTCCTACGTTACACCCAAGCTGAGACCTGAAGACTGGGTCGTCGCGAAGACCAGGGCGCACCAGTTCTCGAAGGAATTGACGCGACGGCAATGCGACTTCGTGCAGTTGTTTGCCGAGGGACGGCCGATGAAGGAAATAGCCGTGATCCTCAACTTGAGCGAAAAGACTGTGGAATTCCACAAGCACCATATCATGGAAGCATTCGGTCTCAAGAGCAACGCCGCTCTGGTCCTGTTCGCGGTAAAGCGTGGCCTGATCTCAGTCGATCCCCAACCTTCATTTGTCGGCGGCCAAAGCCTAGGGATTTTCCCAGTCGCGATAAACCGCCACATGTCTTAAGAATAAGTTCTGGTTTGAAACTGCTTCGGCACCTGCGCGACGAAGAATAGGCATCCCTCTGCTCTAACGGAGGTGAACTTTGATCCGGCCACGGGTATTATTGGCGGACGACCATTCGGCCTTCCTTGAACGGACAGCCGCGCTGCTGAAGCCTCAGTTTGAGATCGTCGGAACCGTGGCGGATGGCGCAGTCTTGGTATCTGAAGCCCTTCGTCTTCGTCCCGACGTTATTGTGGCTGATATTACTATGCATGGTTTAACCGGAATCGATGCCGCCCATCGACTCCGCCAGTCTGCCTCGTCAGCTAGAATCGTGTTCCTGACCATCCATTCCGAAGAACAATTCGTGGAAGCATGCAGGGCAGAAGGTGCTTTGGGATATGTTGTCAAAGCCTGCATGAAGGCCCACCTGATTCCAGCGATACAAGCTGCCCTTACCGGAGCGGCTTATGTTTCTCCACTTGTTCCGAGGTAATGTCTCCTGCATGGGTGGTTGATGGTTGCGCGTAAAGTGATCCACCAATTCTTTCCGTAATAGTTTGGGAAGTGAAATTGGAATCACCTAGACTCACCTGTATGTCCGAATCAACCCTTAACGCGGCCGATCCGACACTCACGAAACCTGCCAGTCCGATCATAGAGAGCCGAATATCGCGACGTGTTGCCTCAATCGACTGGATGCGCGGCCTGGTCATGATCTTCATGGTGATCGATCACGCTTCGATGGCATTCGACGCTCACCACCTCGACCACGATTCGGCCATGTATGGCGATGCCGGCACGATGGCGCTCCCGGCAGCGGAATTCTTCACGCGCTGGCTCACGCACCTGTGCGCGCCGGCATTCGTGTTTCTCATGGGTACGTCGCTCGCCCTGAGCGTGGAGCGGCGGGTAGTCAAGGGTGTCAACGCCTGGGAGATTGACAAGAGCATGCTGAAGCGCGGGCTGGTGATAGCGCTTCTCGATCCGACACTCATTTCTCTCGGTTCCGGCCGCTGGACCTTTCAGGTGCTGGTGGCCATTGGCATTTCGATGATCTGCATGGCCCCCCTTCGGCGTTTGCCTACCTGGGCGCTGCTTTCGTTGGCCGTCGGCTGGATTGCACTGGGAGAAATCGTGACCGGCTGGTTCTGGACTCCACCGGGCAACTCCTCGGTACTGGCCGCTTTCACGGTCGCGACCTATGGCAGTAACAGCATGGTCATCAAGTATCCAGTGATTCCGTGGCTGGCAATCTCGATCCTTGGCTGGGTATTCGGCCGGCATCTCATCCGTTACGCCGCCGGTCTGAGCACAGTTTCAGGAAGGAATGTGCTGTGGATCTGCGGTGTCGCCAGCCTGATCGTCTTCGCAGTCGTCCGCGGTATCGGCGGTTATGGCGACATGTTCCTGCACCGCGCCGACAATTCATGGCAGCAGTGGCTTCACGTCAGTAAGTATCCGCCCTCGCTCACTTACTATTCGCTGGAACTCGGCATTCTGTTCCTGTGTCTTGCGCTGCTCAGAACGCTCGAGCTACGGATTGGCGTCCGCGAGAACGGCGTGTTCTACGTGTTCGGACAGACTGCGATGTTCTTCTACATCGTCCATCGTCTGGCATTCGAAGTGCCGGCAACGTACTTTGGCCTGCGAGGCTTCGATGGCCTGGCAGCTACCTACATTATCTCGGCAGTAATGCTTGTACTGCTCTACCCCGCGTGCCTCTGGTATCGGAGGGTCAAAGCCGCGCATCCACGCTCGTTGTTGAAATACCTGTAGCACCCGACTCTCTTGGGCCGGCGTCAACAGTGACCTTAAGCTAGCTCCCGGCCGAAGCTATTCCGGAGCAACTAGCCGTTGCACTTAAAGTTTCAGACGTGTAAACAAATCCGCATTTCGCGTGCGGTAACTATGACTTCTTGTTCAGGTCGTCATCCTTGTAGTACTTAGTACCTTGCAGTGTTATCTGGAGGGCCACCCCATTCTTGGTGATCTGGTAGACCAGGACGCCCGGGGCAATCTCGGCTGCTCCGGCGTGAGCTCCGCCCTTATCGTCTACCTTGGCTGCGGCGTCCGTTTGTGCCGAACCCGACCAGCCGGAATCAAGGAAACGGTTCAACGCGTCAGCGTTTTCGAAGACGAAGATTACTCGATAATTCTTCACTCCCATACCCAAACCGGCGCCGCCCGAAACCATCTTCATGAAGGTTTCCTGCTTGTTACCGGAGTTGATGGCGATCCCCGCGCCACGTGCCGTGCTGACCAGCAGGATGTTCGTCCCCGTGTTATTGAAAACGGCATATCCGGCCGACTTTTGAATCTGCGCCTGGGCTGGGGGTTCTTTCTTGTACAACTCCTTTAGAGTTTCCGCAGCCATCTTGCGAATCTTGGCCTGTTTCTCGGCGGGGGTATCGCCGGCACCTGCCAAACTTGTAGCCAGCAGGACCACAGCAACGCTTGAAGCGATCGTTCTAAATTTCATCGACGCTCTCCTTTCATTCTGGGGCTCATTGCAGGCACTTCACAATGTCAGGTCTGCCCATAACCGTTCCGTCTGAGCGGAACAGGACGTCAGACGTTTGGCCTGCACGTCAACTTTTATGCAAGGAACAGTGTCGTGAAAACTGGGAAAACTCCTAGGTACCCACACCAAGGGCCTCGGGGCAGCTTTGGCAGCAGTCTGGTCCGTGATAACCATCGATCAGCGCGACACTGACGGTGAGGCAAAGCAATGGTCAGAAAGTGCTTCATCGCCAGCCCAAGCGGTGGCTAGGTGGGAATCTTACTGTTACGCCATAGGAGGGGAAATGCCCGCGGTCACATTGTTGTCACAGCGCCAACCGCAGGATCGGCGGGGATCATACCCGCAGTTGTCAAATCGCCGAACGATCTCCATACTCCGCAACAGAACATTCGCGACGAATTTCTGGCAGCAATCAGCTACCTCTGCAAACACAACGCGACCCTTTCCGGCGCCGAAGGTGGTTGTCAGGCAGAAGTCGGAGTGGTTCTTAGGAAACCGGACCCGCAGCCGCAGTGGCGTCCTCACAGGCAGTACAGGAGGTGTAAGCGTGACTCACCAGACCGGAACCGGAAAGTATGAACAGATGCTGGCGACGTGCAAGAACATGAAGGCGATTCCAACCGCGGTGGCACATCCGTGCGAGGAATCGGCACTTTCCGGTGCAATCGAGGCAGCGAAGCTGGGAATCATCGTTCCCATCCTGGTCGGGCCTCGCGAGAAGATTGCAGCCACTGCCAGGTCTGCGGGGACCGACCTCAGCGGCTTTGAAATCGTGGACGCTCCGCACAGCAACGCATCCGCGGCAAAAGCTGTCGAACTGGTGCGTACGGCGCAGGCAGAGCTACTGATGAAGGGCAGCCTGCACACTGACGAATTAATGGCCGCGGTCGTCTCCCGCGAAGGGGGACTGCGGACCGGCCGCCGGATCAGTCACGTTTTTGTCATGGATGTCCCGACATACCACAAGGTCCTGATTGTTACTGACGGTGCGATCAATATATCTCCCACTTTGGAAGACAAAGCAGATATCTGTCAGAACGCAGTAGATCTCGCCATCTCGCTCGGTCTTAAACAGCCCAAGGTTGCGATCCTGGCAGCCGTCGAAACGGTGACTTCGAAGATGCCGGCCACGATCGATGCTGCAGCCCTCTGCAAGATGGCCGAGCGGGGACAGATTACCGGTGCTCTGCTGGAGGGCCCGCTGGCGTTTGATAACGCGATCAGCAAGGAGGCCGCGCTGACCAAAGGCATTCACTCTGAAGTCGCTGGCGATCCTGACATCCTTCTGGCGCCCGATCTCGAAGCAGGAAACATCCTCGCCAAGCAACTGAGCTTCCTGACCAAGGCCGACAGTGCGGGTCTGGTGCTTGGCGCAAGAGTGCCGATCATTCTGACCAGCCGCGCCGACAGCGTGCGATCGCGAATTGCAAGTTGTGCCGTCGCCATGCTGGCCGCTCATGCGCGCCGAATGAAACCGTAGGAGTTACATATGGACGACTACGCACTGGTGCTCAATGCCGGCTCATTGAGCCTGAAGTTTGGTGTCTTTCACCGGCCCGATGACAATCGGCGCATGCTCGAAGTCTCCGCGGCTGGACGAGCCGGCACCCCGGACTAGGCAGGAACTGTTGGAACCCTGCTCATGGGTCCTGACGGCGCGTTTATCATCGGCAGCGACGTCCTCATGGATGGTGGAATAACAGCGGCTTACTGGTTCGGCGACGTTGCCCCAAAATAACTGAATAACAGGTTGGAACGAAGGCTGGCCTCCACGCCAAGCCTCCGTGTCAGCGAGCCTGGCTCTTTTTCCCTATGAGAGCTTGATACTCGGGATGTTTCGCCGCGAGGGTTGTAGCGACAGGGCAAATCACGTCGACGTGTAGTTGATTATCGCGGGCATACTCGAATGCTGTCTTTACCAAATCTGATGCTATGCCGTGCCCGCGCAACTCTGGCGGAACTTCAGTGTGCCAGATCGTCATCCAGCCGCGATCATCCGTATCGAATTGCAAATATCCGACTTTGCCATCCTTCTCTATTTCAAATCTGCTTCTGACAACCCGTGCTGGGCCTGTATCCATGTCACCCTCGCCTCTCACTCACCACTGTCTCGCAGATCGAGCAGCTTTTCCAGGCCATGTGGGAATTGCTAAATTATGAAGATCAGCGGATGGCGCACCCGCAGCGTGTTCGAGCGTTATGCAATCGTGAGCGGCACGAACATTGCGGCCCGATGCGGAAGCTGCAACAGAGTGAGCGGGAAAACTAGATAGGTCGCGGAATTTGGTCACGTTTTCGAGCGTGACGCATTCCAAAGCCCTCCCTAGAGCATCAGGCAGGCTCATATGCCCCTTCGCATCAGTGGGTTTATCTGGTGCCCGGAGGGGGACTTGAACCCCCACGACCGGTAAAGGTCTGATCTTGCCCCCGCGAAACGTATCCCTTAGCTGACAATCAGCGAAGGGGAAAATGATGATGAAGGCGACGCGTGCGCGTTACACGCTCGAGTTCAAACAGGAGGCGGTTCGGCTGGTTGAGTCGGGCCAGAGCATAGCGGCGGCATCGCGAACGTTGGGCCTTGTCGAGCAGACGTTGTTCAACTGGGTCAAGGCGCATCGAGAAGGCAGGCTGCAGGGTGCCGACAGCCGGTCGAAGGTGACCGCCGAGCAGATGGAGATCAGCCGATTGCGGGCCGAGTTGGCGCGGGTGACGATGGAGCGCGACATCCTGGGAAAAGCTATGGCGTACTTTGCCAAGGGGCAGAAGTGAAGTACGCCATGATTCGACGCCACCGGCGGGTGTGGCCGATCCGCGTGCAGTGCCGGATGCTTGGGGTAAGTATGGCTGGCTACCACGAGCACTTTGTTCGTCGCCTGCAAATGGCCGGGCGCCGTCACCTGAGCGCGGAAGCGCTGGTGGTGCATATTCGCGCTGTGTATGTGGCCCATCGCGGAGCTTATGGTTGGCCGCGCATATGGCGCGCACTGCGTGCCCAGGGTATTCGCGTGGGCAAACAGCGGGTGCAGCAGCTGATGCAGCAGCATGGGATTCGCGCTCGCGGCAGGCGGCGTTTCCGCGTCACCACCGATAGCCGACATGCTCTGCCGATCGCGCCCAACCGGCTGCATCGCAACTTCACGGTGGCGGCGCCTAACCAGGCATGGGCTGGCGACATTACCTATATTCCCACCCATCAGGGCTGGCTGTTTCTGGCTGTAGTGATGGACTTGTTCAGCCGTCGGGTCGTGGGCTGGTCGATGCAACCGGAAATGCACAGCCGTCTGGTCATCGATGCGCTGGAGATGGCCTGGCTGCACCGCAGCCCAGGTCGAAATGCCAGACAGATCTTCCATAGCGACCGAGGCAGCCAGTATGCCAGTTACGAGTTTCAGCAGTTACTCAACGGGCGTGACATCAAGCCTTCGATGAGCCGCAAAGGTAATTGCTGGGACAACGCGTGCGTCGAGACGCTGTTCGCATCGCTGAAGGTAGAACGGCTGCATGGCCGGCACTTTCAAACGATTCGTCACGCCAAAGATGAGGTCCTCGATTGGCTGCTCTGGTATAACCAAACACGCATGCACTCCACACTTGGCTATCTCAGCCCGGTCGAGTATGAAACACAATGGTCACAGCAGAGGGCAGCCACGGCAAGTTGACAGCCGCAGCACACAAAACAGGCTATGGAAAAGCTGGAAATCGATAAAACCGATTTCCACTTTGTCCACAGCCACGACGACTACGAACTACAACCAGTTATGGGATACGGATTCTGAGGGCAAGGTCAGTCTGCGGATTTTAAGTCCGTTTTTTGCGATTTTGCAGCGAGTTGCAAATCGTCGCAAAATGTCGCATAAGATGTTTATATACATATAATTAAGGCGCACATCCGCTTTGCAGTGAATCGCAGCCAAATGCACAAAAGTCGGAAACGAACAGCCATCAAAACAGCCACTAAATCAATAAATCGGATATATGGCCGAAAAATCGTCGATTTCTGAGTTCTTTGTGGTCGTTTGATGACTGTTTAGTGGCTGTTTTCCATCTTATATCGCTGAAAATAGAATATTTATTGTTGCACCACTTTTGCGACAAATTGGACCGGGTCTCGCTGTGACGTTAAAAATCCGATGCAATATAACAAATAATGTTATATTTTACTTTGACGAGGATTCCGTGACCGGAGAAGCGCTGAAAACCGGGCGAGAGCATGCCAGCCTGACGCAGCAAGAAGCTGCATCGCGGTTGGGCCTGACACAGGCCTACCTGTCGATGCTCGAACTTGGGCGTCGCCCGGTCACTTTGGAACTCGCTATGAAGGCAACGAAGGTATTCCATCTTCCGCCCACAGCCTTGCCGCTTGAGGTTGATCCACCTTCGACTTTGGACGAGAGCGCGTTCAAGTCGGAACTTGGCGCGCTGGGATATCCGGGTTTCTCCTACCTGCGAGGAAAATCCCACTGCAACCCGGCTCGGCTGCTGTTCTTAGCGCTCGACCAGGACGAACTTGATCGAAGAGTCGTTGAGGCGCTTCCCTGGCTGGTTTATACGTATCCGGAAATGGATTGGGAGTGGCTCACCCGCAACGCCAAGCTCAACGACCGCCAGAATAGACTTGGATTCGTTGTGGCTCTAGCAGAGGAGTTCGCAGAGAAGACGACTGACGGGTTGCGAAAGACTGGCCTCTCGCGGCAGCTGGCCGTTATAGAGCGTTCCCGACTCGCAAGGGAGGATACGCTCTCCAACGACTCTATGACGCAAGCCGAACGCAAATGGCTTCGCCAGAATCGCCCTCCAAAGGCGCGACACTGGAACCTGCTCACCGATCTCGACGTGAAACACTTGGCTTATGTGCCCTCCTGAAGCGATACCGGAACCGTGGCGGTCATTCCTCAACGAACTGGACCGAATTGCGACATCGATGGTGCGCCTCGATTGTATCGGCGGTTTTGTAGTCACAATGCTCTACGGGCTAAGCCGTCCTACTGCCGATGTGGATGTGCTGGAGATCGCTCCGCGTGCTGCAGCAGATGCCTTTTCTGCGGTGGCATTGCTCGGCGGCCCTTTGTTCCGGAAGTACGGCGTCTATCTGGATCGCGTCACGGTCGCCCAGCCACCCTACGAATACGAGAGTCGCCTTCAGGAGATGTTTCCTGGAGCCTTTCAGAATTTGCGTCTGATGGCCCTCGATCCCTACGATCTCGCGCTTACCAAACTCGAGCGCAACATCGAGCGTGACCGAAGCGATGTGCGCTACCTAGCTCGTACCGTTCCTTTCGATCTGACGCTGCTTCGTGACCGTTACGATCAAGAGCTTCGCCCATACCTGGGCAATCCAAAGCGCGAAGATCTGACGCTGAAACTCTGGATCGAAGCAGTCGAGGAAGACAGGGCCGTCTGATCGGACCTCTCCTCGCGAATTCTGTGAAAGCTGACTGATGCGTGAAGTGACGTCTCGGAGGTGTTTGGCTGGATGCGTCTCGTTTTGATTTCAGATACCCACGGTCTCCATGATCGAGTTCCGCAATTGCCGCAAGGTGACATTCTCGTGCATGCTGGTGATTTCATGAACGCAGGTTACGATCTGCGGGAAGTTGTCTCATTCAATCGCTGGCTTGGAGAGCAGCCTTTCGCGCACCGTGTCGTTTGTGGCGGGAATCATGACCGGCTGTTTGAGAATTCCCCGGAGCTGGCACGCTCGCTCCTTTCTAACGGAAACTACCTCGAAGACAGCGGAGCAACGGTCGGCGGACTCTCTTTCTGGGGGTCGCCTTATACTCCCGAGTTCCTCCAATGGGCTTTCATGTATCCCCGCGGTGGAGCGTCAAATGTTCACTGGGACCGCATTCCGGATGCCCTCGATGTGCTCGTCACGCATGGGCCTCCGTATGGAATCCTCGATCAGACATCTTCTGACGGACCCCACTTGGGCTGCGAAGAGCTACTCAAAGCCGTAAGACAGAAGCGACCCAAGCTACATGTATTTGGCCATATTCACGGAGGCGCCGGAACCTACGACGACGGGAGCACACATTTTGTTAATGCCGCCTATTTGAATGAGAGCTACAAACCCCTTGAGCCTGCAGGGAAGGTCCGAATAATCGATCTGTGAAAATCCCCGTCCTCAGCTGTCTTTCCCGCAATCGAACTTAGTTGGGATGGCGAAGCTTGGTGTCACCCCACAATGCGATCGGGGTGATCGCTGCGTGCATACTTCCGCAATTCCGCCACCGGAATGAGGATTCGCCCCCCGAGCTTCCGAAAAGGCAATCTCCGGTTCGCCAAAAGATAGTCAATTCCCCGCACGCTGATTGAAAGAAGCTGCGCCGCCTCTTCCCGTCCGACGAGGATCTTCGCATCTGGCGCGATGCGCACTCGCGCCGGTGGCTTCTTACGCTCCGCTGTATTGTCTCTCATAATGCTCCGCTCCTCTCCTGATCTCGGTCCTTGCCTCTTGAACTACATTCCCAGCCCAAGCCCCATGCCAATGTCCAACTCGTGCTTTTGTGGCGAGTCAAGACTTTTCCCTATCGTCTGTTCCGGTACATGAGCGCTCTTGTGCGAGACATCACGGCCAAGCGCGTTCGCGAGTGCGCCGCGGTCATTGGTGAAGATTTTTGCGTCCCACTGACCGCGCGAAATGGCGACGTAGGCCATACGATTATTGAGCAGATCCTTGGCGGAGAGATCGGTATCCACATGGATAAGCACGCGATCGGCGGTCTGGCCCTGGCTGGAGTAGCTAGTAACAGCGTAGCCATGGTCCACATGGGCATACTGCGTAGGATCGAGGACCCTTCTCTGCCCGCTGTCCAGCTTGATCTTCATCTCGCCATTCGAAGCGATTTCCTCCACCGTCCCCAACTCGCGGTTCGCAATCTTCAATTCGTGACTGGGCGCGGTGAACTGGATGCGGTCGCCCTGAGAGAACGCCTTCTCCTGCTCCCGATAGACGGTGACACCCATCTGCCGGCGCGGATCGTAGGTTCGTTCGCTACCGTCTGCGCGCGTGACTGTCAGCAGATTCTTCTCCGCCTCGATGCGCAAAACACGCGCGTATTCTCCCTTCCCTATGCCGGTCTCTCGCGAAGCGCGCGAATACCGAAGAATGTCGTTGACCTGGTACTGCGCCGCCCAGGTCCGGTCTGCACCGGTCATCTCCTGGCGCGGTACAAGAGTCGTAACGGCACGCTCATTACGACTGACCACACCTCGCGATTGCAACTCGACATGAATGCGCTGATTAATCTCCATACGCGAACGATTATCAGGAGAGACAACCAAGGTGCTCTCAGATGACCGCGCATACTCGCGGGCGATGGCTGTCATCCGCTCCTCGCGGTTGCTGAATTCGTGCACGCGCCGCTGTCCATCGAGATTTTCAATTGCTGCGCGAACCTCACCGCGCGCCAACTGTTCCACAGCTTCTTTCAAATCCGGATCGCGCTGTCGGAGAATCTGATCCAGCCTAACGGTCTTCATCCCTGCCTCCTGAAGCTGCGCGAAAGGACGACCTGCTTCCACCGATTCATGCTGGCGTGTATCGCCTACGAGCAAGAGTCTGTCTTTCGGCTGAAGGCGCTCAACGAATTCGTACATCTGCCGCGTGGAAGCGAGAGAAGATTCGTCGAGCACGTAGAGTCTCTTTTGGCCGGTGTCGGGTTGTTCGCCTCGGGCGAGATACCGTTGCAGAGTCGAAGTCTCAATTCCGGCCTCGGCCAGCTTCTGCGCAGCGCGCGACGTGGGTGCAAAACCTTCGACTCGGTAGCCCTCGCCCACAGCGCCTTCGCGAATTACAGCAAGTGTTGTCGTCTTGCCTGCGCCGGCCACGCCTTCAAGACCAACAAACTTCTCGCGCGAAAGGAATATCTCATCGACCGCGTGATACTGTGAGGCACTCAATTCCGGGTGCCGATCCTCGATTCTGATCCGCAGCGGCAGAGAAATCATCATCGGGTGACCGTAATTGCGCTCATTGCCGGCCTGCATGTACCCGATGATTTCCCTCTCCATACGCACCATCTCTGTCGTGGTGTATTGCGGGGCGGCGTGGCCCTCCCTGTGCCCGAGGGAGCGAAACTCGCCGGCTGCCACGCGGTGCGCGAATTCCCGGCGCGCATCGCCGTAGGTAAGTTGTCCCATACCCCGGTCAAGCATGGACTGAAGAACGACTCGTTCATCTTGAACTGCCGAGCGCTCGAATACGTGATTGCGGGCGTAGGTAGCGGCCTGCTGCGCAGTCTTTTCCGGTTGCTGATGGTGTTGATGAATTCGCTCCCGCGCTTGCGCAACCACTCGATCGGCCTGGTGGCCGAACTGCGCCGACAAATCGCGGTGCCGTTGCAATACCACTTCCTGCGACTGGATCTCCTTCTTGTCGCGCGTACGATGCGCGGCAACCTGTGCGGCGCCCGCACCGTCTCTCCCGATTTCTTGCAGATGTTCCTTGATCTGCTCGCGCCGCGGACTCGATGCGTCCAGATACTCCTGCGTGTATCCCTTAATCTCGGGCTGGCCGTGTTTACCCGTCTCGATCTCGTACCCCAGATTCTGCAACCTCACGGCAAGCTCGGAGCGATACACGCTGGTCACGTACCGCTGCGATTGGAATAAGCTGCGCTCTTGAAGAGCACGTGTTTGGCCACTATCGCGCTCGGTCACATTGAAGATCACTGCGTGCGTGTGAAGCTGCGGAGCAGCGTAGCCATCCACGGGTCGCGCGGTGTCGTGTTCAAATGTGGCGGCAATGAGCTTGCTGGTTGTCTCCGGTGCATGAATATTGCCGATGCGCGCCTGTGTGTACCGCTGCAATTCATCGAGCGCTACACGTACGCTTTCGCGGTGCGCCTCGCGTACTCGAAGGTCGCCTCCGACAAGTGCGGTGAGCGAAACTGACTTCGGCGCAGAGAATGTCGCATCCCATCCGGCGCGATGCTCGACGCTCGTGATCTCTTTGCCATATTCGTTTTCGTAGGTTCGGGCCGGCTGATGTTGCACAAGCTGTGTGCTTGTCTCTGGATGCTGGCCCTGACTGAGAAGAGCAAAATGTTCAGCACGAACGGCACCGTGCAAACTCCACTCGTGTGCAAGCACACCGCGCCATTCGCTGTGCGCCTGCCGTTCGCGGCTCCAGTAGTTCTGTTGCTCTGAAGCAAATTCGCGAGAGTGATAGGTTTGAGCTTGGCCTGCGGAGAGGGCCTTCGAGATGGTCAACATGCGCTGGACTCCGGGAATGAGCGCTGCAGTATCTCGCACTGCCTGCGCTTTAGACTAACTCAGATTCGATGAAGTTAGTCGCTATCTAGCGATTTATTTTTCGTGACTAAGTGGCTCGCGACCGCTTCATTGCTCATCGTTGCAATATATTCCATTACATTCTGATCGGTGGCGGAGCGTTCCTTACAACGCCAATAAGCATCGATAACTACCGCCCATCCCCGCGCTGATAGATCGGGCTTGGACTGGCAATTGAAAGGGACATACGGACCCTAATGCAACTTGCTTTGTATGTGGGAAGAGTCGCCCATCTGGGAGCAGAACAACTGAGGATTGCAGAACAAAAGCAGGAGCAGAGACGCGTTGATTGTCCGACGTATCGCGGCTCACTAAGAAGTATGTGGCGAGCCTTATAGAGGACTGAACAAACGGCTGATCGAAGCCGTTGCGATGAGGGCAAGCAATGGCTTCGCCGACGCTCGTTAGTGACGTAGACCATCCGCTCGACAATTCCCTCACTAATTTCACTGCGAATTCACCTCAGGGCTTTGGCTGCCGATTTGAGGTTCGAACGTCCGCTCTTCAGGAGAATATGAAGCGTGGTCTCGAAGGTCTCTTCGCATGTCTGAA
>CAVRNK010000064.1:0-86751 GCA_963721995.1 uncultured Acidobacteriaceae bacterium | reverse complement strand
TGCGGGTTCAAAACCCCGCACGGAAAGAAGCCTGTGAACATCTATATCCTCCGCCACGCCAGCGCCGGAACCCGGCGCGCAAATCCCCTGATCGACGTAAAACGCCCTCTCGACAAGGAAGGCAAACAGCAGTGTCTGCTCTTGGGCAGCTATCTGAACTCACTTCGGGTCCAGTTCGATCTGGTGATTTCGAGCCCCCTCAAACGCGCCCTGCAGACTGCTTCCCTTGTGGCCACTGAAACCGGCTACGACGCCAGGATCATGGTTTCCGAGGCCCTGTCGCCAGGTGCGACCGTTCCGGCTTTCGAGAAGCTGGTGAACGATCTCAACACCCACGAAAATGTGCTCATCGTCGGGCACAACCCCAACCTGGCGCAGTTTCTCGGAGCAGTACTCAGTTCCAGCCGGATGAATATCCGTCTGCGCAAAGGCGCCATCGCCCGCGTTGACGTCGCGCGCCGCCCCGGCACCCTGCACTGGCTCGTAGATCCCCGCATCCTGCGCGGCGTTTACGGCAAAGTCACAAAGAGCTCTCGCCGGAAGACCTCGCGGAAGTAAACCGCCTCTTTCCTCAGCGACCAAAGTTCGAGTTCGGCTCCTGTCCGGCCCGGGCTGATCTCGAGCATCACCTGCCGCGGATACACCCGCACTCTCACCCGCAGCACATCGCTGGCGCGATCCTGGTTCAGGGCCACAGCCAGGCGCAGCAGTACCACCGCGCGCTTCACGTGCTCATGCTCCTCGGGAGGAACCTGCCGCATCGTGCGCCCTTCAGCCTCCGGGCGGCTCTTGCCGATATATCGCGCGACTGCCGAGGTGATCACCCGCTGCGTCGCGTTAAACCCGAAGATTTCAGAGTTCGCGATGATGTACTGTGCGTGGCGGTGATGTCCCTGATAATTCATGAACTTGCCGATATCGCGCAGCATGGCGGCGGCCTCCAGCCATGTGTGGTACTCCGCGGGAAGCTCGTGAACGGCGCGCATATCGTTGAACAGTTGCGCTGCGTGCTGTCGCACCGGCTCGGCCTGCCGTGGATCGACGCCGTACCGGCGGCAAATTTCGAGCACCGCCTCCCACCGGTCGCGCTCGTACTGCTGGTGCGCGGAGGTGCGCGGATCCTGCTCGGCGAGCATCTGCGCCAGAACTCCGTCGCGCAGCCCCATATCCGAATAACGGAAACCCGGCAGGGCGAAGTGCTCCAGAAGTTCGGAATAAACCTGCGCTCCCGCCACGACAATCTCCGACCGCCGTGGACCAATGCCCGGAATGGCGCTGCGGTCTTCGTTCTTCAGCTTGGTAAGCTTGTCGGCCAGCCTCCTGACGTCCCGCGCCGATGCCACGTAATCCTTGGCCCGCGCCTTGCGCATGATCCTCGTCGCTTCGAACAGCGCGGCGGCCGTGCCCGACGTGGCAATCACCGTCTGCACCTCGCCCGGCGTCACACGCCGCGAAGCCTTCCTCAGTTCGCGCGACACAAACTGCTTCATCCGCGCGATCTCTTCCCTCACCGGCGGATCGCTCTTCAGAAACTCCTCAGTCAGCCGCACCGCTCCCAGCGGCAGGCTGATCGTCTCCTTGAGGCGCTTGCGCTCCGAGAGGGAAACCTCGCAGCTGCCGCCGCCGACATCGATCAGCAGACAACGTCCCGAGGTGCCCGGCTCATTGTTCACCACGCCACGGTGAATGAGCCGCGCCTCCTCAAGTCCCGAGATGATCTCCACCTCCCAACCCGTCTCGTCCCGCACCCAGGCCAGAAACGCCCGCCCGTTGCGGGCGTCGCGCATCGCCGCGGTCGCTACGGCGCGAACCTGGTCTGCCCCGTGCTGCTGCACCGCGCGGTAGAAACGCTTGAGAGCGCGCAGTGTCGCCGCCATCGCGTCCGGCGACACCAGCCCCGACTCAAATACGCTGGTGCCCAGCCGCGTAACCTCACGGTCTTCGTGCACAATGCGCAGACTGTGTTGCACCACGCGGGCAATCTTTAATCTGCAGGAATTCGATCCAATATCAATTGCGGCAAGAGTCTGCATCAGCTCAGGTACATCTCAGGGTAAGATTTGGCCATTAAAGAGCAACGATACACGAGGAATATTTCAGGCAATCTTCGTCTGCCGCGTTACCGCGCGCCTGGTTCCAGCCCGCGTCCGACGCCGCTGGCTCAGCGCCTGCAACTCGCCCAGTAACCTGCCCCGCATTCGCTCTGCGGTCTCCAGCGCCTGCGCGTAGTGCTCATCGCGCTGCGCCTCTATCCGGGCGGTCAGTTCGGCTCCGTTGGCACCAAGCGCGTGGTCCGATTCCTCGGCAAGGACCAGCCAGTCGTGCCAGTCCCCGATCTCGTCCTGCAGCTTCTTGAGCGCCTTGCCGACAGTGCCCGCGTCCCGATCGCCGCCACCCGCTTCGGCCATGTACCTGGCCTTTTTGGCCCCTTTGCGGAAGTCATGAAGGTTAGCGCCATCCAGCCGCTGCATCTGGTGGGAAAGACGGGCGAACTCTTCGAGCGCGACGACGGCCGCACTGCGCCGGCTTCTGCGGCGGCCGACCGGGCGCATCGCTCCCTCGAAGAACGCAAGCTCTCCCTCCAGCCGTTCACTCCACTTGGCCGCAGCCTTCATCAGCGGCTGCGCATGATGCTGCCGTGCATGCTTCAGCCATGTATCCAGATCCCTGGCCTGCTCTTCGACCGGCCTTGGAGCCGCTTCGGGCGCCCCGTTTCCGGACAGAGCTTGAGCGAATGCCGGCGACGTCTCAGGAACCGCGGCTTCCAGAGGCCCCTCGTGGCGGCCATTCTTCTTCGCCAGCCACTGTTTCTCCAGCAGTTTTCGATGCACGTCAAGGTCCCGCACCGCGCCCGCTGCCCGCCGTATCTTCTTGAGCAGCTTCAACCAACGCTGCGCCGCATCGCCAAGCGCCGCCCTCTTCTCCGACTCGGATTCCGGCCCTTCGGCGCTGCGCTCGCGGACAAGGCTGTCGAGCATTGCCTCTATCCGCCGCGTGCCGGTGCGCGTGTCGTGTACCGAATCTACGGTGGCATCCTTGGCACACGCTTCAAGGGTGTGCCTCAAGGTCTCAGCCAGTTGTCGAAGACGCGCCTGCTCTGCGCCGACAACCGTCTTACCTGGTCTGCTGCTCATACTGATATTCTGACCATTGGCCCAATGATTTCGATGATAACGCCCCACGCTTCCCCCCAGGTAGAGACCAGCGCGGAGAAACCGTCGCTGCTCTCCTCTCCGGTCAAGGCCTGGTGTCTGCTGCTGCTTGTCTTTGTTGCGGTTCACTTTGCCGCCCTCTTTGCGCCCGCCATCCTCGACGACGCCGACGGCACGCACGCCAATGCCGCCCAGCACATGGCAATCAGCGGAGACTGGGTCACCCTGCGCGTCGACGGCATTCGTTACCTCGAAAAACCGCCGTTACCCTACTGGCTCGTGGCGGTCGATTACCATCTCTTCGGCTACAACGTTTTTGCCACGCATCTTCCCGTATCCCTTGCCGTGCTGGCTTGCGCCGCCCTGGCCTGGATATGGGCGCGCCGCGCGTGGGGAGATCGCGCCGCCTTCTACGCCGCTCTCGCCATCCTCACCTCCATCGGCATCTTTCTCTTCACCCGCTTCCTTATCCCGGAATCCCTGATCACGTTCTTCCTCGGCCTCGCACTGTACGCGTTCCTCACCGGCCTTGAGGATCGTAAACCGGCGCGGCTCTATCTCGCCTACGCAGCGCTGGCCATCGCCGTGCTCGCCAAGGGACTCATCGCTCCCGTCTTCTTCATCGCCGCCGTCGTTCCTTACCTGGTGATAACCGGCGAATGGCGGCGCTGGCGTCAACTCCACCTGTTCTCCGGCATCCTCCTCTTCCTCGCGATCACCGCCCCCTGGCACATCCTTGCCGGTCTGCGCAATCCCGATCACGGCAACCCGGTCGGCAACATTCCCACCGCAGGGCATGTGCATGGCTTTTTCTACTTCTACTTCATCAACGAGCACGTGCTGCGCTTCCTCGGCAAGCGCTACCCGCACGACTACAACAAGCAGCCGTGGCTCGTCTTCTGGCTCGGCCAGCTCATCTGGCTCTTCCCCTGGAGCATTTTCATCCCTGCGGCGCTTGTCCGCGCGTGGCGAAACCGCCGCGTCTTTGCCTCCGACCTTCGCTACGACGCCACCAACACCATCCAGTTCCTCGACCCGCGCATGAGCGCGCACGAGGCGTCATCGATGGCCGCACGCCTCCGCTTTCGCGCCCGAACCAGCCTGCTGCTCTCGATCTACGCCGGCTTCATCTTGATTTTCTTTTCCATCTCCACCAACCAGGAGTACTACACCTTCCCAGCCTGGTTCGCGCTGCTTATGCTGATCGCTGGCTCTCTCGCCACCATCGAACAGGCTCCGGCAGGGAGCACTCGCGCGATCGACGCTTATCGCATTAACTCCTCAAGCCCGTGGCTTTCCGGAGCGCACACCACCCTGGCTATCGTCGGCGTACTGATTGCTCTTACCCTGGGCTATGGCCTTTGGATCTCCCGCCATCTGCCTTTCATTCCTGACATCGGAACGCTGATGGCGCACCGCGGCGTTGGCGACTACGCGCTGGCGACTTCGCAGTTCTTCGACCTCACCGGAGCCTCGTTTGCTGCACTGCGCCTGCCCGCGGTCATAGCGGCGCTCGCACTTCTGCTCGGCCCGCTATCCGCGTGGACACTGCGCCGCCGCGGACACGGCTTCGAAGCCACCGTCTCCGTCGCGTTCACCGGAGCCATCTTCCTCATCGCCGCGCACATCGCTCTGGTGCGCTTCCAGCCGATGCTCTCCTCGCGCTCCATCGCCAACACCATCAACCGCCTTGCCAGCCCGAGCGACGAGCTTCTACTCTACGGAGACCAGGCCTACGGCTCCTCTGTCATCTTCTACACGCATCGCAACGCGCTGCTGATCGACGGCCGATCATCGTCGATGGTCTGGGGATCGTACTATCCCGACGCCCCGCACATCTTCCTCGAGGATTCCGACCTGCTCTCCACCTGGGGTGCAGGACCACGCAAATTCCTCTTCGTGCCCGGCGACTTTCACGACCACGTGGAGCAGCTCTTGAGCGGAAGGCTCTACAAACTGCAGGAACTGGCCGACAAGACCCTCTACACCGACCGGCCCCTGTCGCGTTAGCATTCTCACCCTTGGCATTCTCAAGAAGACGCAGCCATTTTGTGTGGGACAATGGCCGCCAATGACTCGACTTCTTTCTGCCCTCTTTCTGCTGGGAACAGCCATGTGCGCGGTGGCCCAGAAGCGCCTGGTCCTGATCGATCAGGACGGCTCCGGACCCGGCGGCTCAAACCAGATGGCCATGATGGTCCTCCTGCAATCGCCGGAGGTTCAGGTGCTGGGCATCACCATCGTCACCGGTAATGCCTGGCGCGACGAAGAAGTACAGCACACCCTGCGCATGCTCGAGCTGATCGGCCGCACCGATGTTCCCGTCGCTCCCGGCGCTGTCTTTCCGCTGGTGCGCACCCAACAGGAGACACAAATCGCGTCGCAGCTCTACGGAAAAGTCACATGGCTGGGAGCTTGGGGCGAGGGTCCGACGACCCTCAAGGAGACGCCGTCAGGCGCAGTACCGGTCACTCCCGACAACCTGCCGGTGCACGGTCCATACGTCGTCCCAGCGATGCCCGAAGGCGCACCGCACACCAAGGCTCTTGACGAAGATGCCGCGCACTTTCTCATCCGCCAAGTGCACGCCCATCCCCACGCCGTGACCATCTATGCTGGCGGTCCGCTCACCAACATCGCGCTGGCCCTGAGCCTCGATCCCCATTTCGCCGAGCTCACGCAGGGCATCGTACTCATGGGTGGCAGCCTCGACCCGCAAACCGACGACCCCGAATTCGCCACCAGCCCGCGCCACGAATTCAACTTCTGGTTCGATCCCGAAGCCGCGCACATTACGCTGCGCGCACACTGGCCGCGCATTGACGTAACCACCGTCGACATCTCGATCAAGGCCGCGTTCACGCAGGCCATGCTCGATGCAATTTCGAAATCCCCGAATCCCGCCGCCCAGTACATCGCGAAGTATTCGCAGGACCGCTATTACCTCTGGGACGAGCTCGCCGCCTGCGCGTGGCTCGATCCAAAGATCATCACCAAAGAACACCTGGCCTACATGGACGTGGACATAAACCACGGCCCCACCTACGGCGACACTCTCACCTGGACCGACAAGCTCAAACCCGCAACCGATGTACAACTCGTCCACGCACAGACCGATCTCGATCTGGAGCGCTTCACCAAGCTATTCGTCGATCTGATGACCGGACCAAGGCCTCACTAGAAAAGAGCGCAGGTTCTACTCCCTACGCCCTATGCCCTACACCCTCATTTACTGCCCCGGAATCACCAGGTATTGCTCCAGCTTTCCATCCGGCATCGTGTAGGTTGTCACCTGCAGATGCTGCTTCTCATCCGGCAGAACAACGCTGAAGACCCGGAACGTCATCCCGCCCCGCAGATCTTCAGCAGTCTTCTTCATCGCCGTCGCCTTGCCCAGCGGACTCAGGCTCGATTGAAAATCCTCCAGCGCCTGCTGGCTGAAATAGGCATTGCAGTTCGGCGTAAAGAGCGCGCGGTCGATCTTGCCCTGCATCAACCCGTTGTATATCTCCAGCGCCTGCTCGGCCTCACTCGGCGCCTGCGTATCTACACCAAGCACAATCGGAGCCAGCCCACGCGCGATGATCGCCGCCGCCCGCGCCGCATCCTGATTCGTCAGCACCACGATCGCGGCCTTGTCTTCGGGGAAGACCATATTCTCGGAGACAAATCCCGATACCTCTCCCGAGTGCTCATAGAATGTCCGCCCGAACGCATTGCGCACGAACAGGCCGAGCCCGTAATGCGGATCGGTACCGTCCTTCAGCTTCACCGTCGCGAACATCTCGTCATACGACTTCGCCGCCAGCAGCGATCGGTTCATCATGCTGATGTTCCACTGCGCCAGGTCGTATGCCGGCATCGCCAGTTCGCCCGCTGCGAACATCCATCCCTTGCCCTCCTTGGGCGCCGGCCGCAGCGGCCCCAGCGCGTAGCGGATATACCCCGACGCATCGGTATCGCCCAGCCGCTCCGCGTCCGAGTTCCACACCGCCTCCATGTCGAGCGGCTTGAACACATTCGCCTGCAGAAATTTCATCAGCGGCATCCCGCTCACCTTCTCCACAATCAGGCCGGCGATGACGTAATTCGTATTCGAATACTGCCACCTCGTTCCCGGATCGAAATCCAGCGGCTTCTTCGCCCACGTGTCGAGAATGTGCTGGGCCGTCGTCGCTTCCCGCATCGGAGGCATCAGGTAATCCTCCGGCCAGAAATCTTGATAACCGGCCGTATGCGACAGCAGCATGCGGATGGTCACTTCATTCGCCCGCGTCAGGTCTGGAATGTACTTCGACACCGGATCGTCAATCGACAACTTGCCCTGCTGCTCGAGCAGCAGAATCGCCGCCGCCGTAAACTGCTTCGAAATCGACCCGACCGAATACCGCATCGACGGCTCGGCCGGAACCGGCGGATCGAGTTTCGCCTTGCCGTAAGCGTGGGTGTAAACGATCTTGCCGCCCTGCACGATCGCGACCGAGGCCGATGGCACCCTCGTCTGATCGAGAGCCTGCTGTGCGGTCGCATCAATCTTCGTCCGCAGGTCCGCGGAAATATCGTTGACGGTGAGGCTGCTTTGTCCGTGAGCAACAGCAACAAACGATGAGCAAGCCAGCGCAAATAAGCAGAAAGATATCCGTCGCATGATGAAGAGCCAGCCTAGCAGGAAGTGCGGCTCGGGGCCAGGATTTGCCTGTCGTAAGTCGCATGGTACGTCACACACCGTGTATCGTCTCAAGGCAAGTCCCCGACGGGCCTACAATTTACATAAACCGGGGAAGCAAGCAGGAGCATCTAGGAGGAAGTCATGCTGAGGCTCAAGCTGAAATGGGGATTCGTTACTGCGCTGACTCTGGCGTCCATTGCCTGGGCCGATACGTTGGAATTGAAAAACGGCAGCTTAATCAAGGGCAAGTTTCTGGGTGGCACGGAGACTGAAATCAGCTTCCAGGTCGGCTCAACGGTTCAGAAATATAACGTCGCTGACGTCGTTTCCCTGAAGTTCGATTCCGAAGGCGCGGCAAGTGCCCCTCCCCCGCCGCCGCAGCAGAGTTCCCTTCCCGACGATCCGGGAACGGTAGCCCATGTCGAAATGAAGCCGGCATTTACAACCATCCCGGCCGGAACGACAGTTTCCGTGCGCACCATTGATGCCGTCGACTCCACCTATAACGTCGTGGGCGACCGCTTCCAGGCTTCCCTGGCAGAGCCGCTGATGGTCGAAGGTAATCTCGTCGTCGCAAAAGATACCCTCGTCTATGGCCGGCTGACGCAATCGAAGGAGTCAGGAACGTTCACCGGCAGATCGCAACTACGTCTGGAGCTGACTGGGATTGTGGTGAATGGCAAGATGGTGCCCGTAGTCACGGGAGAATATGAAGTGACCGGCAAGTCTCGCGGTGCAAGCACTGCGAAGAGAACGATCGGCGGAGCGGCACTTGGATCGCTCATCGGCGCCGTTGCCGACGGCGGCGAAGGAGCGGCGATTGGCGCGGGCGCCGGCGCGGCCGCTGGCGCAACCTCGGAAATCATCACCAGTGGAGATCAGGTAAAGGTGCCGAGTGAGACGCTGCTTGATTTCACCCTGCAGCAGGATGTCTCGATACCGAACCGCCCGACCTGATCATTGCAACGCACGAAAGAAGCCACCATCCCAAGTTGCTTTAAGCAGCCAAACGCGAACACCATGATTTAACATACGTGCCGTTGTTCTCACCATTCACTATGCGCGCACGAAACCTTTTCTTTCAGCAATATGCTGCCGCTTGCCTCTGCGCGGCCCTATGCGTCGTCTCTCCCGCGCTCGCGCCGGCACAGGCTGCCCCATCGAGCGCCCACTCGCTGTCGCCCGAGGCCGAGCAAGGCCAGCCCATCGACGCCTACATCCACGACACATGGGATTCCCTCTCCCGCTCGATGAACGAGTGCAAGTCGGTTGTCGATCCCAAGCTCGCCACCGCGTCGATCCTCTATCTGCCCGCCAACGTGCCTGAGCCGCCCGAGATCGCCGCGCTCGAAAAATCCTGCAAGGTCAAAGTCGATCGCCTGCCGCATCGCATCCAGCACATCGGCGATATCAAACCGGGCGAGATCGCCCACTCCGGGCTCCTTTATCTCCCCAACAAGTACGTGGTTCCCGGCGGCCGATTCAACGAAATGTACGGATGGGACAGCTACTTCATCATCCTCGGGTTAATCGAAGACGGCCGCACCGACCTCGCCAAAGGCATGGTCGAAAACTTCTTCTACGAAATTGAAAACTATGGCGGAATCCTCAACGCTAACCGCACCTACTACTTCACCCGTTCCCAGCCTCCGTTCCTTTCCTCGATGATCCGCGCCGTCTACGATGCCGAGGTCTCCTCGGGTCAACGCGAACATGCCGCCCAGTGGCTGCACCGCGCCTACGAATACGCCTCGCGCGACCACGCACTGTGGACCGCTCCCTTTCACAAAGCCGGAGACACCGGCCTCGCCCGCTACTACGACCTCGGCGAAGGCCCGGTTGAAGAGATGGCCGACGACAGCACCTACTACCCCGACGTCATCCACTGGCTGCTCTCGCATCCCGAGGTGCATACCGACTTCCTGGTCACTGGCCCCGACAACCCCGATGCAAAAGCCCGTGCAGAGCTGGCCAAAACCAGCTGCAACCTCGCCGCCTCCATCGTCTGTGCGCACGCTCACGTCGGCGGTCACTGGCTCAGCCGCGACTTCTACAAGGGTGACCGCGCCATGCGCGAATCTGGCTTCGATCCCGCCTTTCGCTACGGTCCCTTCAGCGGATGGACCCACCACAACGCCCCCTCCGGCCTGAACTCGCTGCTCTACAAGTACGAGCGCGACCTCGCCTGGATGGCAGAACAACTTGGCGACACCGAGGACGCAAAGCACTGGAACGAAGCCGCCGACCAGCGTCGCGTCGCGATTAATAAGTACCTCTGGAACCCCCAAAAGGGCATGTATTACGACTACGATTTCATGGCCGGCAAGCAGTCGACCTACGACTATCTCACCACCTTCTACCCCCTCTGGGCAGGCGCCGCCGACCCGCAACAGGCAAAGGCCGTTGAAGCCAACCTCAAGGTCTTCGAAAGAGCCGGAGGCACCGCCATGAGCCCCTATGAAACCGGAGTCCAGTGGGATCTGCCCTACGGCTGGGCGCCCGTCACCTGGCTCACCGTCGATGGCCTCGCCAAAAACGGCGACATGAAAGATGCCGTCCGCATCTCGCAGAAATTCCGGGAAATGGTCAAGCAGAATTACGAATGCGACCGCTCCATCCGCGAGAAATACGACGTCATCACTGCCTCAACCGAGGTCAATGTCGCCAGCGGATACAAGACGAACGTCATCGGCTTTGGATGGACGAACGCCGCGTACCTCAAGATGGGAGCCTTGATCAAGAGCTCCGGCGAGCCCGCCGAACAGATCGAGATCCCGCACCGCGTGTGCACGACATCCCCGGCCGCTCCATAAGCACCACGGACCGTCTGCTATCCTGCCCCCACCAGCGAAACTCATGCGCCCACTGGCTATCTCGCTCGCCATCCTGCTCATGGCCGCGTCTGCGCACGCGCAGAAGAAGCCCTATCCCATCTTCCGCGTCCTCGACCAGAAGTCCGTAGAAGCGATGGTTCTGGGGGTCCCCCAATCGAATCCGCTCCGTCTGGCGCAGTTGAAGCGCGCCTTCAAGGACGTCGAATGTAGCAATTTGCAGGAACAGCCAATCCCCCAGGGCTCAAACCTGCTGTGCACCTTGCCCGGTAAGTCCACCGACACAGTCCTGATCGCCGCTCATTATCGACACGTCGGCGAAGGCATGAGTGCCATCGACGACTGGAGCGGCTCAATCATGCTTCCGCTTCTTTATCGTGCGCTCACCGCCACCCCTCGTCAGCACACGTATATCTTCGCTGCACTCTCGGGAGACGAAGCGGCAAAGGCCTTCCTCGCTTCCCTGACGCCCGCGCAGCGCCGCTCCATCAAGGCCATCATCGCCCTCGACGCGCTCGGACTGGGGCCAATGCACTTCTACATCCACCTGAGTCAAACCGTGCCCACGCCCGTCGAGAACTCCCTCCGGGCGCAGCTTTTCGAAGCCGCCGATAACCAGGGGCTCAAGCCGCCCGAGAGCTCGATACCCGGTTCATGGTTCCATATCGATGACACCAAAGAGTTTCGCTACCACGGCATCCCCGCGATTCTGATGCACTCCGTTGACGGGTCAAAGCGCCACGTGCCCGGCACCCGCGACGACAACGCAGAGGCTATCGATGCCAACGCTTACTTCGCCAGCTACATGACCCTCTGCTACTACCTCGTCGGACTCGACCAGCTCACCGCATGGTCGGCGCAGCCCCCCGCGCCATCCCAGCGCAGCGGCGGCCGCCGCTGAGTCTTCTTATGATTCAATAGGAATCCACCATGACCACACGCCGCAACTTCCTGTCCTTCGGCGCGATGAGCGCCGCCGCCCTTGGGCTCACCACCCGCGATGCCCACGCCGACACCGCCGAGCAGGTCAAGCAGATGAAGCCCCCGGCGAAACCCGTCATCGTTACTCGCGTCACCGGCGACCAATCCATCCAGCAGGCCTACCAGATGCTCCTCGACGGCACCGACACGCTCGAGGCGGCGCACCACATCTGCATCGGCCGCGAGAACGATCCGACTGACCACAGCGTCGGCCTCGGCGGCCTTCCCAACGAAGAAGGCGTCGTCGAACTCGACTCCTGCTGCATGCACGGACCTACGCGACGCGCCGGCTCCGTCGGCGGTGTGCGCAACATCAAAAACGTCTGCCTCGTCGCCCGCAAGGTCTTCGAACACACTGGCCACGTCATGCTCGTCGCCGAGGGCGCGGAGAAATTTTCCGTTGACCTGGGTTTCCCGCGCGAAAACCTTCTCACCGACGATGCCCGCAAAATCTGGCTCCTGTGGAAGGAAAGCAATTCGCAGATGGACTGGTGGGGGCCCAGCATTGCCGATCCCGGCTGGAAGGATCCCTTCGCCGATACGCCGGCCCCCAAACCAACCATCGATCTGCACGGCCTTTCTTCCCTCCATCCCGGCTCCATCCCCCGTCACCCCACTCCGGAATGGGCTCCGGCCGTCAGCGCCCGTACCAAAAAGCTGACTGAAATGGCCGCCGACCTCGGCATCGCGCCCGAACAGCGTCTCTTCGCAGCCGAACAGGTCCTGTGGCCCACGACTGGAACAATCCACGTATCTGTTGTGAACACAAAAGGCGAAATATCCGGCACGACTACCACTTCCGGCCTGGCCTGGAAACTACCCGGCCGTCTCGGTGACTCACCCATCCTTGGAGCCGGCAGTTATACCGATCAGGACGTAGGTTCGGCCGGCGCTACTGGTTCAGGCGAAGAAAACATAAAGGTTGCCGGCGCCCATACCATCGTGGAGCTCATGCGCCAGGGCTACTCCCCGAAAGATGCGGGCATGGAGACACTACGCCGCATAGTACGTAACTACAACGGCGACATGAAGAAAATCCGTTATCTCGACATGGAGTACTACATCGTCCGTAAGGACGGTGCATACGCAGGATGCTCTTTGTGGAGTACCGGAGCCACCGGGAAACCACGCGTCTTCGTCGTTCACGATGGAACCTACCGCGTCGAAAAATGCGAACCCCTGTTTCAGGGAAGCCTCACAGAGTGGCCGCCTTTCTGACAGTCAGGGCCGGCCGGAGGGGCCCGAAGAATCAACGTTGGCGCTGTCATCAATTTTTAATTGACTCTTTTTGGTGCAGTTACCAGCGGGCTAATCCATCTGGGCGACCTATCAACAATTTGTTGTAGAAGAGGCCCGGAATCTATATAAGTCGATGATTCTAATGGGGCCTGCTCTCCGAAGTTCCACTCAAGGTAATCAACAGAACTCACTCCTGTTAGCGGTCGCTAACAGCCCTGCTAGTCTCGCTAGTCACTGGCTTCCATTGAGCTAGGCAAGCTCGAAGTACCTCGCTCAAAAAAAATCGCACAAAAGTTGTAGGCGATTGCATCTGGTGGAGTTAGTCTCATGTAAGCGCGGCCCCGCGCTCACCCTAAGGAGAAAACACCAAAATGTCGAAGTTCAAAGTTATTACTCCCTCGCTGATCTTTGCTGCGATTGCTCTGATTCCTGCAAGCAATGTGCTTGCAACTGTGAACCATGGGCCTGCCGCGCCTTCACCGCTGCCTCCGCCAGCCGTTGCTGTAAACCACGGACCTGCTGCACCTTCGCCGCTGCCTCCGCCAGCCGTCGCTGTGAACCACGGACCTGCCGCGCCTTCGCCTCTGCCTCCGCCGGCCGTTGCCGTGAACCACGGACCTGCCGCGCCTTCGCCGCTGCCTCCGCCAGCCGTTGCCGTGAACCACGGACCTGCCGCACCTTCGCCGCTGCCTCCGCCAGCCGTCGCCGTGAACCACGGACCTGCCGCGCCCTCGCCTCTGCCTCCGCCAGCCGTTGCTGTGAACCACGGACCTGCTGCGCCCTCGCCTCTGCCTCCGCCAGCCGTTGCTGTGAACCACGGACCTGCTGCGCCTTCGCCGCTGCCTCCGCCAGCCGTTGCTGTGAACCACGGACCTGCCGCGCCCTCGCCTCTGCCTCCGCCAGCCATTGCCGTGAACCACGGACCTGCTGCACCTTCGCCGCTGCCTCCGCCAGCCGTCGCTGTGAACCACGGACCTGCCGCGCCTTCGCCGCTGCCTCCGCCAGCCGTCGCTGTGAACCACGGACCTGCTGCGCCTTCGCCGCTGCCTCCGCCAGCCGTCGTCTAGCCCGGAAGTATTAGTCTGCCTACCACTTTTCTCCTGAAGTTCAGGCCTTCCTGCTGATATGCTGTCGGCAGGAAGGCTTAGGGTGCGAGTCACAGATCTGGACACCGTTCTTTGGTTGATGGGCATCGCAGGGCAGATCCTGCTCCTGGCGACTCTCCTTCTCCGCCGTCTCTATCGAACGTTTCCCCTGTTCAGTGCCTTCATTCTCTGGAACGCACTCTCCGATTTATTCCAGCTCGCCGTACTCATGAGACAACACGATGCGAACAGCCTGCTCTATTACAGGACATGTTTCGCAATCAATATCGTCCAGTATGCGCTGGAGCTCGGCGTCTTCGTTGAAATCGCAACCAACGTTCTTAAGCCGGTAAGACGCTCCCTTCCCAAGGGAATCATCTATATCCTGCTCGTCTTGATGGGGGTAATTGCCGTTGCAGGGTTCTTGTTTGCCGCGCGTCTCAACGCATCAACCCTCGCTAATCCGCGTGCCTTCATCGTCGTCGATGCGACAGTCGCGATCTTGCAGGTCCTGACCTTTATCCTGATCGCAGCGTTTTCACAGGTCCTGGGACTCACCTGGCGGCACCACGTTCTGCAATTGGCCTCCGGCCTGGCCTTTTATGCGGCAATAACGCTGATCGTCGGCCTGGCCCACAGCTATCTTCGCGCAGGCCCTGAATATGCAACAAAGTACAGGGAAATCGCGCATTTTGGCGTTGCCGGTTACCTTTGTTCACTGTCCTATTGGTGTTACTCTTTTGCGCGTAAAGAGGCTGCGCGCAAAGAATTTAGTCCACAAATGGCCCGGCTTCTGGTATCAATGAGTGGAAGTGCTAAGAGGCATTCTGTAACTGCCCGTTCTCTCAACGCAAAATGACAATGATTCTGACCATCTTATCGATAGCAGTACCGTCCGCCCTGATTGCATACGGAGTGTACTGGCGGCGCAGTCAAGCCAAGCGGCAAGCAGCCGATTGGGATTCGATTGTCGCCCGTCTCCGATCCAACAGCGAATTCAACTTCGACGAAGTGGCAGAACGCTATCTATATAGTGATGGCATCCGCGCCACAACTCGCGACATCTGGTCGCGGATCGACGGCGCGAACGGCCTCTGGGCTATGTTCACCAACGCCGGCGTGCTCATGCAGCTTGCCGACTACGCCGCTGAACACGGCGAGAACGTACCCGAAGAGCTGATCGAAGAGCTTCGCAGCGATGCACTGCAGATTCGCATCGCGGTGATTATGGCCCTTGTGAAATACGGGTTCTCGCGTTCTGGTGTAGCGGCTTCAGTTAACGCTCACCGCGCCGCGACTGCCTACAGCGCCATGCTCGCCCACATCACCACACTCTTCCAGGAGCACTCAGCCCTCTACTTCCCGCGCTTCCTCGAAGCGATGTAATCAAGCACAAAGCTTAAAAAGCCCATGCGAACTGCATGGGCTTTTTGCTTTTGACAACTTGCGGCTACGGATTATCTCGCAGGAAGGCCTCGATCCGCTCAATCTCCCCCGCGTTCAGGCGAAATGTCGCCGCCGGCAGCACGCCATCCACCTGGTCGGGACGCCGTGCGCCCACAATCGCCGCCGTAATCGCCGGATGCCGCAGCGTCCAGGCAATCGCCACCACGCCCGGCTCCACATTGTGCGCCTTGCCGATTTCCCGCAGCACTTCCACCAGCTTCAGATTCCGCGACAGCTTGGGCTCGTTGAAGTTAGGACTCCGCTTGCGCCAGTCATCGGCAGGCATCTCTGCGATGCGCTCCGCCGTCATCTTGCCGGTGAGCAGGCCGGACGCCATCGGCGAATAGTTGATCACACCGATGTTATGCTCCTGGCAGAAAGGCAGAATCTCCGCCTCAATATCGCGCCGCAACAACGAATAGTGCGGCTGCAATGACGTAATCGGAGCAATCTTCTGCGCGCGCTTCATCTGCTCGACATTGAAGTTTGACACACCGATATAGCGAACCTTGCCCTGCTCCTTGAACCGCGCCAGCGTCTCCCATCCCTCTTCGATCTCCTTCTCGGGATTCGGCCAGTGAATCTGGTAGAGGTCAATCACATCCACCTTCAGCCGCTTCAGCGAGTTCTCCAGCTCTTCCTTGAGAGACTCAGCCTTCAGGCTGCGATAGATCTGGCGATCCGCATTCCAGCGCATGGAACATTTGGTGAAAACATAGGGCTTATGGGGAGAATTCGCGAGCGCCTTGGCAACGACCTCCTCCGAGTGCCCCAGGCCGTAGATTGCCGCCGTGTCAATCCAGTTGATTCCTGCGTCTAGCGCCCGCTCGATCGTGCGCACCGACTCGTCGTCGTCTTGCGCGCCCCAGGCAAATTCCCAGTTACCGCCGCCGATCGCCCAGGCCCCATAACCGATGGGAGTGAGCCGAAGATCTGAATTGCCAAGCTGACGCGTTTCAAACGAAGTTGCGGAAGAAGCTTGAGTGCTGACCATACCAATTCGATGCGCGGACTTTGCGGCCCGCTTCAGCGAACTAGAAAACGCTATGGCTCGATAAGGAACTCCCCATCGCGCATGATCTGCTCGTCATCCACCCAGATATTGAAGCGCAGTCCCACCACATCGATATGCGTGGTCGATGTCCACGGCGCGCCCGTGTGCTCCCCGTAAGGATTCCCAAACGCAATGTGAATGCCGGGAAACTTCTCATCCTGCAGGATGTTGCCGATCACCTGGTGAATTCCCAGATTGGTGCCGATCGCGAACTCGCCCACCCGGTCCGAATTCTCGTCCGCATGCGTGTACGCCCAGAACTCATCGCGCAGTTCCTGATTCGCCGACTCGCAGCTCGCAATGCGATTGCCATTGATCTCGATTGTCAGCGGCGTCTTTTCCAGCAGCCCGTAGCGTGCGCAGAGATAGTCCCCGACCACGCCATCCACAACGAAGGTTCCGTTCACTTCGCCCGGAGTCGTAAAAATCTCCCCGCCCGGAAGATTCCCCCACTTGTCCCGCGAGATGATGCCCGACGTCTTGAGCCACTTGTAGTCCGGATTCAGCTCCGCCCGAATATCCGTCCCTGCCGCCGTCGTCGCGTGGATGCGGCTCGCGCGTCTCACCTTCTCGATCACCCTCTGCGAAAGCTGGTCGACGCGGTGAAAATCCGCCCGCATCCCTTCGCACATGATCTGCGGCGTGATGTTCACCATATGCGCGTGCCGCATGCGCCTGCGATTCACTACCTCGGTCATCTGCATGCGCGACCGCAATTCGTTGCGCTGCACGCCCACAGCAAAGATGCTCACGTCCGAGGTTTCCATGTCCGCCAACACTGGCTTCGGCATATCCACCAGCGGCCGCGGAGCCAGATCCTCCAGCACAAATGCATTCCACCGGCAGCCGTTGGCCGCCAGCTCCTGCGCAAGCGAGGCGGCAATCTGCGCCGTCGCCTGATCGGTGATCAGTGTCACCTTTTCCGAAGACTGAATGCGCAGGCAGGTCTCAACCGCCGAGCGCGCGCCCGGAAGAAACTCGGATGGAAACGGCATCGCCAGCAATGCCTGGGCTTCGGCGGAAGATGAAAGATTCGTCAAAATGCGGTCAACCTCGTGCGGATATTGATTGAATTTACTGTAAATCAGCGGCGGGACGCGAGAGTATCCCATTTTTATGTATGTAATTTACCGACGGCACTGCCGCCGGATATCGTCTCATCAGGAACCAGCAGCAATCTCACTCCGGAGCACACATGCCCCTCATTCGCCGTTCGCTTTCCCTGTTGATTCTCTCAACCGCGCTCTTTGCCACAGCGCAGACCACAGCACGCCCGAAGCCTCGAACCACGACCACCGCAGCCAAACCAACCCAGCCCGCTTTGCCGAAGAACATCTCTGCCGTCACCGCGCCCATGAAGACGCAGTACGTCATGCGCTATCAGGACATCAAGGTCGGCACCGGCGATATCGCCGAGCCTGGCTGGGTCTATTCCGTCCACTACACAGGCTGGCTCGCCTCCGACGGCACCAAGTTCGACTCATCCCTCGACCGCGGCGAGCCGATCCAGTTCCAACAGGGCGTCAAGCGCGTTATCACTGGATGGGATCAGGGCTTCGAAGGCATGCACGTGGGCGGCAAGCGCCGTCTCTTCATTCCCTACCAGCTCGCTTATGGAGAAAGGGGCCGCCCGCCGGTAATCCCGCCTAAGGCCGACCTGATCTTCGATGTTGAACTCGTCGACCAGCTCAACCCCAACGCGCCGCCACCGCCTCCTCAGCCTCCCGCTCAACCGGCCGCCCCGGCCCAGCCAAACGCGCCTCCGCAACCTCAGACTCCGCCCCAGCCGCCCACATCACAGCCTCAGTAGAGGCCCACCTGCGTCTCTTCGGCCATGTAGTCCACCACCGCCTTCAGATCGCCAGTCTCTTCGAACTTCCGGAGCTGGCGGTCTGCACCCGTCCCCATCTCCAGAATCGTGCGGATGTACCCAATCGCGTCGCGGCATTCAAGCTCATCGACCACCTCATCGACAAATTCCAGGTACTCGAGAATCAGCTCCCGCTCCGGCACTTCGCTCTCCTTGCCGAAATCGATCAGCTTGCCGTCGAGCCCGTACCGCACAGCCCGCCACTTGTTCTCCATAATCAGCGCGCGTGAGTACTGCCGGTAGTCCTGGTTGCGCGCGTGCAGCAGATACAGCTTGGCCGCCGTCGCCTGGATCAGCGCGGTAATCGCCAGCGTCTCCTCGGCGCGCATCGGTAGATCACATACCCGAATCTCTACCGTATTGAAGAACGGGTGCGGCCGGATATCCCACCAGATTTTCTTCGCGTTATCCAGGCAGTTTGTCTTGATGAGCAGATTGATGAAGTTTTCGAACTCACTGTAGCTCGAAAAGCTGTCCGGAATATTCGTTCGCGGAAACTTGTCGAAGACCTTCGCCCGATAGCTCTTGAGCCCCGTCTTTATCCCGCGCCAGAATGGCGAGTTCGTCGAGAGCGCCAGAATGTGCGGAAGAAAGTAGCGCATCGAGTTCATGATGCGCATCGCCGCCTCGCGGTCCTCAACGCCTACATGCACGTGCAGGCCAAAGATCAGGTTCGCGCGCGCCACCAGTTGCAGATCCTCCACCACCCGGGCGTAGCGCGGGTCAGGATAGATCTCCTGCAGGCGCCAATCGGCAAAAGGATGCGTCGCCCCCGCCACCAGCACCAGGTTATTCTCCTGCGCCAGTTGGATCATCTGCCGCCGCAGGTCGAAGAGGTCTTCGCGCGCCTCGCTGATCGTCTTGCAGATGCGCGTGCCCACCTCCACCACCGACTGGTGCATCTCGGCCTTGACGCGCTCTTCCAGTCTCCGCTTGCCCTTGGCCAGCATTTCCGTGGCGATGTGCGAGCGCAAATCGCGCGTCACCGGATCGACGGTCTGGTATTCCTCTTCAATGCCGATAGTGAAAGAAGGACGCATAGGTGACTACCGTTGTATGACGATGCGTCCCCCCACGCAAGCAGATTGTTGCCGCGAGCGACTTGCTGCCCGCGTTCTACTTTGCTGGAGCGGCGGAAGGATCCGCCGGCTCTTCCTTGAGAATTTTCTTCTTCTTCACAGGCAGCTTTGGTGCGCCAGTCACCTTCGCTGGAGCTTTCTTCGCCGCAGCCTCGGCCGCCGTCTTTACCGGAGCTTCAACCGTCTTTGTCTTCGCGGGATCTTTCGCTGCGGCGCTTTTAACCGAAGCGCTCAACAGCGCCTGCGCCTGCAGCACCGGGGTCAGCGGCGCGGTCCTGGCCTTCTCAATTGCCAGTTCCGCCACCGCATTCACAATCCACTCAAAGTTCGCCGGCCCAACCGAGTGCACATCCGCATCCGGCGCCGGATTCATGAAGTCGATGGCATAGGGAATTCCATCCTCCACAGCAAACTCAACCGTGTTGAGGTCGTACCCCAGAGCCCGGCACAGCGTCAGCGCATCCTTCTCCACACGCGCCAGGAGTTTCTTGTCGTACTCCGGAGGATTCTGCAAATACCGCTCGTGATGCGGCCGCCGCGGATCGTACGGCATGATGTGCACCTTCTCCTGCCCGATCACATAGCAGCGAAAATACTCATCGAATTTCACCGCACCCTGCAGAGTCATGCACAGATCGCGGCTCTGGTCGTAGGCGTGAAAGAACTCCTCAGGATTGTGCACATGATGCACGTCGCGCCATCCGCCCCCATCCACCGGCTTCAGAAACGCCGGAAACCCGACGTATTCAAAGACCCCGTCCCAATCCAGCGGATACTCAAGATTGCGCATCGACCGGTCCGTCGTGCCTTCGGGATACTTCTTGTGCGGCAGAATCACCGTCGGAGGTACCGCCACTCCCAGCTTCGCCGCCAGCGAGTAGTTGAAAAACTTGTCGTCCGCCGACCACCAGAACGGATTATTGATAATCGCCGACCCGAACAGCGCCGCGTGCTTCAGAAACGCCCGGTAGAACGGAATATCGTGCGAGATCCGATCGACGATCACCGCGTAAGCCGGCGGCTTGTCCAGCCGTACCCCACCCACCTGCACAAACTCGGCGGAGATGCCCTCCCCGTCCTTCGTTTTCGCATTCATCGAGTTAATGCGCTCAACCAGCGCGCCGGGGAATGTATTTTCCATGCCGAACAGGACGCCAATTTTCTTCACTTTGCTTTCCTTTAGCAGAGGGATTCTTGCGCCCGCAATCAACACACGCGCGCAGGGTCTACGGTCACCTTAGCAGGTGCAGGGCAGGAGACAAAACAGCCCCGCGCGGTCAACCGCCCTCATCCCTGCTTCAGAAACTTTCCCGTCTCCAGATCCTGAAACGCCTGCTGCAGCTCTTTTTGCGTATTCATCACAATCGGGCCATACCACGCCACAGGCTCCTGCAGCGGCCTGCCCGAAACCAGCAGGAACCGGATCCCGTCATCCCCGGCCTGCACCGTCACTTCATCGCCCCGATCAAACACGATCAGCGACTGGTTGTCGGCTGCGGCCGGTGGATGCGTATCCAGCCACTGCACTCCCTCCGTCGGCACCGCCAGCGGCGCAGACGCATTGCAGAACTTGCCCGACCCGCCAAACACATACGCAAACGCGTGACTGCTCACCTCCACCGGCAGCGTCTTCCTGCGCCCCGGCGCCACCGTCACATCAATGTACGTTGGATTCGTCGCAATCCCATCCACCGGACCCGACTTCCCCCAGAAGCTTCCGCAAACCACCCGCACCTGCGTCCCGTCGTCATCCGTGATCTCCGGAATTTCTCCCGCCTTCACCTCCTGGTACCGTGGAGCCGTCATCTTCTGCGACGCCGGCAGGTTCGCCCACAGCTGGAAGCCGTGCATTCGTCCCACCGCATCGCCCTTTGGCATCTCCTGGTGGATAATCCCACTTCCCGCCGTCATCCACTGCACATCGCCCGCGCCAATCGCGCCGTTATTGCCGATGCTGTCTGCGTGTTCCACCGTCCCCGCCAGGACATAGGTCACCGTCTCAATTCCGCGATGCGGATGCCACGGAAATCCCGCCAGGTAATCGGCCGGAACGTCGTTCCTGAAATCATCGAGCAGCAGAAACGGATCGAACTCCGACGTATTGTGAAATCCAAACGCGCGACGCAGGTGTACACCCGCGCCCTCCATTGTCGGCTTCGATTGAATGACCTGTTTCACCGGACGAATCGACATGATGCCCTCCAATTCTTCCCTTGAGATGTGCCGCCCGCGCTCAGGTTGCGCCTTTCCTCCCCAACAGCTCGTTATCTAGCTGTCCCCATACACCGGAATCGCCGCCCCATGAATCACCCTCGCATCATCGCTGCACAGGAACAAAATGACCTTGGCGATATCCTCCGGCTTCGGCCACGCCGCAAAATTCGCGTCCGGCATTGCCTTCCTGTTCGCCGCCGTGTCGATAATGCTAGGCAGAATCGTATTCACCCGCACGCCCGAACCCTTTACATCTGCCGCCAGGCAATCGATCATCGCCAGCGCCGCAGCCTTGGATGCCGCGTAAGCCGACGCGCCCGCAGCGTGATCAAACGCAGCCTTGGCTCCGACGTTCACAATTGCTCCGGCCTTCTGCTTCAGCATGGGAGCAATCGCCGCCCGCGTCAGCGCATATCCGGCACGCAGATTCAGCGCCAGCATCTGGTCAAACGTCTTTGTCTCGAGCTCCCACAGTTTCACACCGCCTGCATAGCCGCCGACCGTATTGACCATCGCGTCCAGCCGCCCATGCTCGGCAACGATGTCCTCGACAAGCTTCGAGGCCGCCGCTTCATCCATCACATCCACTGAATGTCCGGCCAGGCGCAATCCGCCGACACCGGCAATGCCTTCTAAGGCCTGAAATTCCTCCGCACGCATGTAAGTTACGACGACGTTCGCCCTCTCGCTTAGAAACGCCAGGCTCACCGCGCGTCCCAACCCTCCGGTTCCACCAGCCACCAGCACTACCTTGTTCTTAAACCTCATCTCATCCTCGTACATTTCGATTCACGTCTCCGAATCATACACAAGACAAAAAAGAGCGGGCTCGTCGCCCGCCCTTCAATTTACAACTCCATCCGCTCATGCGATTGGGTATACCTCTTCCGCCGAGCGGATGTATTCAACGACGGCTTCGCTCCAGCCATCGATATGCGTCCATGCGCCATAACCGACACCGTTGCGGTAGCTGGCCACGTTCACCACGTAGCCACGCCCGCGCGGCGCCGGCACACGATCGTGCGACTGCTCGTCCGTAATTACGACGAGCCTGTCGTACGACTCACGCAACTCGTCGAGCGCCCTTCCGAGATAAGTTCCGCTGTGTGGCTGGCTCTGCACAATCGCATCGCGCAATGCAAAGCCACGCCGCGCCGGAACTCGCGCCAGCCACTCAGAAAAGGTGTAGACGCTCACCTCCTCCGCGATCTCGCGCAACAGCACCGCGAGACCCGCAGCCGCGTCCATGCGCCACATCTGCGACCGTCCCGAGAGCGGAGCATCCATGCTGCCCGACACATCGACTAGCAGCACCGTGCGTCCCGGCAAAGGCGCCTGACCGTGCAGGCTCAGGAACATCGCCCGCTCGATCCACGGCTCCCACTGCGGGGCATACCGCGCCGCCGCGATGAAGCGAAACGGCAGCACACGGTCGACGCGGATCGCCTCCAGCCCGTGCCGCACCAGCTCCGGCTCTACTCCTGCCTCCTGCATGTTCCGCAGGTTGCGGAGCAGCGCCAGCGCTCCCAGTCGGTTCTCGATCAGCAGCGACTCCCACACCTCGCGCTGCTGCTCGCCGCGTGACAGTCGCACCTCCCACGTCTCCGCAGAAGGCAGCGTCCCGTCGATAAGCTGACGCCACGTCAGCGCCTGCTCAGCGGTGATCGGCTTGGCGTGCGTCAGGAACAACACGTCGCGCAGCTTCACCACACCGTCCCGGTTATACTTCGCCAGCGCATATGCGTCGAACTTGCTGAACGCAACCGCAAGCCCCTTCTTCACCTGCGCCGACAGCGGCTGGCGGCCATCCTTCCAATAAATCGCAAGGAACTCCGCAAGCTCGTCCGCACGCTGGATCACACGCGCCAGCGTCTCGGCAACAACACCACGATGTGTTGGATACCGCGCAGCCTCACGCACCAGCAACAGCGACGCGTGCCGCAGTTTCATCTGCTCGCGCGCCTCAATCGCCAGCGCAGCCACCTTCGCAGCCTCCACGCGGGGGACCAGCCTCACGATACGGTCGGCAATCGTCAAGCCGTCTTCGTAGAACTGGTCCTCCCACAACAGACACGCCAGCACAGCGCGCCGCAACTGCGCTTCGGCGCTAATCGGAGCAGCGGGCGCACCCTCATGAGTGCGCAGCGCTGCGCCGGCAAATCCAAGCTGGCTGATATTCAATAAATTCAGTCGCGCCATCACGCCTCCCTTCAGATGCCCGGTTATTTCAGCTCTGCTTCCGGTCGGCATCCTGTTAGGACCGGGACAAAGTCAACTTTGATGGCTACTCATCGTCGGTATCCGCCTCTCCAGCCAGAACCGCACTGCCGAAGCCCTCGATCTTCGATTCAACGAACTTGTTGAGATCGATAATGAAAGCAATCTTCTCGAGCTCGAAGACAGTAGGAGTCTCCTTGCTCAGATAATCGGTGCACGCCGCCACCGGGAACGAAACCAGGCGCACCTCGCGGAGATAGCAGCAACGAATCTCCTCTTCCTTCGCCGAGTAGCCAGTCTGAATGCTCGCGTAACGGCAGCTGCGGCAGAGCGACTCTTGCCCGGCTACCATTGCACTGCGAACGATACGAATGGCCATGACGTGTTTCCTTGCACGGTTGAGGCACGCAGCGAGCTTCCGCCGCGAGCAGTTGAGGTTGTGCACCGGGGAATAAACCGGAACAGGTATATGCCGAACGTTCTGCCACTGAACTAATCCGCGTTGCCGCGAATGCAGGAGTCGAACCCGCTTCTTTCGGTCCGTCGAAGTAACACGTTCACACGCCACCGGCGCAGTTACAAATTCAGAAATCTCCGGGGATTCATCGGCCCGGGTTGACCCGCTGGGCCCAATTGCCCAGCGGGCTGGCGGCATCCTTGTCCGCCTTCTTGGCAGGAAGTATCCCGAACCCTCGCCACCGGAGATTAGGTCCAGAGACCAGGTTCTACTCCCTGTTCCCTGATCCCTGTTTCTTTCGCGCCAGGGAAAAATCGTGCGCGGCCTATGCCGCCTCGGTGAAACCAAGACAGCATGCGGATTCGAACCGCCTCGCCTGAAAGGCTTACCGACAGAAGTATCCGCACACTGCGCCACTGGCGCATAAATGCTGTAACGCAAGGGAACGGTCGCCACGCGGCGTGAGCCGTGTCAAGACGAAGTATCCGCGCGCTTCACCACTCGCTATTACAGCGGTTACTGCAGCTTTACGATCGGTTGTCTGGATTCAGCAGAGGAACTACCGCCCTTATGACTTGGCGGATGTTGGCAGAAGCCAGAGCGAACTGACGCCACGATCGTTTGTGGACCGCATCTGGTGACCGGATTGTAGGATGGTCGGCATCATTGGCTCCTCTGCTTCAGATACATTGCCACAGGTCACGAATCAATATCAAGTGGAAATTACAAAATTCTTTTATTTGTCACATAACGGGTTACAAATAAATTGCGCCTGTCTTTCACCCATTAACTACGCATCTCTCGCCGAATCAGGCACCTTACTGATTCTGATCAAGCTCCCCCAGCCTCTTCTCCAGAAATCGCCGTGCTGGCTCCTGCCGTGCCAGCCCCAGCGCCCTCCGATACGCATCAGTCGCCTCTTCCCTCTTTCCCAGGCGCCTGTACAGGTCAGCCCTCGCCGAATGTGCAAGATAGTAGTCTTCCAGCTCGCCCCGCTCCAGAATCCCCTCAACCAGCGCCAGGCCCTCCGCCGGGCCATCGCGCATCGCAACCGCGATAGCCCGGTTCAACTCCACCACCGACGAAGGATTTGCCCGCAGCAGCACATCGTAGATCCCCACAATCTGCGCCCAGTCCGTCGCCGACGCTTCGCGCGCTTCGGCATGCACCGCCGCAATCGCCGCCTGAAGCGTATACGGCCCGAACCTGCGCGACGCCAGCGCCCGCGCGACCAGTGCCCCACCTTCCTCGATAACCTCCCGGTCCCACAGCGAGCGATCCTGATCCTCCAGCAGAATCACTTCCCCCTCCGCCGAACTCCGCGCCGCCCGTCTTGAATCCTGCAGAAGCATCAGCGCCAGCAGCCCCATTACCTCAGATTCCTGCAGCAAATCCAGCAGCAGCCGCCCCAGCCTGATCGCTTCCTGCGCCAGATCCGCCCGCGTTACCGACGCTCCCGACGAGGCCGAATAACCCTCCGTAAAAATCAGGTACACCACCTGCAGCACCGAATCCAGCCGCTCCGGCAGCTCACCGCGTGCCGGCACCTCATACGGAATCCCCGCCTCGCGGATCTTCGCCTTTGCCCGTACGATTCGCTTGGCAATCGTCGGCGCCGTAGTCAGAAACACCCGGGCAATCTCTTCCGTCGTCAGCCCGCACACCTCGCGCAGCGTCAACGCGATCTGCGCTTCCTTCGGCAACGCCGGATGGCAGCAGGTAAAGATCAGCCGCAGCCGATCATCTTCGAGGTGCCTCTCATCCCACTGCGCCGGATCCGACGCCTGTGTTTGCAGCTTGTCCGCCTCGTCCTCCAGCGATGCATCGAAGCGTGCCCGCCGCCGCAGCCGGTCAATCGCCTTGAACCGCCCCGTCGACACCAGCCACGCCCGCGGGTTCGCCGGAACACCCTCTCGCGGCCATTGCTCCATCGCTGCCATTACCGCCTCGTGCAGCGCCTCTTCCGCCAGGTCAAAGTCCCCCACCAGCCGAATCAGCGTCGCCAGCACACGTCGCGACTCGTTGCGATAAACCGCTTCCAGCGCGTCGCGAGCGTGTTCGGACGAGGTCTCATGCATACGCCCTCAGTCTAGGCTTGATCGCCTTTCCGGAACATGTGTAAGGGGAACCGCCGGCGCAAAGTCAACGCGACCAACAGACCCGGGGTCCCCACGGACAGGTCTTCGTCCGTGGGGTGCTTTAATGACACTTGCGCTCCGCTGCCGCTGCCGGAGCTCTGTCTCCGCCCGTCGGATCGACCGTTCCACCCGCGTCATACTGATCGTGCGGCCGCACCCAGCTGCCCATATTTCCGCGTTCGCCCTCATTCCGTCCCAACGGCGTCAGGTCGAGATACATGTACGCACCCAGCACCTCTTCGTTGCCGCGCCCGTAGCTCGAGTAGGTGTGGAAGATCTCGCCCTCCGGCGACTTATAGAAAACGCTGATTCCCGGCAGCTCATCAATCGACGCCGTCGTCATCCCGAAGTTGTAATAGACTTCGCCGCTCGCCAGTTCCTCCGACGTGAACGACACGTGATAGTCGAAGTTGAAATCGCTGTCCTCCGACGACACCCACGGAAAACGCCAGCCCATGCGCTGTTTGTACGCGTCGAGCACCGCCAGGGGAGCGCGCGAGACGACCACCAAACTCACGTCGTGGTGCACCAGGTGCAGATTGGCCCCATCAAGATGGTCCGCCAGGAACGAACAGCCGGTGCACCCGTTGCCCAGGTCGCGCCTCCACATGAAGTGGTACACAATCAGCTGGCTCCGCCCATCGAAAAGCTCCGCCAGCGTCTTCTTCCCCTGCAGAGTGTCAAAGACATACTCCTTCTCCACCTTCACCCACGGCAGTGCGCGGCGCGCCGCGCTCACCGCATCCCGCTTTCGCGTAAGCTCCTTCTCCCGAGCCAGCAAGTCCACTCTGGCGGCGAGCCACTCTTCGCGTGAAACCACTTTGGCGTCCTGCAATGTTTCGGTGGTCATTTTCCTGTCTCCTCTGTCTTGAATTCTCTCGTTTTCCCGAGCCCCTTCCGCCCGCTCGCGCTCTCAGCTGGTTGCGCCGATTTCTTTGCCGTAGACCGCATCCACGGCTTCGTCAGCGCTACCGTGCTCAACCCTCCCGCCGAGGTCAGGCCGGAAACGATCATCGCTGTCGCCGTTACCATGCATACCGGGCACATCTCACTCCTCCTTCGCCGCCTCTCACTGCGGCCGCTGTTCGTGACTTCAATCCCTCGTGGTTATCATCCCGTCGGCTTCTGACTGCTGTGCGCGAGCTCCATAATCGGCCGCACCTCAATGCCGCCCAGCCGTATCGGAGGAATCCCCGACGCCAGCTGAATTGCCTCATTCAGGTCCTTCGCCTCGATCAGGATGAATCCCCCGATCTGCTCGTGCGTCTCCGCGAACGGCCCATCCGTGACCGACACCTTGCCGTTCCGCACCCTCACCGTGCTCGCCGAGCTGACCGGCTGCAGCGCGTTTGCAGTGATGAAGTGCCCGCCCCTGCGCAACACATCGTCATACTCCAGGGCCTCGTCCGTCAGTTGCCGATGCTCCTGCTCGGTCATAGCGGTGTGCTTCTTCTCATCGAAAAAAACCAGACACAGATATTTCATTTGCTCTCTCCTCAGCGGCTGATTGCCTCGATCATTGAATCAGGCGTTGGCCTCGTTCACTAGTTAGTCGTTCCAGCATCCCCGAATTGGACAACTAATCTTCCGAATGTGTGGGAAATCGTGAGTGGTCGATTTTGCCCCGTCGCGTCGATTTGAGGACCACGCCGAACTGTCCGGAGCTATACTCGCACCGAGGCCGCCACCACGATGCAGCCAGATCATCGATGGCACGGGACGGCGCGCCTGACACTGTCTAAACGGACAGGTGCCCTTATGGGGATGGTTGCGTATACTCGCTCAACAGAACACAGCCAGCTAACCGCTGCAGCGGTTGCTATCGTGGCCCGGAGACTCGAGCCGGGCAGGACCCTGAAACTGCAGCAGATTCTGTTACGGAGAAAACCATGAAGAAAGTTAGTTGGTTTGCAGTCGTCACTACGCTGTTCGTCTTCACGTCTATTGCATCGGCGCAGGCTGCTGCAGGAGTCCCTGTCTTCAAATTCGATAAGGCAAAAAGCTCGATCGGTTTCAATGTGAAAGCCTCGGTCGCAATCGCCGGTAAATTTGACAAGTGGGATGCGACGCTTACGTATACATCGCCGGATGTCACGACAGGCGTTCTGGACATCAAGGCTTATGCGGACAGTGTCGATACCGGAAGCGGCATGAAGGACGGCAAGCTGAAGAGCAAAGATTTCTTCGACGCCGAGAATAATCCGTATATCACGTTCAAGTCGACGAAGACCGTCCAGACCGGTCCAACCACCTTTGAAATTGATGGAGACTTCACAATACGCGGAGTGACTAAACCAGAGAAGTTGACACTGACGGTTTCCGGCGTAAAGGGATCAGGCCACGGCGAGATTAAAGGCATCATGGCCTTTGACCGCAAGGACTACGGGATGAACAGTGGCATTCCCTTCATCAAGATCGCCGACCGCGTCGAGGTGGATGTCGACCTCACGGCGACTCGCGTCAGCGGGCCACCGCTGGCTTTTAAGCAGTAGTAACGCCGGTACCGCCGGAAGGATCAACCTTCTGGAATCAACTGGGCGAAAGGAGGCGCAAGCCTCCTTTCAGTTCACTGCGCCGCGCTGCCTGCCTTGTTCCAGTCGATAATGTTCACCAGATTCCACGGGTTCCTGCGAAGCTCGAACTGCAGCTCGCCCTTTTTGTTGATAATCAGCTGAGAGGCAGGATAGAGAACCCCGCCGCTCTTTTTCTTATCCGAATCATTGATGTCGATCTCGCCGGCAGTCAGGTTGAAGGCCGTGCTCGGACCGTTGTTATAAGCCTCACCGATTCTGATCGGGCGGTCGGTGGCGAAGCGAATCCTGCGCCCGGTGGGCGTAGGAACCACCCTGACATAAGTAAGGTCGGTGCCCAGTGTCCCGGTAATGGCGATGCGGCCAACAGACTTCGCCTTGCTGAGCGCGTCCACGAGGCCCTGGTTCTGCCCCTTCTTGAACGCGGCAATGAAGGCTTGTCTCTCTTCCTCCGTGGTGTATCGGCTAATGATGATTTTTACGCCGACAGTCTTCCCCAACTGCGTGCTTGTACCCATCGCGGTGGCATCAATCGTCTCGGTTGCGTTTTTGTCCGGCCCCTGTTCCTGTGCGGAAGCCAGGGTGACCGCGGTCAGCAGAGTAGCGAGCAGAAGGCTCTTGTAGCGGAATCTGCGGGACGTCAATATCGAATTGTTGTATGGCATCGCTTTTCCTTCTCCAATGAATGCGCTCTTGGGCCGAATTTCGCTCTCGGCGATGCCCGCTGAGTCGGTCTCTGGAAACTCCCCACCTGAAAGTAGATTTCCCAAAGTTGAACGAGTGTACACCTCACAACGGCAAATGAAACCTGTCGATATAGACAGGCGGGTGCTGAAGGCCCGAGAAAAATACTCCGCAGCCAGAGTCCGAGGCGCTATACTCCCGCCGAGGTCGCCAAGACCATGCGCTCAGATCATCGCTGGCTGTTTGCCATCTTTCTGTCTGCCTTCACCGCCGTCGCCCAGCAAAACCCCTCCGCCAAACCACCAGACGCCGCTGAGAAACCAGGCACCGTGACCGGCCACGTGTACCTCAGCGACACCAGGGGCCCCGCCCGCAGAGCAACCGTCAACCTGCAGACCGTCGCCTCCCTCGAGGCCGACACCCCGCCCCGTCGCGGCGGCTTTAGCAACAGCACAACCGATGACGTCGAAAGCATCGGCGTCCAGACGCGCCTCGACGGCAGCTTTTCCTTCGAAGACATCAAGCCGGGGACCTACTACGTCATCGGCGAGTATTCCGGATACATCTCGCCCTATCTTTCACTCGGCCTCGCCCAAGGCCGCTCCCCTTACGGAGAATGGCAGTCCCTTAATCCTGAACAGCAGGCTGCAACGAAAGCCATCCTCGACACTATCCCCCGAATCACCGTCCAGCCCGACCGCGCCGCCTCCATCGATATCACCCTCGAGCGCGGCGCCGCCATCAGCGGCAACATCACCTTCGACGACGGAAATCCCGCCGCCGGACTCGAGGTTACTCTTCTCTCGCAAATGCTTCGCGACGGAAAGCAGACCTGGTCCGAAATCAGACCCGTAATACCAAATTCCCCATTCGTCCAAATCAAGACCGACGATCGCGGCGACTACCGCTTCAGCGGCCTGCCAGCAGGCAAGTATGTAGTTCGCATGCAACTCACCCAGATGAAAGTCATCACGCGGACTAACTCCAGCGGCGGCCGCTCCTCCAGCGGATCCAACGATGATGCCGGCTACAACCCCGTCACCATCTATTCGGGAGGCCCCCTGAGCCTCAACAAGGCCCAATCCTTCGCCCTTTCTCGCGACGACGAGCACACCGGCGAAGATTTCCGGATACCCATCAGCCGATACCACACCGTCACCGGCACCATCGTCTCCGCACACGACGGTCACACCATCTCCCGCGGCGAGGTCCGACTCCTCTCGAACGACGGCAACGATTTCGTCGGCTCCGCTAACACTTCAGCCGGCAATCCCGAATTCACCTTCCACTTCGTCCCCGACGGCGACTATCAGCTGTCCACAGGAATGGCGCTCGACATCGATCCGTCGGCGCTATCTCCGTCCGGCGAACTGGAGCCGTCTGCATACGACAGCCCCGCAGTGCACCTCTACGGCTCTGCCACCATGCCCCTGCACGTCACTGGTGACATGAACGGCGTTACTCTCTCCCTTCCCGATGCCACTCCGAAGGAGCTACAGGCGTTCCGGGACGCCGTCCACCAACACGAACCGCAAAACCAGACTGCGGCAAAAAACTAGAGGCCACCCGGAAAATTTCAAAATCCCGTCCCCAATCTGGCCAATGCGGGCGCCTCTCGAGTCCAACCTATCGAAGCTCTCCGCGCGGAGTCATGTAAACGGCTGCGTAACGCAAAAAGCAAGCAATGCGAATCTACTGCCGGGCATGCTTGATGGGGTCAGCCTGAGGACGATCCTCTACGGGTTTGTTGGCACCGAAGCGCGTTCAGCATTACAAATCGCCCTACTACGCCTAGGAACTTGTTGAAAAAGGGTTAGACGACCCCAAGTTGTAGGGGAAGTCGAAATCTACTTCGCACGGAAACGGGCCTACAAGGCGTCGATCAAGTGTTGGCATACATTTCCTATCACTCATTCGCACCTTGAAATGGCCTTTGAAAATCGTTTTTCAACAAGTTCCTAGACCGCTTCTGAACGAGTGGCTAGCTTGAAGTCGTCAGTTGAGAAGAACGAATTTTGGCAATTCGCCATCAGACGGCACTCATCTCAACGACTTTCCCTTCTCGGAGAGCTTTGATGTCACGCATCGGCGGCTGGCCGTAGAAGCGGCTGTATTCACGATTGAATTGGCTGACACTTTCATATCCGACCTCAAAGGACACGGTCGACGCGTCCAGACCATCGATAAGCATCCGTCCTCGTGCTGCCTGCAGCCGCAATTGCTTTTGATACTGCAGCGGGCTCATATGCGTCAGCACACGGAAATGATGGTGCAGCGTCGATACGCCCATGCCTGCAATCTGGGCCAGATCCTCCACGCGTACCGGTTTCGCGTAGTTGTCCCTGATCCAGGAGATCGCTCTGGCTGTGCGATGGCTCTGATCTCCTGAAGTTGCGATCGCTCGAAGGCGAGCGCCCTCGGGTCCGCATAGAAGCCGGTAAACGATCTCGCGTTGAATCAGGCCACTCAGAAAGGGAATATCCTGTGGATTCGCCAGCAGGTCGACCAGCCGGCAGCAAGCGCTCAGCAATTCAACCGTGATCTCACCAGTTACCATGGCGGGCGTATCAGACGACACCTCACGCACATGGACTTCTTCCCGGTTGAGAAGCTCGCGGACCACCGGCATTTCCAACCTAAGGGCCAAAGCCAGAAGGGGATTCGCTTCACTCGCCTCGACCACCTGGCTGACGATTGGCAGATCGATCGAGGTCAAAAGGAATCGTGACTGGTCATAGATGAACGTTGTCTGGCCGAGGTCGACGCGTTTGCTGCCCTGAGCAACGACGATTACGCTCGGTGTGTACGTTCGTGAGCAGGGCGCAGTGGGTGCGGTCCTGCTCACCAGCACCAAACCCGGAATCTCTGTGATCTGTCTCTCTGAAGAGCCGATGAACCAGGCAATTTTCTTCGCCAGCTCGGCTCTCAAATCCTGTATCGACCGGGCCGCTGGAGGAGTGCTGGAGCGCCTGCCATTCATGTTCATTCTGTTTCACTTTCCATCTTAAGCATAGTTGGTGCGGCTCTCACGATGCCAGATGAAACGCTGGCCCTCAAGAGAATCAGGCAAAAGATCGGCAGAATCGAGATAACGGCCCACGTTCGCTTCTCCCTAAACTGCAGGTGGAGAGAAAAATAATGCACGCGCGAAAACTTGGAAATTCAGGACTTGAACTCTCGGCCGTTGGCCTGGGCTGCATGAGCATGAGCTCGGGCTATGGCCCGCCAGCCGACAAGGGCGAGATGATCCAGCTGATTCGTACCGCCCATGACCGTGGTGTGACCCTGTTCGATACGGCCGAAGCCTATGGGCCGTTCGCGAACGAAGAGCTGGTGGGCGAGTCGCTCCAGCCGATCCGCGACAAGGTAGTGATTGCCACAAAGTTCGGCTTCGACATCGATCTTGACACTGGCAAGCGCAGTGGCGGGACCAATAGCCGGCCCGAGCATATTAAGCGTGTGGCGGACGCTAGCCTGAAGCGTTTGCGGACCAATCACATCGATCTCCTCTATCAACACCGCGTCGATCCTGACGTGCCGATCGAGGACGTGGCAGGAGCAGTCAAGGAGCTGATTGCTCAGGGCAAGATAAAGCACTTCGGCTTGTCAGAGGCAGGGGTTCAGACTGTTCGACGGGCGCACGCAGTGCAGCCGGTCACCGCAGTGCAGAGCGAGTACTCGCTGTTCTGGCGTGGTCCGGAGGCCGAGCTTCTGCCGGCGCTGGAGGAGCTTGAAATCGGCTTCGTGCCGTTCAGCCCGCTTGGCGCCGGGTTCCTCACGGGCAAGATCGACGAGAACACGAAATTCGATCCCTCCGATTTTCGCAACATAGTGCCTCGCTTTTCGCCCGAGGCGCGCAAGGCCAATATGGTTCTGGTCGACCTGGTCAAGACCGTCGCAGAACGCAAGGGCGCGACGCCGGCACAAGTCGCACTCGCCTGGCTGCTGGCGCAGAAGCCATGGATCGTGCCCATCCCGGGAACCACCAAGCTGCATCGGCTCGAGGAGAACCTCGGCGCGGTGAACGTCGAGCTGACTGAGAACGACCTCAAGCAGATCAACGAGGCTTCTTCCAGGCTGAAGCTCGAAGGTGCTCGCCTTCCTGAAGCCATGTTGAAGATGACCGGACGCTGAGTGCTTCCTTCAGGTATGCGCAAACAAGGCAAAACCAGCGATCACTGGATCGACGAGTTCTACTACTGGCTGGAAGCGCAAGGGCGCACAGATAACCGTATCCGAAACTTGCTGATGGTATCAGGGATATTGAATCGGCAGCCCGTATCGAATAAAGCACCAAAGGAGAAGATACAAACATGAGAACAAAACTTCAAATCATCGCTTTCGCGGTGAGCCTTGTATTCATCTTCCAGGCCCAAGCACAAACTGGGGACGCAATTTTCCCAAAAGGTGAACTATCCACCGCTAAAAATCACACGGGAAACATTTGGCTTAAAGAGTTAAACGTAGGAGACAGTACGTTCGATCCCAGTATTGCTGTGGCAACCTATGATGCCGGTGCAAAGCTGGATTGGCATATTCATCCAGGTGGTCAAGTTCTACTTATCACGGAAGGCGCTGGCTACTATCAGGAAAGGGAAAGCCAATACGGATCCTTCACAAGGGAGATGTAATAAAATGCGCGCCGGGCGTAGAGCATTGGCACGGTGCACTACCGAATAGTGGCTTTGCCTATATAGCGGTTACACCGACTCAAAAGGGAAAAACAATTTGGTTAGAGCCTGTTAGCGACAAAGACTACAACAGCTTGAAGTAAAAGATTTCCGGGCCAGAAGAAATGAGTGGCACTATGAGAGTTCGCTGCGTCGGCCCGCTAACCGCGATTGTCCTGCTCGCTGCTGCGTACGGTTCACAGCAAGGTCCTGCAGAGGCTCCACTTCAGATTCCGAATCCTCATTATGTAACGATCAGCGAATCGATCGTTGTCAACGCGCCAGTGGACAAGGTCTGGGCACGGGTCGGAAGGTTCTGCGACATTACGGAGTGGATGAATTCACCCGAATGGGAGGATTGCAAGTATCTGCAAGGTGATGGTGGTCCTGGTACGGTGCGATCGATCGTAATGAGGTGCTGGTCGGTCAGACGCAGTACAGCTACACCTATGCCCAGCCGCCTCGAAAGGACACGCTGTACAACCTGGCTCACGGAACGCTCGCTGCCGAAGCTCTGACCCCCGCCGCCACGCGGCTGACTTATACGATGCTGCGGGATGATTCGATTCTCCCCATGATGCTGCGCGCAGACGGGATGAGGAAGCGCGGCGCGCACGCGTCTCAGAATGGCTGAAGAACATGAAGGTGCTCGCCGAGGGAGGCAAACTTCCACCTAAGCCGTCAGGGAGCCTTCGTCCGCCGATAGCGACGCCCTTGCTCAATACCAATCCCCACTATGCCAGCCTGCCGCTGTCGATTGTCGTCAATGCTCCCGTCCAGAAGGTCTGGGCACGTGTCGGCAAGTACTGCGATATCGGAAAATGGGGCTTCCGCAGTTGCGATCTGATCTCCGGTAAAGAGGGCGAGATCGGCGCCGTTCGCACCATCGGCCATTCAGTCATCGTCGGGCAGACGCGGTATAGCTACACCTACACTCAGCCATTGCGTGCTACCGGTCTGTATCCGATGTATCACGGAACGCTGGAGGCACGTCCGCTCGGATCGGGTCGCACTACCCTTTACTACACCCTGGTGTGGGATAGCTCCACGCAGCCAGACGATGCTGCGCGGCAGAAGCAGGTGGAAACCTACCGTTTGCTCTTCGAGAAGATGCTCCGCAACATGAAGAAGCTCGCCGAAGGCGGCGCCCTGACGCCGGAAGATAAGCAAGCCCCCGTGAATTTCTAGTTCTGTTGGCGCTGACCCCGGAGCCAACGGCTCTACCCGCATGATTGCCTTTCAGGGGAGAATCGATCTCTGAAGAAAAACGAACGGTCGTCAATAAGCACCTGGTCGCCAATGCACGTTTCGAACGAAATCATCCTCGAAACGTGGTGGGTCCTGTTAGCAACAGTTGAGGAGGACTGCAGCGATTCGCGGAACAGTGGTCGACTTAGAGGTATACCAATAGGCCATTGCACCCGACCCGGAGTGTTTCCGCGGCTAGAGCCGATTTACGCCTGAATGGCAGTCATTAGCGGGTTCCGGATCTGGTGAATGCATTCCCATGGCAAAGCACCACCCGCCAGCCATCGGGATCTTCAAATGTAAAGCAGCGTTCTTCCCAGTAGGGATTTTCAGGTTTGACAGGATTGTGCCCTTGCGCTTTCAGCCGCGCCACAGCCACCTCATGAGCCTGCAGATCGGGCATGTAAAGCACCAGCAGGTTGTCTTTCGTCGGAGCCGGGCACGGACTCCCTTGAGCCAAATGTGTGAACTCCAGATGACATCGCGAATCCGGCAAACCGAGCATCACGCCCGAGTACCCCGCGTGGCCTTCAAAGTGCCCGATCACCGGCAGCCCAAGTCCATCGCGGTAAAACGCCAGCACTTCCGGCAGCTTGTCCGTCGGGCGGGCCACCCGGACTTCAATTCCTTGGTCGACACTGCCGTGCTGGCTCGCGTCCCATGCGTGCGCCAGGGCAGGTGCGGCAGAAGCCGCCGTAGCTGTCTGTAGAAAGTTTCTGCGCTTCATTGCGCCTCCGATCGAACCATCAGTGAGGATGACTCTTCCCGAAGACTAGACGCGAAGCAGAGCTGGCGGAAGCCGCGACGGTCGCAATCAATCCTTGCGTTCAACGCCATAACACCCACAGGCGCGAACCGTCCTCGCATCCCAGCCTGTTGCCCGGCGAATCCAACTCCGTGATCAATCTTCTCCACAAAGCCGTTCAGATTTCGAGATCGCGATCAGGCCTTCGAAATAGCGATCAAGCCCAAAGCCCGCTCAGGCACGTTCATCAACTCGCAAGCTGATCGGCACAGACCTGCCGGACACACTCGCGCAACCATCGGTGCGCCGGATCGGCATCCATCCGCGGATGCCAGATGATCGACATCGTGATGCCAGGCGCAGAAAACGGCAGGGGAAACGTGTGCATGCCTGCGCGTAGATTTCCGGTATATCGTTCGGGAACAGTCGCTACCAGATCGCATGTCCTCGCCAGCGCCAGCGCCGCCGAGAAGCTCCCGACGATCGTGGTCATCTCTCGCTTCGAGCCCAGCGCTTCCAGCGCATCATCGATCGGCCCTTTCTCCGTCCCTCGGCGCGAAACCACAATGTGCTTCGCCTTGGCGTATCGCGAGCGCGTCATCTTTCCTTCGCTTAAAGGATGTCCCTCGCGCACCACACCCACAAACTGATCGCGGAACAGTGCCTGCGCACGAAGCTCAGGAGAGGTCGCCTCTCCCACAACTCCGGTTTCAAGGTCGATGGTTCCATCCCGGAGCGATGCACTGTCGCGGTCCAGCTTCAGATAGAAACACAATCGCGCGCGCGGAGCATCCTGCTGTAGACGCGCGATGAGTTGCGCACCAAAATTCTCGGCAAATCCCTCCCTGACGCGAATCGAGAAAGTTCGTTCCAGTTCGCGAAGGTTGAGTTTGTCCTGAGGGCGCAAGACTGTCCTTGCTTCTTGAACGAGATGGCTGACGCGCTCACGAAGCTCGCGTGCCCGGGGAGTCGGCACCAGACCGCGGCCCGCCCTCACCAGCAGCGGATCACCAGTGGTTTCGCGCAGTCGCGCCAGCGCCCGGCTCATCGCTGAAGCGCTGAGCCGTAATCGTTTGGACGCGCGCGTCACGTTATTTTCCGCCAGCAGCACATCGAGAGTCACAAGCAGGTTGAAGTCTGGTTCCGTCATGCCGCGACCATAGCAAGGCTTTATATATAGCGTCAAACGCAATCATTTATTGCAAATGGTGCGTCTTCCGCCATGCCAATTAGCGGGCTACTTTAACCACAGACAAGCCTGCGGCAAGTGAAACCAGGCAAAACGAAAGGAGAAATATGGAAACCAACCCACTTGAAACCTCGATGAACGCCATCAAATCCGGCTGGGAACCACTCAGCACAGAGTTGATTGCTAACACCCGTCGGCACCTGGAAGAGCTCCTCAAAGCTTCGCCGGCCGAAGCTTGGCTGGCAGAGCTGCACCGCGATGCTCCCGAGAACAAAGAGCTGTACCGCGACACCACGCATGGGTTTGTGCTGCTGGCGCACACGGAGCAGACGGCCAAGTTTAGGCCGCCACACGATCACGGTCGCGGATGGGTCATCTACGCCGTCCAGCGCGGCGAAATGGAGATGAGAACCTACGCCCGGGTCGAGAATCCCGACGGCAGCGTCAAGCTCGTGCAAAGGAACTCAACCATTGTTCGCCCCGGCCAGGTCCAGGTGTATTTGCCCGGAGACATTCATGACACGCGCTGCATCAACGGACCGGCACTGCAGTTCCGCTTTACCGACCGTGACTTGAAGAAGGAGGAAAAGGAAGCACAAGGAATAACCCGATATGTCGAGCGCAACGGCGTCTGGACGGTAGGTGGAACATGTCAGGTCCGCTAATGCAAGCTGTAGGGCGTCGCCTCGCCCACAACTTCGCAGCCGGCCCTCGTTCTCCCATGCGGCACGGATCGGCATCTTCCGTGCACGTGGAAGAACGAGCTTCCACCCTGGCCAGGCCGCAGGCCGAGGACCAGGAACTAGCTGTATCCGGACTGCGGCGCGCCATTGCGGTCGCTTCCGTGCTGGCCGCCATGGTGCTCGTCGTGCTCGATGCAGCAATCGCCAACGTGGCGCTGCCGACGATCGCGCGGTCGCTCGAAGTTTCCCCGGCAAAGTCGGTCTGGGTGATCACTGCCCATCAAACCGCACTGGTAATGGCCCTGTTGCCCTGCGCCGCCCTCGGAGAAAGCTTCGGCCATCGCAGGATCTTCGGGCTGGGAGTTGCTCTTTTCGTTGGCGCATCCCTGCTGTGCGCACTATCGCCATCGCTGCCATGGCTCGTAGCAGCCCGCTTCGTTCAGGGGCTCGGTGGTGCCGCCGTAATGGCCCTCGGCGTCGCGTTGTTGCGGTCAGTCGTTCCTTCCCAGCAGCTCGGCGCTGCAATCGGCTGGAACGCGCTGACCGTTGCGTTATCGTCAGCGGGCGGTCCCGCAATAGGCGCGGCGATCCTGTCGATCGCAAAGTGGCCGTGGCTGTTTGCTGTGAATCTGCCGCTGGGCGTGCTGGTACTCTTCGCCGTTCGCGCACTGCCCAATGTCGCCGGTACAAGCCGTCAACTGGATCGGCTCAGTGTCGCGCCGAACGCAGGCGTCTTTGCCGCCTTTGTTTTCGGCGCGGAATTGCTTCCCGCAAAGCCGATGAGATCGGCGCTATTCTTCGCCACTTCTGTTGCTCTGTTTGTTGCATTGCTTCGGAGAGAATCGCCGAAAAACGTGCCGCTGATACCGCTCGACCTGCTCCGGAACGCGTCCTTCAGGACTTCCGTGATCGCATCCGTTCTCTGCTTCTCCGGCGTCGCCGCCGGCATGGTGGCATTGCCGTTCCAACTGCAGCATGGATTAGGGCTGAGTGCCTGGATGACCGGACTTTACATGACGGCCTGGCCGCTCACGGTGGCAATCGCGGCGCCGTTCGCTGGGCGGCTCGTCAACAGAATCTCCACAGCGTGGCTGTCTGCCGCGGGTGGTTCGCTTCTCGCCATCGGGCTGTCGGCTATCGCCCTGTCGCCGCTCAAAGGTCACTCGGTTCAACTTGTGCTGCTGACCATATTGAGTGGCCTGGGTTTTGGCCTCTTTCAAGTGCCCAGCAACCGGAACATGTTTCTCTCCGCGCCACGCCAACGAAGTGCCGCCGCAGGAGGCATGCAGGGAACAGCGCGATTGACGGGCCAGACCACGGGCGCTCTGATCATGACCCTGCTCTTCACCACCACCGGGATCAACGCTGCCCCTCGCCTCGGTCTCATAATCGCCGCGTTGTTGACATTGGCAGCGGGTCTCGTGAGTACATTTCGAGTCACGACGATCACAACAGACGGCGTTGGTGCTCCGACGCAGGTAACAAGTGAGCCTTAATGCAAAAAGTTGCCTCATGCCTGCTCGTGAAGCGACCTAAGCCATCGACGAAAGACAACCTCTATCTAGATTGGCGCTAAGTCGCTAGCCTTCATCGGAAGCGCCTCGAGAAATAAGTTTGAGGAAGGTCGAGAATAGCCCGGGGGAGGCTCGACGATGATTCGAGGCGGTTTCGATAAGGGGACTTGAAGGAAGGCGCAGGCGTTTTAAGCGGACGCGGTGATCTGCCTGGGATCTATGGATATTGAATAAGGCTCGGGGACCGGTTGCAGTGTTCTGTGGTGCAAGAATCGGTAGCGATGTTGATGAAAGCTGGTGTGTCCATAGATGAGTTGTCGCTGGTCGAGGGCTTGCTTTGGATATAGAATCGCCGATGCAATCATTGAGAAACCGATTGAGCATCAGTCCAAAGGACCGCACCTTAGTGCCGTGGGCCGGAGCGCACTCGCAGACGAAGCGACATCGAGAGAACCGCTCTGGTTTCTAGCGCCGTTCGAGAAGCGTGCCGTTCGAGAAGTAGGAACGGCCAGTCTGACCTGCGAAGCTCATCCTTTGTTGCCCGGTTCGTCCTACCCCGAAACTGCCCGTTCCCTGTCAATAGGTTTTCTCCGGCTCGCCCCGGCAACTCCCTCATTTCAAACGGTAGATTGAGCAAAGATAGCTGGCCGAATATTTCTATCCGCTCGGTAAAATAGAAGTAGTACTCGAAGGCGCGCCCACCCGCGAGCCTTTCTCTTTTGGGAGCAGCCCCCGAATGCCCGTTTCTGCGCCGAAATACTCGCAACCGGTTCGCGATGTACGCAATTTGCCCGCAAGGGCCAGCCCGGTTGCCGCTCCCACTCCGATCCACGCCTTCGGGAGCGAAATCTCGATACCCGCGAATTCATTTCCTGGATCGCGTTTCAGGACTTGGCCGGAATCGCCAATGGTATCCGGAAAATGGCCTGTGAACCGATAACTTCAAGCAGAACAATCGATTACAGTCTATGCAAATGGAATGAATGAGTTACAAACCACAATCGACAAGCCATGCAGAATGGATGAGTTCAAAGGGCAATAACATACTTGACTGACTATAGCGAGGATGGTGCAATGTGAGTACCGTGACAGGGCAGCGCCACATCTCCATTTTGCTGGCCGAGAAAATTTTGGGGATGTTAGAGGAATCTGGCGCGTCTGAGGCAGAGAGACACGTGGCCTTGGAAATAGCTCGGGCTATTGTGCCTGTTTTTCCCGGATGAGCCTATCGATTGATTCGCGTGCTGATGGTTTCTAGCGTCCTGCGCACTCTTGCAAGCTCCTCAGCGATTTCTCTCAATGCAGCGATAAGTTGAGTCACGTGAACATCGTTCATCGATCTTCCCTCCATCGTGGCCGGAATTATACGCGTTTAGTGATCTTAAGAATCGTTATGATGCTCCAGCATGAATCTTTTCGAAGGATGTTGGCAGCGTATTTTGCGGGCAGAGTTTCATGGAAAAGCCCTGACAAAACTCTGGGATGGTTTCAATACAAATGAAGCCTACACCACTTCGGTTGATATTAAAGATGACGGGACAGGGGAAGTCTTCATCACGCCACGCCAGCGAGATTGGGTCGTGCCCTTCTCTCTCGAATTTGGAGAGTTGATTTATCAACTCCGAGCAGCTTTGGACGCGTGTATTTACGAAAGCGCTGTGCTCAAGTCTGGACAGGATCCTCCCCCCGACGAAGACGCATTGCAATTTCCTATTCAGACCACTCCGAAGAAATTCAAAAATGCAAGTAGGCAAATAGCTCCACTCGCGGATGAGTGTCGCGCCTTTATCGAATCGATACAGCCTTACCAAACCACTTTCGTAAACGCGAATGTTAGTGACAGGCAGTGGTTCATCAACAGAGGGCTCGGGATGTTGAACGATCTCGCCAAAAAGGATAGGCATCGCAGATTGCATGTCTTGGGTTCCGTTCCTACCGGAGGAGAAATCAGATTTGGTTTCCCTGAGGCTTCGGGGATGAGTGTCGAATATGCCTCTTTCGAAGGAACCGACATTCTGGAGCACAAAAGCAAGATTGGAGCCTTCAGAATCCGCAACTTCTCTCGGCAATACGACATTAAGATGGAACTCAAGCTCACCTTTGAGATAGCCGTCGAGAAGATTTTGTTCACTGGGTTGACCACCGATGCATTTATTACTCAGTTGCAGTCGATGATTTACTCTGTGAGCGGAGTTATCACCTGGTTTGAGAGGTTCCACGGAGTCGCTTACTAGTCTTGGCATATCGCCTTTCCGCCGCGTGATACACTACGGGCTAGGAAAGGTTTAGACGCGACCATGAGCGGCAACTCAAGTAGCGACGAACCTCACGCGAAAACCTTGTCGGGTGATTTCGACAAGTTCACAGATTTTATGCGGAAACTTGTGCAGGTTCCGCATTCTGAAATCAAAGCAGGAATCGAAGCCGATAGGAAAGCTAAGACCGTTTCCCGCGCTTCTGGCGCTTCATCCAAACGTCCTTAGCTGATCGCCCCTCCCACCTTGCCAGTCAGTTCCTCATAGGTTTGGCGCTTGCCTACTATCTGCGACACTGCCAGCATAAACCTGTCGGTGTCATCTATAGGGTTTTCCCTAGTGGCACGATTGTTAAACCTGAATACCTGCTCAGTCACGTAGCGATCCAGATGGAATGGCTCAACCGCAACATAGGTGCCATTCAGTCCGCGCTTGAGTAAGACCAGAAGTTTTCGATTCCCTGAGTGTGGACTTCGCCGCGAACGTATTCCTCAACGTGGTTCACGGTCTCATGTACAAATTCCCGCATCTTCAGGTTGTCATAGACGGGTGCGCCATCGGTGTAGACGGTGGACTTTCCCTCGATCTCGTTCAGGATCTCAGCCTGTAGAGTATCGCGCCGGACATTAGGGATAACCCTAGCCCTTACCTGACGAGCGTTGCGGTCCAGCATCCCCACAACAGGGGTTTTATGATCGCCCCTGAATTCTCGCTTGATGGCAAGACGGCGCGAGCGGTGCATCTTGTTGGGCTTTCCGCCTACGAAAGTCTCATCAACTTCGACAGGGCCAAACTCAGCTTCCGCCGAGCTTGGCGAATGTGCCAGTCTTCATGGCTTCGCGGATGCGATGGAGCATGAACCATGCTGACTTCTGAGTGACGCCAATGTGACGGGCCAGTTCATAGGAGCTGATGCCGTTCTTGCAGTTCACCAAGAGCCAAACAGCCGGAAGCCACTTGTCTAGACCGATGGCGGAATCCTCAAAGACAGTCCCAACCTTGAGGCTGAACTTCTGCTTTGGGTGATCGCCGTAGCAGCGATACACGCGAGCTTTTTCGAGGTAAGTAACCTTTTGCGAGTCACAAATCGGGCAGCGCACATTTCCGTCAAGCCAGCGCACAGCAATCATGGACTTCCGGCAGTTCTCGAAGTTGCTAAAGTATTGAATTGCTTGCTGTAAGGTCTTTGGGGCTTCCATGATATGAAAATCTTACGCCTAATCTTCTAGTCAGTCAAGTATATTATTGCCGTTCAAAGCCATAGAAAAATAGAGGGGGGAGGGGGTACCCCCGTCGTACCGCCGCTCCCAGATCGGGAAGGCGTCACAGGTACTCGTTCATCATCCGCGCCCACGTCGGCCAGTCGTGGCTGTTCCACGAGTCCCAGACGTAGAGCTTGTAGGGAATCCACTTGTCGCCCATCACCCCCGATAGATACTGATTGGCGCCCAGGCACTGGTCGTCCCAGCCCGTAGCGAGTATGTAGGTGCTGCGCGCATACCGCTCGAGATACCACCCGTCGCCCATGTTCCGGATGTAATTGGTCGGTGTGTTGAAGTAGACATCGTCGTCGTGGTACCCGTTCAGGAAGCCGCTCATGTCGAAGGCGCCGCTCATCGACAGGAACCCCGTAAACCGGTCGGGATGGCGCAGCGCGATGTTCACCGCGTGGTACCCGCCGAAGCTGCACCCCAGGCTGGCCAGGTGGGGATTCCAGTTCTTGAGCCGGATGAGAGGCAGGACCTCGTCCATCACATAGCTCTCGTACTGAACGTGACGGGCGATCCGCCACCGGGGCGGCACGGCCCGGTTGTACCAGCTCTCCGAATCGACGCTGTCCAGGCAATAAAGCTGGATCTCGCCGTTGTCGATCTTGTGAGCGATGGCCCCGATCAGGCCGCGGTCCTCGAATTCATAGAACCGCCCCTGCGACGTGGGAAAGACCACCATCGGCACGCCCGCGTGCCCGAAGACCAGCAGCTCCATATCCCGCCCCAGGCGGGGAGACCACCACTTGTGATATTCGCGATTCATAATTGGTTCACAATCCTGATACTGTAACAGGCAGCACGCGCTCTAATGTAAGCAAGGTGGAGCAGCAACGGAAATCCCGGCAAGGAAAGGGCAAAGGCGGATTGGCGACACAAATCTCGGCTCAGTTACAGGTTGACCCAGCACTGGCTGAACCACCCCAACCGGAAGCGCTCCCTCATCCGCGCCTTCGCTTCCATCCCCAGTTCCGCAGCCGCTTCCTTCCCGACGACCGCGATGTGACCGTCTACCTGCCGCCCGGCTATGACGATGAGCCCGGCCGCCACTACCCGGTGCTTTACCTCCACGACGGCCAGAACCTCTTCGACCCCCGAACCTCCTTCATCCCCGGCCGCACCTGGCAGGTCGCCGAAACCGCAGACACCGTCATCGAAGCCGGCGAGGTCGAACCCCTGATCATCGTCGGAATCGCCAACACCGGCGAACGCCGGATCGCAGAGTACACCCCCACCCGCGATTGGAAGATGGGCGGCGGCGAAGCAAACAAGTACGGCGACCTCCTCACCGATGACCTGCTACCTTTCATCGCCTCCACCTACCGCATACGCGGAGAGGTGCAGGCCACCGGCCTGGGCGGCTCATCCCTCGGCGGCCTGGTAACCCTCTACCTTGGCTTGAAGTACCCCGGCGTCTTCGGCAGGCTCGCCGTTATGTCCCCCTCGATCTGGTGGAACCACAAGTCCATCGTGGGCTATGTGAACGAGACCGCCCCGCGGCTGAAGCAGCGTCCCCGCATCTGGATCGACGTGGGAGACGCTGAGGGCCGCCGCACCTTGACCGACACCGACCTCCTTGATCGCCGACTCCTGGCAGGCGGCTGGATCCCGGAGCGCGACCTCCACTACGAGCGCGTACCCGGGGGCACCCATGACGAAACCGCGTGGTCCCACCGCGTCGCCCCGATGCTGCGGTTCCTTTTTCCCTCCGCTCAGCGCTGACACAGGTTTCTAGTTGGCGGCAGCCCTGTTATACTAAGTTGCTGGGATTTAGCGCGCGGATCCGCGCCCCCGCGTGGGGTCGAGTCGAACCGCCTCCCCAAACAAGGAATTGAAAGGATTTGCCCTGTGTTGATGATTCGTTTGGCGCGCTTTGGTGCGCGCAAGCAGCCGTACTACCGCGTCGTCGTGATCGAGAAGGACCGCGCTCGCAATGGTCGCTCGATCGAGGTGGTCGGAACCTACAACCCGCGCACCAACCCGGCTACCGTCGATCTGAAGCGTGATCGAATCGACTACTGGACCAGCAAGGGCGCGCAGCTCTCCGAGCGCGTAGCCAAGTTAACTGCGCATCCGGTCGAGACACCCGCAGCTTAACTTCGACAATCGCAAAGTCTCCTCCCCTGACACTGGAATTCCTACGAGTGCAAACCGCCAACTCGAGAATTCCTCTGTCTTCCTCGCGAAGTTACTGATAGTATGGCGCGAGCCCGAGAGTGAAACACCCACGTCCTCAAGGGGGGCCAGGCAATGACGCACGAAGAACGCCCGGATGACATGCAGGAGCTGGTAACTGAAATTGCCCGCGCCCTGGTCGATGAACCCGACGCAGTTGTTGTTGAAGCGGTTGAACGCGAAGAGAGCACGGTGCTGCGGCTGCGGGTTGCGCCCAGCGACGTCGGCAAGGTGATCGGCAAGCAGGGACGCACCGCGCGTTCCATGCGAACCATTCTTGGCGCGGTCAGTATGAAGCATCATCACCGCTATACGCTGGACATCCTGGAAGAGGATAAGCACGCGGTACCCGGTGAGTAAACAATGGGGCGGGCGCCCCAATCGCAATCGCCCGTGAGCCATACCCAATGGGCGATTGTGGCGCGGCTTGTGCGTCCACAGGGTCGGCACGGCGAGATTGTCGCTGACCTGCTCACGGACTTCCCGGAGCGCTTCGCTGAGCGCAAACGGCTCTATCTCGTCGCTTCTGAGACGAGCCAGAGCCCTGCCCGCGAAATGACACTCGAGCGCCACTGGCTGCATAAGGGCCGGGTCGTCCTCAAGTTCTCGGGCATTGAGTCTATCAGCGACGCCAAGTCCCTTCGCGATCTGCTGGTGGCCATCCCTGCGAGTGAACGCGCAGTACTGGCTGACGATGCCGTTTACATCAGCGATCTGATCGGCTGCGAAATCGTCGACGTCGCGTCTGAGCCGATGTCCGTTGGAAAGGTCACGGATGTGGACCCTAAGGCTGGGCTACTGATCGTTCAGCCGTCGCGCGGCAATGAGATTCTCATTCCCTTCGCGAAGGAGTATCTGGTCGACATCGACCTTCCTGATAAGCGTATCAACATGCGTCTACCCGTCGGCCTGCTTGACATCAACGCACCCATCACCGAAGAAGAGCGTTCCTCTCTGGACAATGCCGCCAACGACGAGTGAAGCTGAAGATACGCCGCATGCGTTTCGATATCATCACCATTTTTCCAGATCTTTTCACCGGCACGTTTGGCTATGGCATAGTCAAACGTGCTCTCGTGAAGGGACTGATCCAGGTCGAGACCCACGATCTGCGCACCTTCACCCATGACCGCCATCGCACCGTGGACGACCGCCCCTTCGGCGGCGGAGAAGGCATGGTTCTCAAGCCTGAGCCGTTGGTCGAGGCGGTTGAATCCCTGGGAGTGACGCCGAAGCCGGAACGAAACCCACAGCGAGAATCGGTGATCCTGCTGTCAGCGCAGGGTGCGAGATTTACTCAGGCAACCGCACGCGAGTTGGCTGAGTCAGACCGGATCGTTCTTCTCTGCGGCCGCTACGAAGGCGTGGATGAGCGCGTCAATGAATTGGTCTCGGACCGAGAACTCTCGATTGGCGATTACGTTCTCTCCGGAGGCGAATTAGCCGCGGCAGTCATCATCGATGCCACGATGCGCCTGCTATCCGGCGTGCTTGGTAATGAAGATTCGAGCGCCTTTGAGAGCTTCGGACACGGGGATAATCATTTCGCCGAGACGCAGGGACCGCCTCGCTCAACCCACGGTTCCGGTGGCATTCTCGATTATCCGCACTACACCCGTCCTGCCGAGTTTCGCGGACTCGCCGTGCCTGAAGTCCTTGCCGGCGGCGACCATGCCGCGATACGCAAGTGGAGACGAGAGAGGGCGCTCGAAAAAACGTTTAAGAACAGGCCCGACCTTCTGGAAAACGCCGATCTCTCGCGTGAAGACAGGACATTTCTGGCTGATCTGATGCGCGCGAAGTCCTGATTTCTTGTAAACTAAAAGTTCTGACATCATCACCAGGAACGATTTATGTCTATTCATCCAGTAATGCAGCGGCTTGCCGAAAAGATCAATCGCACCGATATTCCCGAGTTTGCAGCGGGTGACACGGTTCGCGTGCAGGTCAAAATCAAAGAAGGCGATAAAGAGCGCCTCCAGGCTTTTGAAGGCATCGTCATCGCGCGCAAGAATGGCGCCCAGGGCAGTTTCACGGTTCGCAAGATGAGCTTCGGTCATGGCGTCGAGCGCATCTTCCCCTTCAATTCCAAGGTCGTCGACAAGGTGGAGAAGATCCGGTCGGCCAAAGTTCGCCGCGCCAAGCTCTTTTACCTGCGCGGACTCCGCGGCAAGGCCGCCCGCCTGAAGGAAATCGAGCGCGCCTAAAGTAATTCCGCCTGACGCCCCGGGGATCGCGAATCCGGGGCGTTTGTGTGTTTGCACCCCGGTTTTCCACTAGCCTCCGCAGTTGCCATGCGCGGTAGACTCAGTTTGATGGCGCAACTGACCGACCCCGCCCTGAATCTGAAGTTGGAACCCGAGCTTCTCGCCGAGCAGCTCGCTGATGAAGAGAGCGTTTCGGCGGCGACTCGCAAGCTGCGCATGCTGCGCACGCTGGTGTGCGGCAACAAGTACGAGAGGGCCGCACGCAGCCAGGGAGCCACGACGATCGCAGGCGTCGACGAGGTGGGCCGGGGGGCGTTATTCGGGCCTGTTGTAGCCGCCGCCGTCATTCTCCCACCCGACACGCGCATCCGCGGGCTGCGCGACTCCAAGCAACTTCTCCGCGAGGACCGTGAACGCCTGGCCAAGGTCGTCGAGCGCAAGGCTCTTGCGATCTCCATAGCCGAGGTCGACGCCGAGACCATCGATCGCGTGAACATCTACCAGGCGACACGTATCGCCATGAAGTCCGCGGTCGTCAAGCTTTCCTTCGCCCCCGACCATCTGCTGATCGACGCCATGCGCCTCGATATTGAATGTGCTCAGACCAGCATCATCTACGGCGATTCGCTGTCGATTTCAATTGCCGCAGCATCCGTCATCGCAAAGGTCTATCGCGACGGGCGCATGCGCGAGCTCGACCGGGAGTATCCCCAATATGGGCTGGCGTCACACAAGGGCTACAGCACGCCGCAGCACCTGGCGGCGCTCGATAAGCATGGCCCGTGCCCCCTCCACCGCAAGAGCTTCAGCCCGGTGGCGCAAACCACGCTGCCCTGGGACAATCCCCTTCCCTCTGAGGATCCGACTTGCCCTTCCGCCTGCTCTGCGTAACCGCACACCCTGACGACGAGAGCGGAGCCTTCGGAGGCGCCCTGCTGATGTCTCACCGGGACGGTGTCGAGACCAATCTGCTGTGCCTGACGGATGGTCAGGCGGCGCATCATCGCGGCGAGGCCGCTGACGATGCCGAGCTTGGCCAGATGCGTCGTACAGAGCTGGCCGCGGCGTGTGCAGTGCTGGGCGTCACTCGCCATGAGATCCTGCATTATCCCGACGGAGAGCTGCCGCAGCAGGATTTCTACGCGCTGGCAGGTGTCATCGCCGAGCGTATTCGGTCAGTCCGCCCACAGGTGGTGCTCACCTTTGGGGGAGACGGCAACGTAAACCTCCATCGCGACCACACCATGGTGTCGGTCGCGACGACGGCTGCGTTTCACTGGGCTGGGCGCCGCGAGTTCTTCGCCGAGCAGTTGGAGCGAGGCCTTCAACCTTATGCTGCGCAGAAGCTCTATTACGCCAACACGCCCTGGGTCATGGTGCGGAACCGTCCCGAGTTGTCTGGCTCGCCGACGGTGCCGTATTCGCTGACGCTGGAACTCGGCAAATTTGCCGAACGCAAGATCGAGGCATTCCGCAAGCACAGCTCACAGGTGGTCATCCTGGATCGCGTGGGCAATGTCCTCCGAAAGCATCTCGGGGTCGAGCGATACCTCCTGGCTGCCGCTCCGGGGCAGATCGGCGTTACTGCGGATCCAGCCCTGTTCGCAGGCGTGGTCGCGGACTAGCGGGATCTACCCCCTCCCCCCAACCCCCAACCCCCAACCCCCAACCCCCAACCCCTGAAATTCTGTTACCGTTTCATTCCATTGAGCTTATGGGTTATGTGGTTTGTAACTCATTCATAATAAGATCTTTATGTCTAAACATCAGAAAACACATGGTTTAGCCTGGGCAAATGTGCACCCATGCCATCCTGAGCCTTCCCAAAATGGGAAAGGCCCGGCTGCGCTGAGCCGGGCCTACTTTGCCTTCTGTTTCTATTTTAGCTGTGAAAGCGAAATGGTCGGCCAGATATTTTCAACATCGGGTATGGCTGGCCCCGCCCCGTCGTTAAACACCGTTTTTATTACGAACTTGGGTTTCTTGCTGCCTGCCGCGCCTTAATGAGTCCGGCATTTGTTAGCCGATAGCGTTTAGCTCGGCGTTCGCCAATTACAATCGCGTCCCCATCTTGACTGAGTTTGTCCATCAGCCGGACTCGGGAGAGCTCAATCCGGTAGTTTCAAATCCCGTCAATATTTCGTACCCGGTTACGGAGTCGTTCTGTCGTTTCACGTTTTGCCCGTACAAGACGGGAACCGTTGAGGTTTACTCGGGGTCACCCACGTTATCAAGGAGTCTCCAAGCGCAGGCGTGGCACGGAAAAGGTTCCAAGTCCTAGGAATGGTTGAGGACCCGCCCTATGCCATTTCAACAAAAACCTAGTCCGGTTTTATTCTGTGGCCGTGAGCCTGCAGGGGCGGTCTGGGTGTATGCTTGCCGTGGCGTGATTGCGCAAGCCATTTTCTAACTACCCAACTCCCCGGTGTGGTTGCGCCAACGATTCCCCGGTTAACCCGAACCCCTGGAAAATTCAAGAACCCCTGGAAAATTCAACTTGAGGAGGGCATATGGCAAATGCGCCCCCGCTGCCACCGATTGTTAATGGGCCGGTGTACACCACAAGCAAACAGGTAAATGTCACCAGTCTGCTGCCGAACGTGAAAGTGTGGGTTTATAACGACGCAGCCAGCACCCACGTCGTCGGAACGGCTACGACGTCTGCGGGTGGCGGTAGTATCTGGGTTCCGTTGACGGCAACACTCAATGCAGGACAAGAGATCACCGCGAAACAGGAATATCAGGGCCATAACCCCAAGATCCTGGTGTCTGGCCAAAGCCCTGCTTCTACCTTGCCCGTTCCGGTTGTGAGGCCGCCCGAGCCACTGCCGGCGCCTATCTTCGCGTCAGGATTGTGCACGTGCATGGATTGGATTTACGTCGACGGATTGATTGCGGGGGCGACCCTGACCGTCAAGATGGGGGCGACGATCCTGGTCAGCGCTGCGGAGGTTACCCAATCGCCCCAATGGTTCCAACTCGCCGCAGCGACGATAATCGAAGACGCTGTGCTCGAAGCCCAGCAGAACATCGGGGCCTTGAAGAGTTCCATCACGACAAGCAACCCGATTCCGGTGGCGCCCCCTCTCGGAGCGCCAGACGTCGCGCCGCCTACACCCCTGGCCTGCCAAACGAACCTGAACTTCTCCGACATGCAGCCGGGCGCGGATCTGAAGATCATCAACGGGAGCAACGAATATGCCGCTACCAGTCCATCGAGCTCCTATAACTTGTACGACCTGGCTCCGCCTTTGCTGGCCGGATCGTCGACCGCGCAGCAGTATTTCACGAGGTGCAAGCAAGAGGAGGCGCCCACTACAACGTTTACGGTGAAACCAGATGCTCCGGCGTTCCCGAAGGTCTCATATGCCCCGTGCTCGGACGTGACCTTGCTGAACGTCTTCGGCGTCGTCGGGGGTGAAGTCCTGACTCTTGAAGCAAGCTACAGCACGACGAGCGGGCCGCAGGTCCAACCGCTCGGATCGTGTGGCGTATCCGGCCCGGGCCCGGTTCCATTGCCGAAAGGCTGGTACCCGTCGGCAGCGGTTGGCCCGGTTACGCTTCGGATCGGAGCACTGCTTTGCGACAAGGGGCTGCCGAGCCCGGGGTATACCGCGGTTCCAGTCAAGGAACCGCCTGGCCCGTATCCCCCGCCAACAGTGCAGAAGCCGCTCTACGATTGTGCAAGCTCGGTGTTTGTCGATGGGGCCAATCCGGGATGCCTGATTCAGGTGTTCGCGCAGGGTCCACCTGCGATTCCACGCTCGAACCCGGTGGTAGCGACGACGGCGAAGTTTCCTATCAAGCTATTCTGGCCACTGATCACCAATGAAGAAATCTATGTGAAGCAACTAGGCTGCGGCGCGAGTCTGCCGCCAGCGCCCCCGGTCCGGGTTCAACCTTCTCCTAAACTGTCGGTTCCTGCAGTCGTGGGCAGTTATGTGCTGACCAGCGCCACTTCAGTCCTGGCGAAGGATGTCGTTCCTGGGGCGCAGGTCACCCTGTTCGTGAACAATCACGCGCGCAGCGCGCCGGTTGACAGCATCGAAGCCGAAGCTGGTCCGCCGACAGGGACGCCTCCGTTGATCGAGGCTCGTCTGCCGGTAGGGGTGCCAGCGTTGGTGGTGGGCGATGTGCTTACCGCGGGGCAGGCGCTCTGCGGCTTGAACAAAGTTCCTTCCGATCAAGGCGGTGTAAAGGTTCAGGCACCAGTGCCGCCTCCGAGCGGTCCGGGTGAGCCCGGTGGAGGCTTGGGAAGCAACAACAACTATTTCATGTTTCAGCCCACGGCCAGCGGCTGCGCGAACCTGATCAACGTATCCGTGAAGATTCAGGTCACCGAAGAGATCGTTTGGGAGTCAACGGGCGCTGCGCCGCCTGGATGCCCGGCCGCGCCCCCTACGGGAACTCCAGGGTTGAGTTTCCAGTTGAACTGTTACTCGCCGCCGCCCACGTCGTCGAATCCCAAATATCCTGCCTGGCAGCAATACATCATCAATCTCTGGGGCACGCAGCTTTTGGGAGCGATCAATACCTGGCACACCTTTACCGACGTCGTCATCTTTCCGGGCAATGAGTACACCACGCCTCTGGGCCCGGGTGTGCCGAGCACGGGAAGCCTCCCGGTAGGCGTGTATGAGATCGCTCTGGGCAACGACTCGAGCGGAAACGTCAACACCGTTGCCTGGATTGTGAACGGGGTGAAATACACCCCATCGCCGCCAACCATACCAGCGCTGCTGACAGCGAATGGGTTATCGGCGAACGACGTAGCGCCAATCATCGCATTCACACTAAACCTGGTCGGACCGGTCAACGGAGAGAGCGCGGTGCTCACATCCGGGGCGGGAATCATTACCTATTCAGCGTCCAGCGCCCTTACGGTAACGAATCAGGAACCCGCCAAATGCGTGGAGGACATTACCGGATTCACCTGTGAAAGAGCCACGAGTTCCTACGGCCAGCTGCCGGCGAACCCGGGTAACCCGTTTTCGCAGACTTTCGCCGTGAGCGCCATAACGCCGCTGTTCCGCAGCATGCGAGGGCGTCCCCTGGTCCGAGGGTAATGAGACAGGGTTGCGCTCCTCAATGCATCTGAAACTCGGGCGAGCCGAGAAGGAGTGCAGTCATCGTGTCGAGGGTCTGGGCGGGATCGCTCGAGGACTGGGCGTCAGCGAGCTCCTTGTGGATGACGTCGTTGATCTTGCTGGAGACTTTGCCGTCGACCAGCATCTGCTCCATTAGACCGAGAGCTTCCTCCTGACCGCTGGGTAACGCCGTCGAAGTCAGCGCGACCGTCTGGGCGCGGCTTCCACCATGGAGCGACGCAGGCGCGGTTGCCGTGCGCGTAAGAAGCCCTTCGGCGAGCAGGCGTGGCGCGTCAAACTTGATGCCTCCGACCTTGCTGTTGGCGAACTGCATGGAGAAATTCAGGCGGTCGACCAGCGCGCCGGAGTTCATCCAGTGGTCGGCGGTGGTTGAGTATCCGGTGGGCGGCTGCATTTGATAGAGCGGCTCGCCCATGCGGCCGATAACCCCCACCAATGCACCCGGATTTGCCGGGTTGGTGTCCGTCGCGCGGAAAACCGACGTGACGAATTCGAGCGGCGTCTTTACCTTCACGCGGTAGTACTTCTCTGAGTTGAATTCGGGTGAGTGGACCATGGTCCGCAGGATTTCCTTGATGTCGCCATCGGTGGCCATGTAGGTCTTCGCCATGCGATCGACGAGTTCTTCCGGCGGATCGTCGCAGACGAAGCGTTGGGCTAATTGATAAGAGATGAAGTGCGCTGTCTGCGGCTGCGCGGCGAGCCATTCGAGGGCGCGCTGCCCTTCGACATAGCCGTTCTCCGACACTTTCTGGCCGAACCATTGCTTTGAGCCCGGCTCGTGCTTGCGGAGATCGAAGACGAATCCTCCGCCCTGTTGCGGCTGGTCAATGGTCCATCCGGTGAGGATTTTGGCCAGATTGGTGACGTCAGCCTGCGAATAGCCTCCGTTTACGCCGACGGTGTGCAGTTCCATGACCTCGCGGCCGTAGTTTTCGTTCAGCCCGCGCTGCGCCTGTTTCCCGTGCGGTCGCCCGGCTGCCACCGAATCAGGGCCGATGCTCGACCAGTTGTCGAGGTAGAAAAGCATCGCCGGGTGCTGCGCGGTGGCGAGCAGCAAGTCGCGGAATTTACCCAGCGCATGGGCACGGATGGCATCGCGCTCGTAGGTAGGCGTGTACCACTGCGCGGCTTCCTTGCGGATGTCGACGTTGAAGTGGTTATACCAGAAGTCGGTCACGACCTCCTGCAGCTGGCGTTCGCTGAGGACGGCGCGAAGAACCTTGGCCTGCTCGAGTTCGTTGTCGATCACGTGCATGCCGTCCGGGCCGCCCGCCATCAGGTTGAAGATCTCGCGTTCTCGCGGTGTGAAGTCATTGAAGACGAGGCCGCGCTGCGGATCGGGCACAAACTCGGTCAGCGTGATGCGCTGTTCGACAGGCATCTTCATGATGGCCTGAATGCGCTCGCCTTTGGGAAAGGCCAGCACCTCGTCGGCCAGCACCTGCGCCGCGGCCTGTTGCTGTTTGCGCTGGGCCGCCTTGCCGGCCTCAGCTATGTCGGGGGTCATGTCCGGATTCGTTCCCGGCGCGGCGTTCTGCTGCGCTTTCTGCTCCACCTGGCGCCGGTTGTACTTGGCCAGCAGAACCTCGTAGGCGCCTTCGAGCATCGGGTCCGGCGGCTCGGAACGCTTGCCGTCGGCGATCTGGCGAATGATCTGATTCGACGGGAACTCTACGAGCAACTGATTGGGCGGGAGATAGAGCGATGGGTAATCCGCGAGGCGCTTGTCGAGGACCGGATCGGGGATGCTGTCAGGATTCTGCTGCTGCTCGAACCACGCGTCGGGACCCATCTTCATCACCGCTTCGACGTCGCCGGGCCGCGGGCCGAAGGTGAACCGGCTGAGCATCTGGATGGCGCGCTCCTGATCGGTCAGGGGCGGCAACGGAGCGGCAGCGGCATGCCGGGCAGGCGCGGGAGCGGTCTTTCTGGCCTGAGCGTGACCGATAGTGATACAGCCAGCGGCCACCATGGAGAAGACGAGGAGTGGAGTTCGACGCATGATTGCCCCGGCTCGGGGATCTGACACGCCTGTATAGACCCTTCCCGGTTGCGGCGAGTTGCGCCGAATTCAGGTAACAGCCACCTTTTTACGGTCCGACCACCAGTTCAGAACCGGACGCGCAGCAAGAAGCACGGTGAGGACCACGGTGATCGCCGTTGGCGTCAATACGCCGGGCTTGACTCCCCACCAGTAATGCACGACTCCCGCGATGGCGGAGAGGTAGACAAGCCGGTGCAGGCGGTTCCAGTTCTTGCCGCCGAGCTTGCTGATCGACCACGTGGTGGAGGTGAGCGCCAGCGGAACCATGAGCACCCAGGCGGTCAGTCCAGCAGTGATGAAGCGGCGCTTAGTGATGTCGTCGATCATGGCTGCGAGGCTGAAGCCTGCGTACAGCCAGATGTAGGTGAGCAGGTGCAGGCACCCATAGAAGAAGGCGTACAGGCCAAGCATACGGCGGAAGCGGATAATCCATGCGAGTGGCGTAATGAGCTTGCGCACCGGCGTGATGGCCAGCGAGATGACGAGTAGACGCAGGGTTCCCCGGCCGGTGAAGAAAGTGACCGCGGCTGTCGGGTCGGGGCCGAGATTATTCTGAATAAGATGGACAATGAGCCACGCAATGGGCGCAAGGCAGGCTATGTGAACGAGAACTTTCAGGACAACAATTAAGCGGTTGGACATCCGCTAGAAATTCTTGCGCAGATCCATCCCGGTGTACAGCTTTGCCACCTGATCCTCGTAGCCGTTGAACATGAGCGTGGGCTGGCGCTGATGGAAGATGGATGCACCAATGACGCGCTCCGTCTTCTGGCTCCAGCGTGGATGGTCGACGTTGGGGTTCACGTTCGAGTAAAAGCCGTACTCGTTGGGAGCCATCTCGTTCCATGTCGTATGGGGCTGCTTATCGACGAACCTTATCTTGACGATCGATTTCGCGGACTTGAAGCCGTACTTCCAGGGCACGATGACGCGCACAGGCGCGCCATCCTGGTTGGGCAGCGTTTCACCATAAAGCCCGAAAGTGAGCAGTGTGAGCGGGTGCATCGCTTCGTCCATGCGCAGGCCTTCGGAGTAAGGCCAGTCGAGATTGGCTTCGCTGAGGCCCGGCATCTGGCTGGGGTCAGCGAGCGAGATGAACTGGACGTACTTCGCCGACGGCAGCGGCTCGCACTTTTGGATGAACTCCGAGAGTGAGTAACCGACCCAGGGAATGACCATGCTCCATGCCTCTACGCAGCGGAAGCGATAGATGCGCTCTTCGAGCGGGTGCAGCTTCATGAGCGTGTCGATGTCGAACTTCTGCTTGTTCTTGACCAGGCCCTCGACGGAAACGGTCCAGGGGCGCGTCTTGAGACGCCAGGCATTTCTTGCGGGGTCACCCTTATCGACGCCGAACTCGTAGAAATTGTTGTAGTGCGTGATGTCCTGCAGCGAGGTCGGGGTTTCGCCGGTGAGGGACAGCGGGCTCTTCACGGTCGTGAGCTTGGTGTCAGCGTGAACGGAGGCTTCCGGGGAAATCAGCCTGGCGAGGTGTTTGCCGGCGATGGCAGCGGCGCCGACTGCCGCGGCGCCGGCCATGAAGGTACGGCGGTTCAGGTAGGCAGATTTCGGAGTGACTTCGGAGTAGGGGATGTCGTTTGATTTGCGTGTCAACATGGAGTTTCAAAGCCGCTACTTATACGACTCTTTTTATCGTCTCCAGTTACAGTACGCGGCGGCAAGCGCGGCAGATGTTTTCGTCAGAGCAAAACGGAAAACGAGGCCGCAGGCAACCATCGGTACAGGAAAAAGCCCGGGGCTTGTAAGGTATCCCGGGCCTTTTGAAATTTACTTTATAACGTTCGCTGTTACAGCTGCCGGGGCCATGGCGTCCTCAACAGCCGGAGCTGGAGCCGCCTTGGCGACGGCAGGCGCAGTCTCAGCGGTGATTACCCGCGCCAGGCTGCGATCGATGGTCTCCTTGGGAACGTAGCCAACGATCTGGTCGGCTACCTTGCCGCCCTTGAAGAGCAGGAGCGCGGGAATGCCGCGGATTCCGTAGCGCATCGGGGTTGCCTGGTTCCGGTCCACATCCATCTTGGCAACCTTGAGTTTGCCGGCGTACTGCGTGGCCACTTCATCGACGGTGGGAGCGAGCGCCTTACAGGGGCCACACCACGCCGCCCAGAAATCAACCAGGACAGGCTGTTCGGACTTCAGCACTTCCTGATCAAAGTTTGCGTCGCTAAGTTCCACTATTGATTGAACCGCCATCATTTCTCCTTGGCTCGCTGCTCGAGGTTTTGGCTCGCGCCGCTTTCGCGCGACTCTACTCAAACAGTGTACCGGACTAATAGATGCAAAGAGAGCGAAAAAGTCGCAATCGCAGGGGTTCAGAAGACCGGAACGGGAAGCCCTCCAGGGCCCTTAAAAAAGCGCCCGCAACCGTTCGCTGCATAGACCCAGAATCAGGCGGTCCGGCAGTGGACAGGTGCGGGCTGAGGTTAGAGTGATTAGCGTTAAAACTCGCGGCGTGCCGCGTCCGCCTCCTCTGCCATGATTTGCAGCGTGTTGAGGAATTGCTTGCTCTGGCCGAAGAAGAGCCCATCGGCGGTGAAGCTTGCGATCGTCGCCACGGCACCTGCAAACCTATCGGTCAGCGGACGAATGATGGCGACATGGGGGAGCTTGGGGCTGATGAATTCGCAAGGGACGGGGAAGATCAGGCTGGGCTGAACCAAGCTGGGCGGCTGCAACGGTGGGTTATTGAAGAAATCAGGAAACGTCAGGCCGGATATCGAGTCCGTAAACGGCGCCACAGGCTGTTGCACGCCATTGCCAGCAAAATCCACCCACTCCAGGAAGTGAGCAATTTCGTCTCCGCCGATGCCAAGGGTGATCCTGAGAACTTCCTCGCTGGTCACTTTGCGCGAGAGACTCGCGTAGAGACTCGAGCCACCTTGCTCGATGTATCCGAAATGAAAGCCGGCTACGTTCGCGATCGCTTGGATATGGTTGTTGCCGAGAAAGTTGGGGTTGGAAGCGCCGTTGAAGTCGTTGTCATTTCTGGGAATGGCAGTCACATTCTTGAGAGTGATGGCCTGGGGGAAGGTGGCTCCGAAATCCGGATTAGTTGTGCTGCGGTAGCGAACGTACCAGCTGGTGTCGACGTTGAGATGCATGAGGTTCGTGAGGCGCTTCTTGCCTGACGATCCGGCGGCTGTGCTTCCTTCCAAGGTTGTGAACTCGTCAAAGTTGACCGGCTCCGCTCCCTTGGACTCCAGAAATGCATTGAGGAAGGCAGCATGGCTGAGTTCGTCCAGTGTGTTGCTTGCTATGTATTGTGGGCCGTCGCCATCGAGGTTCGACAAGGCCACCTGATAGTTGTTCAATGGCGGGTTCGGGTTCGGATCTATCTCAATAGGCGGATTATCGCCGATACCACCCAGCTCGTTGTACTGTGTCCAAAGATCGGATTCGATGATCTCGGCCGCGGCCAGGAAACGAAGAATCGCCGCATCTCCTTTAGTGAGCCGACCATTATCGTTGTCCTCCGCAAAAGCCGGCCTGGATCCGTTCAACAATCCGGCGCTTAGAGTTGCCGCGCCCCCTGCCAGCATTCCGCTCTTCATAAACGAGCGGCGGTTTACTGGACGCTTAATCATGCTCTCAGATCTATCCATGGTGCTTCTCCTGTTGCTGCGTGGGCTCGGTAAAGGCCGCCCGCACGAAGACTAGGCATTTGCGCCGGGAGAGTTGCCACAGAAAAGTCCGAAGGTCGTTTGATTGTTGTAAGGGTTCCGTCTCCGGAAAAGGAGCATGAAGAAGAGCGCTGCTGAAATTTATGACTTCTTTAATAACCAGTAATGTAACGGAGATAACTGGGAGATAACCAGGCAGCTAAATGCAAGATATGCCGTGTGGAGACTTGTCACGGACAATCCGGAGAGGATTGAACGTGGGAAACGGGCCTGAACGCAGGGCGCGCAAATCAAAGCGCCCGGATTCCAATTAAGGAACCCGGGCGCTAGAGCAGCCCTCCCCCAGAACTGCCCACGCTGCGAAAATATTGCTTTCTGAGGGCTCTGGCAAGAAATCTTAGGTAATCCTAAGGTAATGGGATCTATATGTTACGAGGGTGGTATAGCATCAGGATGCCATTTCCGCAGGCCGATTCTCGATTTCGCAGCGAAGAATTTCAATGGCGCCCATCCCGGAGATCATCTGCGACACGCGGGATTCCACGGTCCCGATCGCATCGGAAGACTCAACCAGCAGAAGAACGGCAGGACCGGCGCCACTGAGACATACGCCAAGGATCCCATCTGTTCCTGAGAGCGGCAACAGGCGCGGCAGCAACGGGCATGCCTTGTTGCGATACGGTTGATGCATGCGGTCGCGCATCGCTTCACCGATGAGATCGCCGCGGCCTGTGGCGAAAGCGGCAGTGAGCAACGCCACGCGCTGCAGGTTGGCGACGACATCCACACGTTCGTAGCTCAGCGGAAGAACAGCCCGCGATGCCGATGTGGCTAACGGCTTTTCAGGAAGCACAACCAGCGCACGCCACCCGGCCGGCGCGGGAAACGATACGGCTCGCACCTTCGTGCCGTCCCAGCACCCGGCGACGAAGCCACCGAGCCAGCAGGCAGCTGCATTGTCCGGATGACCTTCCAGCTTTGTCGCCTCGGCAAGGATGTGCTCGCGATCCCACCCGAGCCCGCCGAAGTGCGCCGCGAGAGCAACGCCGGCAAGACGTACCGCAGCCGATGAGCCGCAACCCATTCCCAGCGGGATTCCGTTATTGACTTCGAGCGCGAGTGGCTTCACCTCGCGATGGTGCGCGGCGAGAGTCTTGCGGTAGACATCGAGCAGCAGGTTCCGCTCCAGCGATCCGCAGACTTCGGGACCGCGCCCCAAGGCATGAATCGAGAATGTCTCGGCCTCGCGAGCCTCGACCTCGAGATACACGTTCAGCGCAATCGCCAGCGTGTCGAAGCCGGGGCCCAGGTTGGCTGAAGTCGCAGGCAGACGCAGCCGGAGCGGTGATGCGCTCATCGAGCTACCTGCTCGAGGATGCGAAGCACCTGATCGGGATCGGCATCAAGTTCCACTGGATTGCGCCGCGTGGCATCGATCTCTGCGCGCAAAGTTGTGAGCTCTTCATCGCGAAGAAGATCGCCGCGGTGGTACTGGATGGTGTACTCGGAGTCCTTGAGCGTGTGACCGGTGAGCAGCAGCACCACTGTCTCCGACGAACCGATCTTGCCTGCCGCGACGAACTTTTTAAGGCCGGCCAGGGTGACCGCAGAGGCGGGCTCGCATCCGATGCCTTCGGCTCCGATCTCGGCCTTGGCCAGCGCGATCTCGGCTTCGCTGACCTGCTCGACCGATCCTCCACTGGCGTGGACGACACGCACCGCCTTCCTCCACGAAGCAGGATTGCCGATACGAATGGCGCTCGCGCGGGTGTGAGCTTCGACCGGAGTGAGATCGCGCCCGTCACTGGTCTGCATACTGCGGTACAACGGATTCGCCCCCTCGGCCTGAACCACGGAGATTTTCGGAACGCGGTCGGTAAGCCCGAGATGCTTCATCTCAAGGAATGCCTTGCCCAGCGCCGATGAGTTGGCCAGATTGCCGCCGGGCACGATCAGGTGATCCGGCACCTGCCAGTCGAACTCCTCGGCAATTTCGAGAGCGGGAGTCTTCTGCCCTTCCAGCCGGTAGGGGTTGACCGAGTTCAGCAGGTAGACAGGCGCGCGCCGGACGACTTCTCCGAGCACGCGCACGCAGCCGTCAAAATCAGTGCGGAGCTGGCAGGTCAACGCGCCGTAGTCGATGGCCTGCGAGAGCTTGCCCCAGGCAATCTTGCCCTGCGGAATCAGCACCAGGCTGCGCATGCCCGCGCGCGCGGCATAGGCGGCCATGGCAGCGGAAGTGTTTCCGGTCGATGCGCAGGCGACCCAGCTGAATCCGCGCTCATGAGCGACGGAAAGAGCGGCGGTCATTCCCGTGTCCTTGAATGAGCCGGTGGGATTCATCCCCTGGTGCTTGCCGTACAGGCTGGCGATGCCAGTCGCGCGCGCAGCGCGGTAGAGGGCGTAGAGTGGGGTGTTGCCCTCGCGAAGGGAGACGATATTCGCCTCGTCGCGCAGGATCGGGAGCAGATCGCGAAAGCGCCAGACGCCACTCTGGTCCCGGTGGTCGGAGGAGGTGCGTCGTTCTTTCCACAGCCAGCGCAGGGCGCTGGGATTGGGAAAGTTTCGCTTGGCCGCGGTCGCAGCCTGGGCACTCCACGCCGGATATTCGACTTCGTACAGATCCCCGCAATCGGGACAGCGGAAGTTCTCCTTGAGATCCTCTTGCGCGACTACACGGGCGCACCCCGTGCAGCGCAGCTGGTGGGTGTCTTGCATCATGATGAGTCTTTTCAGGATATCAGCGGCAGATGTGGCGACGAGCGGATGATGCGTCTCTGCGATTCGGAACAGGCTCGTATAGATTCGCGCAGAATTTCGTATAGAATCGCACCCATGGCCTCCCTTTTGACACCCCGTGAGGCTGCTCTGCGCCTGGGTATCTCCTACCCGACGATCAAGCAGTGGATCTATCGCGGCAAGATCAAGACAGCGAAGACAGCCGGCGGGCACTACCGCATTCCGGAAGCTGAACTGGACGGCTTTCTGCACAAGGCGAAGCGGCCGGAGACGCCCCGGCGGCAAATGATGCGCACGGTCAGCGGGCGCAATCAGCTGACAGGCCGCATCGTCGAGCTGAAATATGACGGATTGCTCGCTCAGGTAAAGCTCTCGATCGGCGGGCAGGTGATCACGTCGATCATTACCGCCGAGGCCGCCCGGGAAATGCAGCTGGAGGTGGGCGAAACTGTCGCTGCTCTGGTGAAATCGACCGAGGTAATGGTGCTGCGTGTCTGACCGGCGCCGGGTGCTGATTTGCCTGCTGGCGGTGCTCTTCGCACGTACGGCCGGAGCACAGACCGCATCCGCGCGGGCACCGTTGCGGATCGCCGCGGCGGCGGATCTGCAGCCGGTTCTTCCGCCGCTCCTGGCCGAGTTTGAGAGCCAGACCGGCATTCATGCCGTGGCTTCGTATCAATCGTCGGCGACGCTGGCGACGCAGATATTGAATGGCGCGCCGTTCGATCTGTTTCTCGCGGCAGACCTGAGCTTCCCCGAGCGGGTGATTGCCGCCGGGCTTTCAGAAGAACCAGAACCAATCGCTTACGCACGCGGGACGCTGGTGTTGTGGGCTCGCAATGATGGGCGCTTTCACCATCTCTCGATGGACTCGCTGAAGGATCCAGCACTGAACTCGGTCGCGATGGCGAATCCCGAGCACGCTCCCTATGGACGCGCGGCTCGCGCCGCGCTTGAACATCTCGGCTTGTACGATTCCCTGAAACCGAAGCTGGTGATTGCGGAAAATATCGCGCAGACCGCGCAGTATGTCGAGTCCGCCAATGCCGAGCTGGGACTGATCTCGCTCACCTCCGCCGTTACGCCGCGGCTGCGATCCAGCGGCCACTACGTGCCGGTGCCGCAGGATACATATCCGCCGATCCTGCAGGGCGCGGTGATCCTGAAACATCCCACCGGCACGCAGCCGGCACACCGCTTTATCGACTTCCTGGCTTCGGCGCCCGTCCAGCAACAGCTTGAGGCCGCTGGTCTATCTCCGAGTCTGGCTCCTGCAAAATAAATGGACCTGCAGGCGCTCGCACTCACGCTGCGTCTGGCCGTCGTGACGACCGCCTTACTGCTGGCGATTGCCGTGCCGCTGGCGGCCTGGGTCGTCTTTACCCGCTCGCGGCTGCGGGCGCTGGTCGAAGCTGTGTCGACGCTGCCGCTGCTGCTGCCGCCAACCGTGCTGGGTTTCTATCTGCTGGTGCTGCTCGGGCCACGAACAGCATTCGGCCGGGCGTGGATTCACCTCACCGGACATCCTCTGGCATTTTCGTTTTCCGGGCTGGTGGTGGGATCTGCTATCTACAGCCTGCCGTTTGCTGTGCAGCCGCTGGTGGCGGGCTTCGCGGGCGTGGATACGGCTCTGCTCGAGCAGGCGCGTCTGCTTGGAGCATCGCGGGTGCGACTTTTGCGGAAAGTGCTGCTGCCGCTGTCGGCGCGTTCAGTTCTGACCGCTGGCGTCCTGTGCTTCATGCACACGGTCGGCGAGTTCGGAGTGGTGCTGATGATTGGCGGCAATATCCCGGGCGCGACTCGGACGCTGTCGATTCTCATCTACGACCAGGTGCAGGACTTCGCGTACGCGCAGGCCAACCGGACATCGTTGCTGCTGGTTGCGACCTCTCTCGCGGCGCTGGTGCTGCTCTATTCGCGGCGGCGGCCGGCACTGGGCGAGGCTCACCGTGGTTAAGGCAGATGTGCGATTCAGGCGCGCGGGTTTCAATCTCGAAGCGCGCTTTGAGCTCGGCCCCGGCTGGACGGTCCTGTTCGGGCCATCCGGTGCGGGAAAGACTACTCTGCTGCGGATTCTCTCCGGGCTGCTGTCACCGGACTGGGGAAGGATCATTTTGGGGCAAAGTATCCTGACCGATACGGATGCGGGCACGAACGTCGAGCCGGGTCAGCGGCGCATCGGCTTTGTTACCCAGCGGGCGGCGCTGTTTCCGCACCTGACTGCGCGGGCCAACGTCGGCTTCGGGCTTCATGCTCTGAAAGGCGATGAGCGGGAGGCTCGAGTGGCAGAGATGCTCGATCTGTTTGATGCCACTCCGCTCGCCGATCGCAAGCCGGGCGCGCTCTCCGGCGGCGAACAGCAGCGCGTAGCTTTAGCGCGTGCGCTGGCACCGCGTCCCCAACTGCTGCTGCTCGATGAGCCCTTTGCGGCGCTGGACACCGCCGCCCGCACTGCAATCGTTGAAAAGCTGCGCCAGACCAGCGTGCCGGTGCTGTATGTCTCGCACGCTCTCGCCGACGCGTGGCAGATGAACGCGGACGCGCTTGTGTTGGAAGCGGGAAAGATCGAGGCCCAGGGTCCGGCGCGAGAGGTGCTTGCCGCTTATCGTGAACGGCTGCTCGAACAGCTTGGGGCGGATATACCTTCAGCGGTGAGATTCCGGACCTAGAAAGACAGGCTCGGGCTCAAGGCGGATGCTGAACTTCTGCTCGACGGCGATGACGATCCGGTCGCGCAGCGCAAGGATGTCAGCGGCCCTGGCTTCTCCGCGATTGACGAGGGCCAGCGTGTGGCGGCTGGAGATGCCGGCTCGCCCCAGCGCATAGCCCTTGTGAAAGCCGGCCTGCTCCACCAGCCACGCGGCGGGCAGCTTGACGAAGCCTTCTCCAGCGGGATAAGTCGGAACGGGTGCGGCAAAGTCAGCCGCAATGCGTGAGAGGTGTTGCGCGCCAATGACGGGGTTCTTGAAGAAGCTTCCCGCGCTGCGGCAGTCAGGATCGCCGTCGACAATGAGCATGCCTTTCTGGTGGCGAATGCTTCTGACCGCGCTGCTCACTTCGGCAAGAGAGGGCTCGGATCGTCCGGTAAATTGCTTCCTCAGGTCGGCGTAGGTGAGGCGGGGCGGCCCGTCTTTGTTCAGCGCGTAATCGACGCGGGTGACGATATAGCTTCCACGCTGCGTCGAGTTAAAGATGCTGCGACGGTAGGAGAACCTGCACTTCGCCGGCGACAAATCGCTGACTTTGAGGCTGTTCAGATCGAGCACACGCACGGCCTCTATGGTGTCCGCGACCTCCTGCCCATAGGCACCGACGTTCTGAACGGGTGTGCCGCCCACAGTTCCGGGGATTCCGGCAAGACATTCGATACCGGCGTAATTTTGTGTAACAGCGTGAGCGACGAATTCGTCCCAGTTCTCACCGGCTGCGACGCGGAAGAAGTGATAAACCTGCTCGATTCCCTTGAGGGCAATGTGCAGCACCAACCCGGGAAAGCCTTCGTCGGAGACAAGAAGATTGCTGCCTCCGCCGAGGATGAAGAGCGGCAGGCTGCGGCTGCGAGCGAACTCGACTGCCTCGAAGATGTCGGCTTCGCTCGCCGCCTCCGCAAACCAGCGCGCCGGGCCTCCGATGTGGAAGGTCGTGTAGGGTGCCAGTGGGACGTGTTCGTGGAAGTGCATCACTAGCTGGTAACGATCTCCGAAAAGTCGGCGATGGAGGAGAAGCCAGCGAGAATCGTCCGTAAAAGCCTCAGGCGATTGCGTCGAATTGCTTCATCCTCAACCATGACCATAACTCTTTCAAAGAAGAGATCTATGTCAGGTCCGAGGGTGGCAATGTGATCGAGAGCTTTTAGGTATTGTCGTTCGCGCCGGAACACTTTGACAGTTTGAGAAATATCTACGGTACGTTGATACAAATCCGTTTCAGAGTGATCAGTGAATAATTTTGACTCTACCTTCACAGGCGCGGAATCGACCGCCAGTTTGTCTTCGTCTGAAGCTTGCCGGAGAATGTTAGACATTCGTTTAAAGGATGCACAGATTGCCTTAAATTCTTCAGAGCCGGTCGCCACACTGAGGTCCTTGCCGCGGGCGATTGCGTCAACCACATCGTTGAATCCGGCGGCAAGCACCGCGTTAACGATGTCGTAGCCTAATCCGCAAACATTTCGCATGTAGAATTCAACCCGCTCGCGGAAGAAATTTGGCAAGAGATGCGGATCGACGGCCATATAAAGGTCGGAAAAGCGGAGTTGTAGACCCGACTCAGCAAGGATCTTTACGATGCCGTTTGCCGCGCGCCTCAGCCCGAACGGATCTTTCGAACCGGTGGGTTCGAGTCCGATGCCGAACATCGCCTCGATCGTCTGAAAGCGGTCGGCTATACCTAGAATCTGGCCTTCGACGGTGGGCGGAATTGGATCCTCGATGGCTGCCGGCGAATATTGCCAATAAATCGCTTGAGCAACGGCCTCGCCGAACCCTTGAGCACGAGCGTAGAGGCCTCCGACGATGCCCTGAAGTTCGGTGAATTCTTTGACGAGTTCCGTAGTCAGATCGGTCTTGGCCAGCCGCACAGCAGTGATGAGTGCGTGCCGATCGATCACGGCCCCACGTTCAGCCGCGACTCCACCCAAACTCTCGGCGACGTGAAGATTCGCTTCGGTCTTCTCGTAATAGCTTCCCAGATCTTTCTGGAAAGTCACCGCCTTCAGCATCTCGACGCGATCGACGAGTGGAATCTTCTGGTCGACGGTCCAGAAGAAGCGCGCGTCATTGAATCTCGACCGCAGCACCCGTTCGTTGCCGTGGCGAATAATCTCCGCGGCTTGCTCAGTGGGCTGCGTGTTGAGGACGGTCAGGAAATATGCCGCCAGCTTGCCCTGTGCGTCCTCCACGGCAAAGTACTTCTGGTGGTCGCGCATAACCGTGACCAGCACTTCCTCGGGCAGCGAGAGATATTCCGGCTCGAAACCGCCCAGCAGGACGGAAGGCCACTCGGTGAGGTGCGTCACGGTGTCGACCAGCGCCTCGTCCTCGCGCCAGCGCGCTCCGGGAATGGTCCGAGTCGCCGCGTCCAGACCCTTGCGGATGCGGTGGCGACGCAAATCGACATCGGCGGTGACGAAGGCGCTCTCCAGAAGCCCGAGGTAATTCACCGCGTGCTCGACCGTGACAGCCGCATCTCCGTGAAGAATGCGGTGGCCGTAGGTGAGGTTCGCAGCGTGCACGCCCGCAAATTCCACCGGCACGATCGCGTGATCGAGCAGCGCCAGCAGCCACTTGATGGGGCGAACAAATCGCTCCGGCTTCCCGGCGCGCCAGTACATGTTCTTCGGCCAGTAGAGCGCAGCCAGTTCCTTCGGCAACTGTTCGGCGAGAATGTCCGACGCGGTGCGCCCTTTGCGCTCGACGACAGCGGAGACATATTCACCCTTTTGCGTGGTGATCTTCTGAAGTGCTGAGACTTCGACTCCAGCCTTTTTCGCAAAGGCGTGCGCAGCGGGCGTCGGTTCACCGTTCTTGAAGGCGACCGCCCACGAGGGCCCTGTGAGTTGCTCCTGCGCATCGGCCTGGCCGGCTTCGACCCCGGTCACCAGCACTGCCAACCTTCGCGGCGTGGAGTAGCTGTGAATGGCATTTGTGGATTCCCACCCTTCGCCAACTTCAGGCGAAGGATGGGGCACCCAGAGCCGTTCTCGCGTCAGGACGTCTTCAACGCGGCGCGCGAGTTCAGCCTGCGCGGCGGCGATCATGCGGGCGGGGATTTCTTCAAGTCCAACTTCAAAAAGAAAATTCATAATTCAGCCATGAGTGATTAGCCATTAGCCATTGATTTTTTGCTGACGCTGACCTTTACGGCTAAGAGCCGGAAACCGCCTGCTGCTGCGTGACATAACCTTTCGCAACGCCGACCGCCAACGCGCGGATGCGAGCGATGACTCCCACGCGCTCAGTGACCGAGATAGCGCCGCGCGCATCGAGCAGATTGAACAGGTGCGAGCAGCGCAGGCAGAGATCGTAGGCTCCCAGAACCGGGAATCTGCGTTGCTGCGCCTTAGGGTCTTCGGTCATTGCGTCTTCGACGGTCGGAATCGCGCCAGCGGCAGACCCTCTCTCGTCTCCTTCGTGAATAACGCGATCATGGATCTTCTTGTGGCGTTCTGCGCCCTTCTCGGCTTTGGGCGAGAAGCTGTCGTTGTAGCTTGCCAGCAGCGTCTGGCACTCGGCTTCGTAGAGCCGCAGGTGCTCCCACAGCTTTTCCACCTCGGCGGCTTCAAAGTTGTAGACGGAAAACTGGATCTCCTCCTGCAGCCGGATATCGCCGTAGGTGATGGCCTTGCCCGTCTTCGGGTCACGGGCCCAAACGATGTCGTAGAGCGAGTCCACATTCTGGAGAAAAGCAGTGAGCCGCTCGAGCCCATAGGTGATCTCGCCGCTGATGGGGTCGAGGTCGATGCCGCCGCATTGCTGAAAGTAGGTGAACTGCGTGACTTCCAGGCCATCGAGCATCACCTGCCAGCCGATGCCCCATGCGCCGAGGGTGGGCGACTCCCAATTGTCTTCTTCGAACTTGATGTCGTGCTCGGCAAGGTCAATGCCGATCGCTGTCAGCGATTCGAGATAGACATCCTGGATATCGGCTGGTGGCGGCTTGAGAATGACCTGAAACTGCGTGTGCTTGTAGAGTCGGTTCGGATTCTCTCCGTAGCGGCCATCGGCGGGGCGGCGCGAGGGCTGCGCGTAAGCAATGTTGATCGGTTTCGGACCGAGCACGCGCAGGAAGGTGTCGGGCGACATGGTGCCGGCGCCGACCTCAACGTCATAGGGCTGCTGAAGGATGCATCCGCGGTCCGCCCAGAAGGTCTGCAGCCGGAAAAGCAATTGCTGAAAGGTGAGCGGCTCGGTGCGGGTGGGAACGGGCGAAATGGTTGCAGGCACAGTAACTTTCCGTAAATTTAGCGCTATCAGGATTCTACCTTGTTGTACTGGCTTGCTACGGCTGAGGGTCGACGCCGAGTTTGCCGAGCGCCGCAGCGGAGCGGAGCCGCCGTTCGAGATGCCTTTCGAGAGCCTGCAGGGCGAAGCGGCGCAGATCGGCAGCACGTCCGCGGGGCCAGTCCTCGCGGGTCAGGTCTGCGATCGGGGCACGGAGCATCCAGCTCGCAACCGCCAGCGAAGCGGCGGAAATCGCCCGGCTCGCGGGCTGCTTATGGTCGCCGCAGACGAGCCCGTCGGACTGCGGATTAAACCAGGCCGCCTCACCGGCAAAGGCCTTGCCGCAGACCTGGCAATGGGCAAGATCCGGCATCCAGCCCATCAGGCGGAGGATCCAGAGACCAAAGTACGTCACTGGAAGCCAGATCTCGCCGGCGCGGGTGTGATCGAGCACGGCCAGCGCCAGGCGAAAGACAGGATCCTGCGGATCGTGATCCGGCAGCGTCTCCTCCAGCACCTCTGCATAGAAAGCAAGTGCCGCGGCTCGCGCATAGTCAACGGGCTCAGATAGGGGCGAGATCAGGATCTCGCACGAGTCGAGGCGCACCAGATCCTGGCGCGGCTTTTCAACATAGCTGGCGAGGACATAGGTCATCGGCTCAAGCGCTCCGCCAAACCGCTTGCGCGACCTGGCAGATGACTTGGCGATGCCCTTGAGTTTTCCCTGATCGCGGGTAAAGAGCGAGACAATGTGATCTGCCTCATGGACAGGCCAGGTACGCAGGACAAGGGCTTCGGCTTGATGGGCGATCACTGGTATTCAGGATAGTGGACGCAGGGGGCGGCCGTTCTTCCCCCAGAGCCTCAGTGGGTAAAGTGGTGAATCGCGGGCGGAGCTGCGGTATAAATAAACGCGATTGGCAGAATCACAATTCTTAATACCGTTTTCCCTTTTCGATCCGGGCCATTAATCTTGATTTCAGAGTAACAACCCCTCACGTTTTGGCGCTAAAAGCCTGCAGGCCAACCCTGAAGGGCCGACGCAGGGTACTGGAGGTGGCTTTGTTCTCAACTCATTCTGAGGAGATCCATGTCGACTGAACTGCGTAACTTTTTGTCGTTGTCGTATCCAGAGCTGGAAGAGCTGAATCTGAAGGCCAAAGAGCAACGCATGAAGCGCGTTGACCCCGGCAAGATTCAGGAAGAGCGCCTGAAGTATCTGACAGATCAGAAGGGTATTAAGGCCGTCACCGTACTGTTCAGCGACCTCGAAGGCCGGCTGCACATGCTCGACTACGACAAGAAGTTCATCGTCAAGAGCTACGACAATCTCACTTTCGACGGCTCGTCGATTCGTGGCTTCACCGCGCAGCGGGAGAGCGATCTGCGGCTAGGCATCGACTGGGGCGCGTTTTACTTTGCGCCGTCCGACTACTTTGGATCGGGCAAGGTGCTGGTCTTTGGCGAGGTCATCGACAAAGGCGGCACACCGTACACCGCCGACATGCGTGGCGTGCTCAAGGGTTATGCGCAGGGTCTCCACGAGAAGCACGGCTACACGCTGAATGCGGCCAATGAAATCGAGGGCTTCCTGTTTGCGGGCGTCGACGCCGAGAAGCGCTTCCCCGAGACCGGCCGGTTTGATTATGTGAACACCGGCGGCTACTACCACTCGCTGCCCGGCGATCCGCTGCGCAAATTCATCGACACGACCGCCGAAGTGCAGCGCGCGATGGGCTTCGAAAACGAGAAGGACCATCCGGAAGTCGCGCCCTCGCAGTTCGAGATCAACTACGGATACGGCGAAGTTGTCGCTGCCGCAGATCAGATCCAGCTCTATAAGCTGATCTGCCGCCAGGTAGCGACCAGCCTGGGCATGACGGCATCCTTCCTGCCCAAGCCGGTGGTCGGCGTCAACGGTAGCGGCATGCACACCAATATTTCCGTCAGCAAGGAAGGCAAGAACATCTTCTGGGAACCGAAGGGAGAGGAGAAACTGGCTCCGTTTGCCTGGGAGTTTGTCGACCGCATCCTCACTCACGGCAATGACATCTGCCTGTTCCTGAATTCGAGCGTCAACGCCTATCGCCGCCTCGATCCGCACTACGAGGCGCCGAATCAGCTCAATGCCTCCGCCGTCAACCGTGGCGCGATGGTTCGTATCCCTATCGGCAACGAGCGGTCGTCGCGCATCGAAGTTCGTGCAGTTGCTCCGGACTCCAATCCTTACCTGGTGATGTACTCCATCTTCAAGTCGGGACTGGACGGCGAAACCTCAAAGATTCCCAACCTCCGGTCTGCCGAACGCTTCCTTCCCGACAACATCTACACAGCGCTCGAGAACTTCCGCAACTCCACCTGGACCACGAAGCTGCTGGGCGAGGATGTGAAGGGCCGCTACGCCGATCTGAAGCAGGCATCAGCCGATCGCTGCCCGCGCCTGCTGGGGACCGTCGTGAAGCCGGCGGAGGTGCAGTTCCACCACGAGGTCTACAACCAGTTCCTGTGGAATCAGTTCTAGTCCAACGCCAGCTCAAACGAAAAGCTCCGGATTCGTCCAGGGCTTTTTGTTTCCAGCTCTGGAAAACGAACGCTCTCAGTGGGGGGTTGTGCCCGAGGGCGCGGCGACAGCGGCAACTGAAATGACCAATTGCACACCGCTCGAGAGATGGACATTCCCTTTCGCCTGGGTGAATGTGCCGGAAGTGGCTTCATGAGGAGAGCCCGCGAGTGTAAGCCCTGTGATCGGATGTGGTGCAGTACTGAACCCTGCCTCCTGACCGTTTTGTCCGTTTGATTTATTGTCACCCATTGTCCCGGTCCGATAATTACTCGGATCGTAAGCCTTGTCATCGCCGCCAGGTGCCGTACTCATCGCGCTGACCAGCGTTGCCTTGACGTTTACTTCATCACCGTTCTTGATATGAAGCTTGTCGATGGTCACCGTCAGCGTCGAGTCACTCTTCTTTTCTGATGGAGTCACCGCGTCTAGATGGCCTTCGAGAACGGAACCCGCTGGAACCTTGGTGCCGTCGTTGAGTTGCGTAGACGCAGTAATCTTGGCGGTGAAAGGATCGCCGGCCTTCGCCTTCTTGGCGTCGATCGTCTTTTCGAGGGTGGCAGGTACGTTGACCATCGTGATGGTTTGCGCGGCGGCACACGACACGGTGGCGAGAACCGCCGCGAGAGTTCCTATCTGCTTGAGCATGGTCGCAAATTTCCTCGTTAAGCGCTGGTTTCGGCTGGGAGCCGACACTCGATCTTAGAAGTCTGCTACTGGACACGTCCAGTTGTCCAAAGCTCGTCTCAAACGGGCCGCTTGTTGTAGCCGAGCAGATACCCCGGCACTTCCTGCGAGTCACCATTCAGGCGTGGATCCGGTAAGGGCGCCTCCGGCTGCACGCGGAAGGGCAGGATACCCGCCCATACCTTCATCGCGTAGTCCTCCTCGTCATCGAGCGGTGGCCCGGTGCGAACCTTCGCGGACGCTTCGGAAATTGGCAGGGCGAGCACCTTCGTCGCCTTCAGCTCCTGCTCGGTAGGCCAACGGACATCGTCCCACCGGCCCGGCACTATCTGCTCGGAAATCGCCCTCAGAGCGGCGGTCTTTTCCTCCGTCGACTCCACCAGCGTCGCGGTTCCAAACAGCACCGCCGACCGGTAATTCATCGAATGATGAAAGGCCGAGCGCGCCAGCACCAGGCCGTCGACCAGCGTCACGGTCACGCACACCTCCACGCCGGAAGCCAGCGTGCGGAGCATTCGGCTCGCGGCCGAGCCATGGATGTACAACGTATCGCCGCTTCGTCCGTAGCTGGTGGGGACGACAAACGGCTGCCCATCCGCCACGAATCCGACGTGGCAAAGGAAGCCGGCATCGAGAATACTGTGGATCGTGGCCTCGGAGTAGTCGCCGCGCTTGGGCAACCGAATCACCTGCGTGCGCTTGGTCGGAGAGTCCTGATTCATCCTGCCTTCCCTCTTGCCTTATGGTCCGCTCCGGTTCCGCCCGCGGAATTCAGGCAGTCGCCCTGAAACAAAAACGCGCAGCACCGGGCCGCGCGTTCGAGAAACTAAGCGAAAGCCCTAGCGGCCAAAGTAGGTGGAGTTCTTTTCCGTATAGCTCGACCACTTCTCGGGCAAATCGTCAGCCGCAAAGATCGCCGAGACGGGGCACACGGGAACGCAGGCTCCGCAATCGATGCACTCAACGGGATCGATATAAAGCTGCGCCTGGTCGGCGTTTGCCGCTTCGTCTTTCTTGGGGTGGATACAGTCCACCGGGCATGCGTCCACACATGCCATGTCCTTCGTGCCAATGCAGGGTTCAGCAATTACATATGCCATGGGAGATCCTCTTCCATATAGGGGTAATTAGAAAGATTATTGTACCGGACCGTGAGGCCGGCGAGACATGAGCCGGATCAAAAACCTGCTGTCAAGAAGCGCCACGCTGGGCGCGCCGCGCCGCAAACTCCGCGGGGGTGGGGATGTCCTCCAGCACATGGCCTGCAAACATCTCCGCAAAGAAGCCGAGCAGCTCGTCGCGCAGCAGGCCGTTGGTGGCGAGCACTTCCCTGCTGTCGAGACGGAAAGGGCTGCCGTCGAACCCGCTCATTGTTCCGCCCGCCTCAACGACGAGAAGCGCTCCCGCCGAAGTATCCCAGGGATTCAGGTTGAACTCCCAGAAGGCGTCGACCCGCCCGCAGGCGGTGTAAGCCAGATCGAGCGCCGCCGAACCGGCCCGGCGCACTCCGTGGGAGCGCAGCGTAAATTGCTGATAAAAATGAATATTCGGATTGTCGTGGCGCTTGCGGCTGGGAAAGCCGGTAGCCAGCAGGGCCTCCGCCAGGTGGGCAATGCGCGACGCATGGATCGGCGCGCCATTGAGGTAAGCACCCTTTCCCTTTTCTGCGGTAAAAAGCTCGGCGCGCAACGGATCGTAGATAACGCCGGCGACAATCTCCTCGTCCTGTCCCGCAGACATGGATGGCGCGCGTCGCTCCAGTCCCATCGAAACGCAGAAAACCGGGAACCCATGCGCGAAGTTTGTGGTGCCGTCGAGCGGATCGATATACCAGCGATATTCGCGGTCGATGTTCGAACGCGTGCCCTCTTCGCCGTACACGCCGTGCGCCGGGAAAACCTCGTGCAGCCGCTCGACGATCAGCTTCTCCGACGCGCGATCGGCCTCGGTCACCAGGTCAACGTCGCCTTTGTATTCTGTTGCCACTCCCCGCGCATAGTAGTCGCGCAGAAGTGCCCCCGCTTCGCGTGCAATGACTGATGCCTGCGACGCAATCGACAGATCGGAAGTCGCAGTCATCGTGGCTCTCCGCCGGGCAGGTCATCGGAGCCCAAGCTACCCGCTTCGGAGGGTTTGCGCGGGCTTCGACGGCGGGGCTCATCTCCGCGGCGAGGTTGCTCCGTGATGGTGCGAATCTGGTTTTTGTAGATGAACAGATTAGGCTTGCCTTCACGCGTAAGCCGGATCATCCGGTCGTCAAAATATTCGATCCAACCGGAAACCACCTCTCCGTCGCGCAGCTTCACGGCGACGCGCACCTGCTTCTCACTAAGAAAACGCAGATACAGAGCTTCCTGCCCGGTCTCGCCGGGAGGCGGCGATTTCTGGCGCCTGCGCGATAAATTGAGTGGCGGCATAGGGACATTGTATCGGACGGCTGCACGCCTGATTGCGTTGCCATGAGCGCGATTCCGCACTGGTCCGACTCATATCGAACGAATCAACGGCTGGCACTCGGGACACCAGTAGCTTGAGCGTGCTCCAAACCCTTGCCGGCGCATTTCGATGATCGTGCCGCAGCGCCGGCACTCTTCGCCTTTGCGCCGATAAACCCAAACCCTCGCCGACGGGTCGGACCTTCCCGTAGTCCGGCGCAGGCCGGTATAGGTCACAATCTGATCGCCGGCAGCTTGGGTGACGTTGGCGGCCATTAGCTTGCGAGCCGAGTCGACAAGGCATTCAATCTCCCGATCAGAAAGGGAGGATACGCGGCGGAAAGGATGAACACCGCAGACGTAGCAGATCTCAGATTTAAAGACATTCCCGATGCCGGCCATCACCTTCTGATCGAGCAGTACATTGCCGATCTCCTCGTTCCCGCGAGAGCGAATCCGCACCTTTGCTTCGTCTTCTGCGAAGCCCGCCTTGAGCAAATCCGGGCCCAGCTTCGGAATCGCTGTGTTCCGTTCTAGCGAGTGCGCTGTATGAAATTGCGCGACCGGAACGGAGAAGGCAACGGCCTCGTACTGCGCTGTTCGGATGATCACTCGCATCTGCGCGCGCGGCCGTTTCCAGCGCTCGCCTGGGCGATAGATGTGCCAGCTTCCGCTCATGAGCATGTGTGTGACGAGAATCAGATCGCCGGAGAAATGGATCAGCAGCCACTTGCCGCGTGCCTCGACTTTGTCGACGATGCGGCCGGTCAGAGGCGCGTTGTCGTTTGCGCTGGCAAGCTGCGCGTGTGCGGTTTCGAATCCGGTCACGGTTGCGCCTGCCAGTGCTTTGTTGAGGGAACGCGCAGCGCGAAAGATCGTGTCGCCTTCGGGCAAGCTCTACTGGACCTCCTGCGTCGCCGCGACTACCGGAGGCACGCGCCGCACATTGAACCCCATCGGCGCAGGCTGGAAGCCGGCATCGAGAAGAAAGCGCGCCAGCCAGTGTTCGTGGATCGGAGCCCCGTTAATGGTCGAGAGCAGCAGGCCGCTGTGGCGTCCGCTCTCGTCGTGACGCATGGTGTCCTGCGCGCTGCTTGCGAGGAATACGGCCAGGTCCCGGGCAGCATTCGAGCGATCAGGTTCGTCAGCGGGAAGAAAAACCTGCAGGTTCGGATTGTTGCGCCGCATATACGCGATCAATTCGCCATTACGCAGGATCACCGATGCTCCCACGCTGCGCGTGAGCGATCTCGATGCCGCATCGGGAGAATCATCGGTCACCTGCGGCGAACGCGGGAGCGCCTGCGGCCAACGCAAAACCGATCCGTAGACATTGGCCGGATCTGTGGCGGCAATGGCCACTATTTCGGGCTTCTCTGGTTGCGGGCTGTTACGCAACGAGCGCAGCAGATCGACTGCCGATGGCAGTGCGAACTGCGCTGCCCCCAGTCCGGCGACGAAGTATCCGCGCCGCACGCGGCCGGACTCTTCCAAAGCTTTCAGCACGTCGTAAACGGCACTGAATCCGCCGGGGATATTTTCCTGCGTTACCGTCTCGCGAGTCACAATGCCGTGCCTGTTGAGCAACTGCAGCGCCAGCGCGTGACTCCATTCTGTCTGCCCTGTGGGAGTGCTGCGGTCCGGCTGCGCGACCAGCACCCATCGGCCCTGTGCGCTTGGAGGCGTCGTTCGCCGCGACCGGAAGGCCGGCAGATTGTGCTGGCGCTTCGCTGGCCGTGCGGACGCAGGCCTGGCCACGTAGGCTCGCAGCGCGTGGAATGTGTCATTGGTCATGAGGCCTCGCCACACCAGGCTCCAGAGTGCGTCAATGATTTCGCCGGGATACCCCCCGCCGAGCGCGTCATGCAGTTGCGCAAAGAACATGGCTCCGCTGCGGGCGAGCTGATCGAGAATCGCCTGCTCCTTCCCAGTGAGCGGAGGGTCGGTGACCTGTTCCCGCGACGGCAAAAGCGCCGCGACCTTGTCCGCGAGATACAGCCCGATGCGTCCGTCGTGCTCGCCCAGCGGATCGAGCCCGCACCAGACGACTTCACCTGCAGCGATCAGCGTGTCGAGATCGGCGGGCGAATACTTCTGCATGCGCGCAGGAAGAATCGCCGACTCCACCAGCGATGCAGGCAAAGGCGCACCCTGCAGGTTTTCAATGGTGTCCAACAGCGCATCGAGGCCGCGGCGCTTCTGCAGCACGCCCTGCCAGTGCGTCTCCAACCGCGCCAGCATCTGCTGCTCGACGGGCTCGATCTCCTTGCGAAGCCGGGCCAGCGATTTCCTGCGAATCTGGCGGAGCACCTCCGCGTCGCACCACTCGCGATGAACACCGGCAGGGCGGAATCCTCCTTCAATGACGCGGCCGTCCAGCACTAGCGCGTGCAGAGCAGCTTCGATCGGCTGCAAATCCAGTCCGAATCGCTCCGCAGCTTCCTGCGCGGTGAACGGACCATGCGTGCGCGCGTAGCGGCGAACCAGCTCCAGCACCGGTGCATTCACCGGCGCGAGCAGTGACGATGCAATTCCCGGTGGCAGTGGGATACCGAGGGCATCGCGATAGCGCGCCGCGTCTTCGACAGCAATCAGCCGCTTCTCGCGCGCAACCTTGATCTCGAGCACGCGCCGCGAGCGAGCGAGCCGGTCAACGGACTGCACCAGGTCCTGGGACGCAAGTCTCCGCTGCAGTTCCTCGCGCGACAAATCGCCGAGACGAAGCAGCAAATCGTGTATGCCGTCCGCAGAGCGAACACGCTGCGTCTCGCCGAGCGCCTGCAGTTGCTCTTCAACCTCGGCAATCGCATCGGCGTCGAGCAGCTCGCGCAGATCGGCATCTCCGAGCAGATCCTGCAACTGCTCCTGATCGATGGAAAGCGCCTGGGCCCGGCGCTCAGCCAGCGGAGCGTCGCCGTCGTAGATGTAATTCGCCACATAGCTGAAGAGCAGCGACGATGCAAAGGGCGAGGGAGTCCGGGAATCCGCGACATGCACGCGCACCTGCCGCTTCTCGACCGCGCGCAGAATCTCGAGGAACGCCGGAATGTCGAACACATCGCGCAGGCACTCGCGATACGCCTCGAGCAGCATGGGGAACGACGGATAGCGCGACGCCACCGACAGCAGATCGTAGGCTCGCTTGCGCTGCTGCCACAGCGGAGCACGCCCCTGCGCACGCCTTCGCGGCAGCAGCAGGGCACGCGCCGCAGATTCGCGGAACTTCGCCGCAAACAACGCCGTTGCTCCCAGCTGCCGCACCACGAGATCGGTCGCCTCATTCGGGTCGAGCAGCAGCAGGTCGGGATCGGGTGCAACATCGGTATCCGGAAAGCGCAGCACGAATCCGTCGTCGGCCCACATCGTCTCGACATCCGGGCCGCCCGCTGCGCGAACCTTGCCTGTCACCGCCATCGCCCAGGGAGCATGCACCCGGCTGCCGAAGGGAGTGAGCACGCATACCCGCCAGTCGCCAAGCTCGTCACGTGTGCGTTCGATGACGATGTTGCGGTCATCTGGAACTGTGACAGTTGCAATCTCCTGATCAGCGAGAAAGCGGATCAGGTTCTCCGCCGCCTGCGGCTCCAGATCATGCTCGCGCACCAGCCTGCTTAGCGCGGCATTGCGCGGCATCTCGCGCAGTTCGCGCACCAGAGCACCGATGCGCCGGCCAAATTCCAGCGGCCTGCCGGCGAGATCGCCATGCCAGAAGGGCATCTTTCCCGGCTCGCCCGGAGCCGGCGAGACCAGCACGCGGTCATGTGTAATCTCAACGATGCGCCACGTCGATGCGCCAAGCACAAACGTCTCGCCCGTGCGGCTCTCGAAGACCATCTCCTCATCCAGTTCGCCGACGCGAACCGGCTTGTCAGATCCGTAGAGAAATACGCCATATAGCCCGCGATCGGGAATCGTGCCTCCGTTCAGGATCGCCAGGCTCTTTACACCCTCGCGCGGGGTCAGAATATTCGACACGCGATCCCACGTGATGCGCGGCCTCAATTCGGCAAATTCATCCGATGGATAGCGCCCTGCCAGCAGATCGAGAATCCCTTCGAATGCCGCGCGTGTGAGCGACGCAAAGGGGGCTGCGCTTCGTATCAGCGTGTAGAGAGTCTCGACGGCGATCTCAGCCGGGCCAGGCGGCTGCCCACGCATTCGTGGCACGGCCAGCGCCGGCGGCTGCGCAACGGTGGCAACAATCTGCTGTGCGAGCACGTCCAGTGGATTACGCAGATAGCGCGTGGACTCGACCAGCCCCTCATGCATCGCGCGAGTGGCCGCCGCGCAGGCGACCAGATCGGCGCGATACTTGGGAAAGATCACTCCATCGCTGGTCGCGCCCACGTGGTGCCCGGCACGCCCAATACGCTGCATACCGCTGGCGACTGACGGCGGAGCCTCGATCTGAATTACCAGATCGATTGCTCCCATATCAATGCCAAGCTCCAGGGACGAGGTTGCCACCAATGCGCGGATCGACCCTGCCTTGAGCTGTTCTTCGATCTCCGATCGCTGCGCCGCTGCAAGCGAGCCGTGATGCGCTCGCGCCAGCGTGACGGGTATCTGTTGTTCCTGCGCCAAATCGTTCAGAGCCCCGGCCAGCCGTTCGGCCGTGCGCCGGTTGTTGACGAAGATGAGCGTCGACTGCCGCTGGAGGATGATTTCAAGCAGCCGCGGATAGATCGCGCTCCAGATCGAAGTGCGCTTCGGACCTTGCGAAGCCGCGCCACTGGGCAGCTCTTCCACCTGCCCGATACGCGCCATATCTTCAACCGGCACCTCGACCTTCAACTCCAGCCGCTTTGGCTCGCTCGCGTTCACGATGGTCACCGGCCGAAATCTCTGCGCGGCTTCATCATCGGTCGTCCACTCGTGCTCGGCCGTCGCCAGGGTCTCATCCGGGCCGGATTGACCTGACCGTGCCGCACGCGGCTTCGAGGGCTCGACTCCGGCCAGAAAATGGGCTACCTCTTCAAGGGGTCTCTGCGTGGCGGAAAGGCCGATCCGCTGCAGACCGCGTCCGGCCATCCCGCCGGTGATCGCCTGGAGGCGCTCCAGGCTGAGCGCCAGGTGCGCGCCTCGCTTCGTCGGCACAAGGGCGTGTATCTCGTCGATGATCACCGTCTCGACGCTACGCAGCGATGCAGCCGATTCCGAAGTCAACAGCAGATACAGCGATTCCGGCGTGGTGATGAGAATCTCCGCGGGATGCCGACGGAAACGGGCGCGATCACGCTGCGGCGTGTCGCCGGTGCGGATGCTGATCTCCGGTGAGTGAAAAGCAACTCCACGCTGGCGCGCCGCGTTGGCGATACCGGCGAGCGGCGAGCGCAGGTTGCGCTCAACATCGACCGCCAGCGCCTTAAGCGGGCTGACGTAGATGACCCGGCATCCTTCTGCCTCAGAATCGCCGTGAAGCATAAGCCGATCGAGGCACCAGAGAAAGGCCGTCAGAGTTTTGCCCGTCCCGGTGGGAGCAAGGATCAGCGTGCTTTCGCCGCGAGCGATTGCCGGCCAACCCAGCCGCTGCGGGGCCGTAGGCCGGTCAAACACGGCGCGAAACCACTCCGCTGTAACAGGATGAAAGAGCCCGAGTGCCGCATCGTTCTCCGCGGACACGCCGGCCGGGGACGTCCTGTCGGAGGCCGCTTGGCTGCGGCCCTCTCGTGTCTTGTACTGCTCTTTCATGCGCACGATTCGAGCATATCCCGCACAGAGTACGATGCGCACGAACCGCGTCGGGAATTCAGACGCCCGGAAGCGGCCGGTAATAGCAGGCACTCCCCTTCAACTCCGCCTGAAACAACTCCGGCAAAGCCGGCTGCTCGCCCGAGCCAAGGATGAGAAAGCCGTCAGCCTGCAGGATGCGATGCACATGAAGCAGCAGCTGTCTGCGGGCTTCGTCCGGGAAGTACATCATCACGTTGCGCAGCAGTATTCCGTCGTATTTCTCGAGAGGAAGCGGACCCTCGCACAGATTGCACGGATAGAACCGGCATATCCGCTTGAGATCGGCAGCCACCTCCCACTCGTCGCCCGACTGCTGCACATAGCGGATGCGATAGCGGGCCGGCAACCCGCGATTCAGTTCCCTCTTCGCATATCGCCCCGCTCGCGCACGGCGGATCATCTCGTGGGAAATATCTGTGCCGATAACCTCGACTTCCCATTCGTTGAGCTGAGGAAAGTGCTCGCGAAGGATCATTGCAACTGAGTATGGCTCCTGCCCGCTCGAGCAGGCCGCACTCCACAGGCGCAGACGTCGTGTGGATTCCCGCCTGCGGATGATGCGGGGCAACAGTTCCTCATGGAGAAGCTCGAACGGCAAGCGATCGCGGAAGAAGCTCGTCTCCTTGATGGTCATGGCTTCCGCCACTGACCGTCGCAGCGCCGGATCAAGCTCCAGGCGCAGCGCTGCGACCAGGCGGTTGAGAGTCGCAAGGCCGGAAAGTCATCAGCAGATCCTGCAGCCGCGACTCAAATAGATAATCCCGCGAAGGGTCCAGCACGTTCGCGGACTCTTCAAGCACGATCGACCGGAGGTAAGCAAAATCCACATTTTTGCAGGACATGAAATGAGCGCCTTACCAGCTGTTTTGGCGGGCAAGCTCCCGCTTTCCCTGTTGTCTTGCGAAACGTGTAACCTCGCCCGCTATCGACTCCAGCGGTAAAACCCGGTCGGCCAGCCCCTCTCTCGCGACTGCTCCGGGCATGCCCCACACCGCACTGGTGGGCCGGTCCTGCACCAGGATTCGTCCTCCCGCCGCACGCACCGCCCGGCAACCATCGAGACCGTCGGATCCCATTCCGGTAAGAACAAGCGCCAGCACGCCCGCTCCGTAAACCGTGGCGGCGGAACGAAAGAGCAGATCGACGGAAGGGCGACACTGGTCTGCCGAATCTCCCTGATGCAGGCGCAGCGAGCTACGTGCGGATGTGCCGGCGACTTCCATCTGCCAGTCGCCACGCGCCAGATAAACGCAACCCCGGCTGATTTGCGTCCCGGCCTCAGCCTCGCGCACGGAAAACGGGCACAGGCTGTCGAGCCTCTCAGCCAGGAGCGACGTGAAGAGGCGAGGCATATGTTGTGCAATGAGAACAGGCAGCGGAAAATCCGCGGGCAGAGCAGGGAGAATCTGCTCCAGCGCCGCCGGCCCTCCCGTCGAGACCCCAATCACCAGCACTCCGGGAATGCTCGCCGTGCGCAGATCCGGATAAGCAGGGACCAGCGATGACCTGTATGGAAATTCGACCGGGCACTGCCAGCCCTCAGGGGGAAACAGGGCGAAAATCTTGGGCAGCAGCTCACGCCGCAACGCGGCAATGCCTTCATCCGCGTCCTGCGCGATGGGCTTCGAAACATAGTCTGTGGCCCCCCGCGCCAGCGCCTCCAGCGTGATACCGGCCCCGCGCCGGGTGAGCGTGCTGCAAATGATGACTTTGGCCCGCAGGCGGCGGGCTCGCATCTCCGCCAGTACATCAAGACCGCTCATGCATGGCATCTCGACGTCCAGCAGAACGAGATCGGGGTCCAGGCGCTCGATGGCCTCGAGTGCTTCGCGGCCATCCTGAGCGGTGCCAACCAGTTCTATCTGCGGACTCGTGCCCAGCGCTGTTCGCAGCAGGCTGCGCATTACGGCCGAGTCGTCGACCGCCAATACGCGAATGCGAAGAGACCGCTCCATGCCGCCCCGCTCAGGCATACGCAAATGCATAATGTCGACCTATTGAGATAACTGCGTCTGGGATAGCAGAACGGGGTCGAACCTGCCCGGGTCAAGCATCACGAGCAGCGAATTGCTGAGCTTGTAGGTGCCGGCAAAAAGTGCCCGCTTGCGATCGTCAAGAATGGAAGGGCTGAGCTCAAATTCCTGCGGCGAAACCGTCAGCACTTCTCCCACCGCGTCCACCAGCAGCCCGAAATATCCGTCTCTCCCTTCAAAGACCAGCATATCCGGCGGCTGCGAATAGCCGGGCAGACCGAGCAGGCTGCGTAGCGAGACCGCGGTAAGGATCTCTCCGCGGTAGTGCACCAGCCCGCCGATATGCGCCGGCGCCAGGGGTACTAGCCGGGTCGCAGGCTTGTCGAGAATCTCGAGAATCCTGGTGATGGGCATGCCAAACAAGGTGTCGCCGACGCGCACCGAGCACATCTCGATCCCGTCTTCGGTGACTGTCATCCGCCCACCTCAACTGGCACGGGCAGCGCCGGAATCTGGCTCAGATTTACAACGCCCGTCACCCGTTCCTTCAACAGGGTCACGTCGGGCGCGACGTTGCGAGTGCCGGCGTCGACCAGCGGCGCACCCGCGGCTACATCGAGCACACAGGAAACGGTGATGCCCACGTGGCGTTCGCCATCACGGCAGACGACCACCGTGATCTCGGCGTCACTTAGCTCGGCGCGAGCCAGAAGGCGCGGGCGATCCTCCAGCGGCAGCAGCGTGCCATCGAAGCGCAGGACAGGCATCTCGCCCAGCCATTCAATGCTGGTGCGGGGAACCCGTTCGATACGCAGGACGTTGTTCAACGGAAGCGCTTGCTGGTCTTGTCCGGTCTCGACCAGCAAGAACTCGGACTTGCTCACGGCAGTTGGTTCCGCAGCAGCCGGCTGCTCCAAATCGTCGGCGCCGAGACCGATGCCCATCCGCCCGGCAATTGCCCCGGGATCAAGAATCAGCGCCATCTCCCCGTTGCCCATCACCGTTGCCCCGGAGAACAGCCCGATGCGCTTCAGGGCCGCCGAGAGCGGCTTCACCACGATCTCCTCCGGATCGGCGAGTCCATCCACTACCAGGCCGTAACGTCGCCCGTCGGCGTTGAGGACGGCAATGTAGCAACCGGCGGCTGTTTCGCCGTCCTGGGGCTGCCCGAGAAGCTGATTCAATCCAAGCAGTTCGTTCAAGAAGACCAGCGGCAACAGCCTGCCCCGCAGCCGGTAGAGAGGCGCATTCTCCAGCCATTCGATCTGCGTCTTTCCCTCGTCCGGCGTCAGGTAAACCAGCTCGACCAGCGCCGTCTGCGGCAGGGCAAAATCCTGCCCGCGGCTGCGCACGATCAGCGCGGGGATGATCGCTAGGGTAAGCGGAATGCTTAGCCGCAGCGTCGTTCCCGTGCCTGACCGGCTGTCGATCTCGACCTTCCCGCCGATCCTTTCCACGTTCGTGCGCACCACATCCATGCCCACGCCACGCCCGGAGACATTGGTCACCTTCTCCGCTGTCGAGAATCCGGGCAGAAAGATCAGCTGCAGTAGCTCGCGGTCGGATAACTGCGCGGCCTTCTGCGGCGTGATCAGTCTGCGCTCGATTGCCTTGTCGCGAATCCGCTCTACGCGGATGCCGCCGCCATCGTCGGTCACCTCGACGATCACGTGGCTTCCCTGCTGCCGGGCGCTCAACGTCAGCTGGCCCTCCGGGTCCTTGCCCGCAGCCTCCCGCAGCTCGGGAGCTTCAATGCCATGGTCAATCGCGTTGCGCACCGAATGAGTCAGAGGATCTTTGATCGCCTCGAGCAGGCTCTTGTCCAGTTCCGTCTCCTGGCCCTCCATGCGCAGGCGAACGCGCTTGTCGAGCTGCTGTGCAAGATCGCGTACCAGGCGCGGGAACTTCGAGAAAACATGGCTCACTGGCTGCATGCGGGCCTTCATCACCGCCTCGCGCAGGTCGGCCGTCACCATGTCCAGCCGGCGGGCGAGCGGCATGAACTCCGCGTCCGTGCTGTTCGCCTGCAGAATCTGGTTCCTGGTCAGCACCAGCTCACCCACCAGGTTCATCATTCGATTGAGCAGGCCGATGTCGACCCGCAAAGTCGAATCAGCGGCATGCGGCTGCGCTGAGCCCCCGGAATGGACCTCAATTTCCGGCGAAGGCTTTTGGCCCGCGAGCGCCTCCAGTTCGGCCGAAGGCTTCTGCCCCGAGGCGATCCGTTCCGACTTCGGGACGGCCTGAGGCCCCGCGCCGATCTGCGCCAAGGCTACCAGGCGCTCAACCATCGCCTCATCGCTCTCCTGGCCTTCGTTATCCTCCATCTCAATCGAAGCCAAAATGGCGCGCAGGCCATCCAGCAGATCGAGCAGCGCGCTGATGATCTCGACGTTTGCAACCAGTTTGCCGTCGCTTAGCAAACCAAGCAGATTTTCCCCGGCATGCGACAGTGACTCGAGCCGCGCGTAGCCGAGAAACCCGGTCGTGCCCTTGATTGTGTGAACGGAGCGAAAGATATTTGCGAGAAGCTCGGCGTCCGCGGGGCGCTCCTCGAGCTCCGTCAGACACCTCTCCATCTGATCGAGCCCGGCATGGCTTTCGATCAGGAACTCGCGTATCAGGTCGTCCACTTAACGCTTATCGGGAGAATGGTTGATTAACTTGAGACACGGCGTAACGGGTTTGCTCAGTCTCAGCCCATGTCTTACCCTCAAAAGCACCATGCCAGATTTGCCGCCACAGGGTTCTTCGCTTGCAATTGACGCCGCCACCATCGAACGGCTTCAGGGAGCCGCCCGTAAGGCAGCCGCGAATGCCTACGCCCCCTACTCGCGCTTTCGGGTAGGCGCTGCGCTGCTTTTCGACGATGGATTCATCGCGACCGGCTGCAATATTGAGAATGTGTCCTTCGGATTGACCATCTGCGCCGAACGCAGCGCGCTCTCGAGCGCGATCAGCGAACGCGGCGCGGGTCACCGGATCCTCGCTATTGCGGTTACAAATCTCAACACCGCTGCCAGTCCGCCCTGCGGAGGCTGCCGTCAAGTCCTGAGCGAATTCGTCACATCTAACGCAGTTGTTTCCTTCCCCGGTGACAATTGCCTCGAACTGCGCCCCTTTGCCGAAATCTTCCCTTTCACGTTCCATCTCGAGCCGCAATGACCCCGAATTCTATGCATCCCGTCGATCTGATTATCAAGAAGCGCCAAGGCGGCGAGCTGACACCGGAGGAGATTCGCTTCATCGTGGCCGGCGCGGCAGACCAGTCGATCCCTTCAGAGCAGCTTTCCGCGTGGCTCATGGCCACCTTTCTGCGCGGACTCAGCCTCAACGAGGTAAATGCTCTGACCACGGCCATGCGCTACTCCGGCGAGGTCTTTGACCACACTGGACTCGGGCGCACCACCGTCGACAAGCACTCGACCGGCGGGGTGGGCGATAGCACATCTTTCCTGGTCGCGCCGCTTGCAGCAGCCGCGGGTGTCGCCGTGCCAATGATCAGCGGCCGCGCCCTCGGCCACACCGGAGGCACGCTCGACAAGCTTGAGACCATCCCCGGATATCGCACCCAGCTCTCGCTCGCCGAAGCCCGCCGCGTCCTTGATCTGTGCGGCGCCACTATGATCGGGCAGACGAAAGATCTGGTTCCCGCTGACCGCGTTCTTTACGACCTGCGCGACCGCACCGGTTCGGTCGAAAGCCCGTTCCTTATCTGCCCTTCGATCATGAGCAAGAAGCTGGCGGAGAGTCTCAATGGCCTGGTGCTCGACGTAAAGACCGGTTCGGGCGCATTTCTGAAGGATCCCGTCGCCGTGCGCTTTCTGGCCGCGCTGATGGTCGACATCGGCGAGCGCGCCGGCACACGCACCGCCGCGCTGCTGACCCGCATGGACCAGCCCCTTGGCCGCTTTGCCGGAAACTGGCTTGAGATATGGGAGGCCGTTGACCTCCTCGCGAATCGCTGGCACCCCATGGATGAAGACATCCGCGAACTCTCGCTGATCCTCGCGGGATGGATGATTTACCTCGGCGGCAAGGCGGCCACACCGGCGGAAGGCCGCGATATTGCCGAAGCGAATCTCATCGACGGCAAAGCGCTCGACATCTTTATCCGAATGGTCGAAGCGCAGGGAGGCGACACGCGCGTCTTCGACGACCCTGGGAGCTTTCACAAACCCAGGTTCCGCCGCGAGTTCTGCGCATCCCGCAACGGCTATCTGGCCCACATGGACTGCACGAAGATCGGCTGGGCCGTGCAGCGTCTGGGCGCAGGACGCGAGCGCGCCGGCGAAGTCGTGGCCGCCCACGCCGGGCTCGAGATGCGGGCCAAGCTCGGCACACGCGTCCGGGCCGGGCAGCCTCTGTTTACGCTCTTCACCGATGATGAAGGTCTATTCACCGAGCCTGAACGGCTCCTGACTGAGGCGGTCGAAATTGCGGATGAACCGGCTCCCGTTCCGCCGCTCATCGCGCAGATCATCACTTCGGAGAATAAAAATCAGTTTCTCGAATTCGCCGCCGGCACATAGGATAGTTTTCACAAGGGAGAAACATTGGCACGATTCACCGGGGTGCTGGGCCTGCTCACCATGCTCCTTCTGGCATGGACTTTTTCGACGAACCGGCGGGCCATCCGCTGGCGAACCGTCATCTGGGGCCTCAGCCTGCAGTTCGTTTTCGCCGTCCTCGTCCTCGAGTGGACCATCGGCCAGCGCATCCTCGGGTCGGTCGGCGCGGCCATCACGCGCATGCTTGGCTATTCCTTTGCCGGCTCGCAGATGGTCTTCGGCGATCTCGGCAAGCAGCACTCGTCGTTCGGAATGATCTTTGCCTTCCAGGTGCTGCCGACCATCATCTTCATCTCGGCGCTGTTCGCGGTGCTTTATCACATCGGCGTGATGCAGCTGGTCATCCGGCTCTTCGCGCGTCTCATGCTGTGGACGATGAAGGTCTCCGGCGCGGAGAGCCTTAACGTTGCCGCCAGCATCTTCATGGGGCAGACCGAAGCGCCGCTGACCATCCGCCCGTTTCTGCCCGGCGCCACCCGCTCTGAGCTGATGACCATCATGACCAGCGGCATGGCCCACGTCTCCGGCGGCATCATGGCCGCGTACATCTTGTACGGAATCGAAGCACAGCACCTGCTCGCCGCCGTGATTATGACCGCCCCCGGCACCATCCTCATCTCCAAGATGCTTGTGCCCGAAACGGAGACGCCCGCCACCGAGGGTATCGTACACATGCCGAAGGAGATGGAACACAAGGAAGAGAATCTGCTCGGCG
>CAVRNK010000063.1:0-8255 GCA_963721995.1 uncultured Acidobacteriaceae bacterium | reverse complement strand
CGATCGCGCGCGGCACCATCGATGGCGGACGGCTCGCCTTCAATGTGGCCATTATGCTCATCTCCTTCCTCGCGCTGATCGCTCTGCTCAACGGCATCCTCGGCGGCATCCACAACTGGTTCATCAAGGAGCACTTCCCTTACTTCCCTTCCAGTCTTGACGCCATCCTCGGCGTGCTTTTTTCTCCGATCGCCTGGCTGATCGGCATTCCCTGGAAAGATGCGCGCATCGTGGGCGATCTGCTGGGCACGCGCATGGTCATCAATGAAGTCGTCGCTTACGCGCAGCTCGGCGGCCAGAAAGCCCTCCTCGACGCGCGCTCTTTTACCATCGCCACCTTTGCTCTCTGCGGCTTCGCCAACCTAAGCTCCATCGGCATCCAGATTGGCGGCATCGGGGCCCTCGCGCCTAACCGCCGCAACGAGCTCGCCCGCCTCGGACTGCGCGCCATGTTTGCCGGAACCATGGCCAACCTCATGTCCGCATCCATCGTCGGAATTCTGCTCAAATAGATACGTCAGATTTATGTCCAGCTCGAACCATCCCACACTTTACGACCGCGCCTGCGAAGCCGCCGCATTCATCGCCAGCCGCACGTCCCTTCAGCCGACTATCGCGGTCGTCCTCGGCTCCGGTCTGGGAGGCTTCGCCTTTCAGCTCGATGACCCCGTCGCTATTCCGTTTTCTGAAATCCCGCACTTCGCCCAGCCGACCGCCATCGGGCACACCGGGCGTCTGGTCATCGGAACGTTGAAGGGGAGAACACTCGACGCCGTGCCGGTAGCAGTCATGCAGGGCCGGCTTCACGCCTACGAGGGCTATGGCTCGGAAGAGGTCACCTTCCCCGTTCGCGCTCTCGGCCGCTTCGGTATTCGCACCTTGATCCTCACCAACGCAGCAGGGGGCATCCGCGAGAGTTACGAGCAGGGCCAGCTGGTCCTCATCTCCGATCACATCAACCTCACCGGCCGCAGTCCCGTCATCGGACCCAACGATGACCGCTTTGGCCTGCGCTTCTTCGACATGAGCGAGGCCTACTCACTCGATTTGCGCCGCATTGCTCAGGGCGCCGCGCTCGAAGAAGACATTGTGCTGGAGGAAGGCGTGTACATCGGATTACTCGGCCCCAGCTTTGAAACTCCCGCCGAGATTCGCGCCTTCCGCACCCTGGGCGCCGACCTGGTCGGCATGTCTACCGTGCAGGAAACCATTGCCGCACGGCACATGGGCATTGAGGTTCTTGGCATCTCCTGCGTCACAAATATGGCTGCGGGCATCCAGATCGAGCCGCTGAATCACCTGGAAGTGCTGGAAACCGGCAAGCGCGTCGAAGCCAGACTGGCGCGGCTGCTCACGCGGGCCGTCCCCACCATCGTTCGCCGCACGGGAGGAGCTCAGTCGAAGTGAACAGCCCGGTTATCGTAGGCATTGCCGGATGTTCCGGCTCCGGCAAAACGACGCTGGCCGAAGAACTGGCCCGCGAGCTTGAAGGAACCCATTTCCATCTCGATCACTATTACCGCGATCTCTCTCACCTGACCTACGAAAAGCGATGCCGAGTCAACTTCGATCATCCCGACGAGCTCGAATCCGACTTGCTCATCGCCCATGTCAGTCGCCTCGCGGAAGGACACGCCATCCACGTTCCGCAATACGATTTCGGGGACCACACGCGCATCCCGGGACAGACCAAACGGCTCGAAGTCGATCATCTGCTGATCATCGACGGCATCTTTGCGCTTTACTACGAAGGCCTGCGCGCACTCTACGACTTCAGCGTGTACGTCGATGCGCCCGATGACATCTGCTACCAGCGGCGTCTGGCACGCGACGTCCGTCAGCGTGGACGCACGCCGGAAGCCGTCGCTGCCCACTATGCCGAAACCGTCCGCCCCATGGCCGAACAGTACGTCCGGCCCACTTCGCGATATGCCGATCTTGTCGTTGACGGGACCGCTTCGCTCGACTGGTCCATCGAGCAGGTCATGACTTCGTTGCGCAAGCGCGGCCTGCTTGAGCTGCTCAACGCCCGTTAGCCGGGCTCGTTAGCCACCCACGGCGGAGCGCCGCTCTCCGCCAGCCGCTCCATCTCCTGCTGATCCTTGCTGGTGTCCATCGACTTCCAGAAGCCGTGGTGCAGGTGGGTGTAGAGCTCGCCCCGGCTGGCCAGGTTCGGCAGGACCTCTGATTCCAGGCTGTGGCCTGCCCAGTGCTCCACGACGCTTTTCTCGAAGACGAAAAATCCCGCGTTGATCCACGAGTCGCGTATCACCGGCTTTTCGGTAAACCTGTCGACGCGGCCCGCATCATCGAAGTGGAGCGTGCCGTACTGCGACCGCAGCGGAACTGCCGTCACCGTCGCCAGTCCGCCGCTCGCGTTGTGAAAGTCGAGTAGCGCGCGAAGATCGATATCGCCCAGGCCATCCCCGTAGGTGGCGAAGAACTGTTCCCCCACCTCATCCAGACAGGCAAGAATGCGGTCGCCGGTATCGGCCTCCGTCCCCGTATCGAGAATTCTTATCTCCCACTCGGGAAAGCGCCCGTCGAAGTAGTCGAAAAGCATCTCCTTGCGATGCCCTGCCGCCAGCACGAACTTGCGCACGCCCTGCCGCGCATAAATCTGCATCAGGTGCACCAGGATGGGACGCCCGTGAATCGGCATCATCGGCTTGGGAAAGTATTCCGAGAAGGGATAAATGCGGGACCCCTTGCCGCCGCAAAGAATAATCACGTCAAGATCGCCGGCCGCTTTTACTTCGTTCGACACTCAGCCCCCAATCAACGAATGTAACGCAAGAGTCGAAGAATATGCGGACACTCTACTGGGCAGTCTCCGCCGGCATCCACCGCCTGCAGCCTGGAGCATCCTTCGTCCGGCACGACGACAGGAATGTCACAACGTCCTTCACTTCGTCTTTGGAAAGCACATCGCCGAAAGGCGGCATCCCGTGCCCTCCGTTGATCACCTGCTTCCTGATCTGGCTCGCCGAGCGCCGTTTCCCGACGGTCGCGAGGTCGGGTGCACGGTCCCCGCCCACGCCGAGAATTGCATGGCATCTTTCGCATCCCCGTGTATGAAATACCGTGGCGCCGCGCTCCCGCGCATCCCCGCCGGAGCTGGAAGCAACCGCCCGGTCCGTCAGAACAGCCATGAGAGCAGAAAAGAGCAGGAGTAAAAAGCAGGCGCTCAGAGCGCGGCGCATCGGACTGGTCATGCGCATTCAATTCTATCGGACCGAAGCTATAGGAAATGAACGCCCTCCGCTCTGCTGTGTTCGCTTGCGAACATGTCCAGACGAAACCGGACAACGGGCCGCTACAGGCTGCTGTCCGTTCTTCGAACATTGAATGAGTTGCGCAATCCTGGAACTGGCCGCCCAGATGCCCACGTATGCATAATCATTGCCCCCACGGGAGCGATCCATGCAGACCCTGCTTCAGGACTTCCGCTACTCTCTTCGCCAGTTGCGCAAGAGCCCGGGCTTCACGCTTACTGCCGTCATCTCCCTGGCTCTCGGTATCGGCGCAACGACAGCGGTGTTCAGTGTCGTCTATGCGGTGGTCATGGATCCCTACCCCTACGCCAACCCGGACCGCATGGTCCACATGCGCCTCACCGACAGTGCCGGGCATGAGCGGGGCTTCGGCCTCACCGCGGCCCAGTGGCAACAGATCAGGAAATCGTCCGTCGTCGAGGACGCCTTCATCTCCGATGACTGGAACCTGACCGTCACTGGCCATGACTTGCCTGAAGACGTGCAGGGCGTCTATGTGACCTCGAATACCTTCAACTTCATGGGTGTGCCCCCGGTCCTCGGCCGCGGCATCGTGCCCTCCGATGCCATCGACGGCCAGGACCCGCAGCCGGTTGCCGTACTCGGCTATAAGTTCTGGCAGAGGCACTTTAACTCTGAACCCACGGTGCTGGGGCAGACCATCCAACTGGTGCGGAAAAACTACACCATTGTCGGTGTTGCTGCGTCGCGGTTCACGTGGGACGACGGAGATGTCTACCTGCCGCTCAAGGTAACGCAGGACCCGGTGAGGGGCTACTATGTCGGGCTTCGCCTGAAGCCGGGTATCTCGCACGCTGCCGCGAATGCGGCACTGGCGCCGCTGATCACGGAGTTCGCCAGGCAGAGTCCGACCCATTTCCCCACAGAGCATTACAAGTTCCACGTGCAGGGCTTGAACGAGGATTTTCTCAAACAGATCGGCGGCACCCTCTCCCTGCTGTTCTGCGCAGTGGCGCTCCTGTTGGCGATCGGCTGCGGAAACGTGTCGATCCTGCTGCTGGCCCGCGGCACCGGGCGCCAGCATGAGTTCGCAGTGCGCGCGGCGATCGGTGCCAACCGCCGCCGCATCATCCGCCAGTTGCTCACCGAATCACTCATGCTCTCGCTCACAGGGGCAGGCCTCGGCATCCTGCTCGCATACCGCCTGGTCGCGGTCATCGTGGAGATGCTGCCGAAATACTCCTTCCCGCACGAAGCGGCCATCAGCATCAATCTTCCCGTGCTCTTCTTCAGCGTAGCCGTTGCGTTGTTCACCGGAATCCTCTTCGGCCTGTGGCCGGCGCTGCAGCTCTCCCGTCCCGACGTTAGCCGGGTGATGCAATCAAGCACACGCAGGATTGCCGGCGGAGTGCGCGGACGCGCCACCAACAATATCCTGATTGGCGCACAGATCGCCCTCACTCTCCTGATGTTGGCCGGGGCCGGCGCGGCAATGGAAGGTTTTCTCAAGCTGATGCACGCGCCGCTCGGCTACGACCCGCATAACATTATGTCGGTCGGCATTCCAATACACGACGGAACCTACAAGACCTGGGCAGAGCGCTCGACATATTTTGAGCAATTACGCAAAAAGGCCGCGACCGTGCCCGGTGTAGCGATGACCGCGATCTCATCCAACGCAACCCCACCTGCAAACGGCTTCGAGACGCGGTTCGAGATTCTGGGCCGCTCCTCGGCCGAGCAGCAGCAGTCGCTCATCAACCTGGTCAGCCCGGAGTATTTCCCCGCGCTTCGCATTCCGCTGGTGCAGGGACGCATCTGGACTGAAACAGAGAATCACAACGCGGCGGGCGTGGTGGTAATCAACCAGACGCTGGCCCGGCAATATTTCCCTCGCAGCGACGCAATCGGCCATTCATTGAAGGTGCCCGCGATCAAGCCCAATCCACCGTATCAACTCACCGCGCCAAACGCTGACGGCTGGCTGCAGATTGTCGGCATCACGGCGGACAAGAGAGACGATGGGATGCGAAAGCCGATCAAGCCGGAAGCCTTCATTCCTTACACGCTGATCATGGGGATGTACACACAGATTCTGGTGCGGTCGGATGTGCCGCCGTTGTCGCTGCTGCATGCGGTCGCGGCGCAGGTTAATTCCATCGATCCCGACCAGCAGGTCAACGGAGTTGTTCAGGATCTGGACCACTGGATCACCAGCCAGCAGGAGTATCAGCAGGAGCACCTCGTTGCATGGCTCTTCGGAGCGTTCGCCGCGCTGGCTCTTGCCCTTGCCGCGTTCGGACTTTACAGCGTCGTCTCGTACACGGTGGCGCAGCGGACCAACGAATTCGGCATCCGCATGGCCCTCGGCGCACAACGCGGGCATGTGCTCGGTATCGTCTTTGCGTCCACAGTCGCCAGCGTGGGGGGAGGCATCCTCGCGGGCCTTGCACTGACGATCGCCGGCAACAAGCTTCTGGCCCAGTGGGCGGAGGGCAGTTCGCGCGACCCGCTCATCCTTCTGGCCGTAACAATGCTGCTTACTCTGGTCGCTGCGGTTGCCTGCGTGCTGCCCGCCCGCCGCGCTTCCAAAGTCGACCCCATGACCGCGCTTCGCTACGAATGAACGAGAACCACGACCCAAATACAGACTGCCGTCATACCTGCGCCGCTTCACAAGATCAATTAAGCTTTTATCTGGTACCGATTTTGTGACGTGAGGTAGTAGTGGTTTCGTTCTGGAAGGGCAAGAAGGTTTTTGTGACCGGAGCCACCGGCTTGATGGGTGGCTGGCTGGTCAAGGCGTTGATGCGCGAAGGCGCAGAGATTGTCGCGCTGGTGCGCGATCACACTCCGAAAAGCATGCTGGTGCGCGAAGGACTGCTCGCACAGGTAACCAACGTATCCGGAGACGTCGAGTCGCTGCCCACCCTGCAGCGGATCATCGCAGAATATGAGCCGCATACGGTCTTCCATCTCGCAGCGCAGCCGCTGGTGCAGGTCGCCAAGCGCAACCCCGTTGGCACATTGCGCGTTAACGTAATGGGCACCTGGAATGTGCTGGAGGCGTGCCGCCTGGTTGGAGGCACGAACGTTGTCGTCGCCTCGTCTGACAAGGCTTATGGCGCCAGCGAAACCCTTCCTTATCGCGAAACCCATCCTCTGCAGGGTCGTTATCCCTACGACGTCTCGAAGTCCTGTACAGATCTGATCGCGCAGATGTATGCCGCAACCTACGGAGTCAAGACCGCGATCGCCCGCTGCGGCAATCTCTTTGGCGGAGGCGATCTAAACTTCGACCGCACAGTGCCGGGACTCATCAAGGCAACGCTGGCCGACGAACCCTTCGTGATTCGAAGCGACGGAGAATTCGTCCGTGACTTTCTTTATGTGAAAGATGCGGCCCAATCCTATCTGACACTGGGCGAGCGGCTGGCCGAGGACGAGTCGATTTCAGGAGAAGCCTTCAACTTCAGCCTGGGTGAACGGCTTACAGTGCTTGAAATCGTGCATATGATGCTCAGAATCATGGGCAGAAGCGACCTCAAGCCCATCATTCAGAACATCGTCACCACCGAGGTTCGCGAGCAGTATCTGGACGCGGCCAAGGCTCGTGAAAGACTCGGCTGGCGGCCAAAGTACGGAATGGAAGAAGCCATCAGCGAAACCGTGGACTGGTATCGCGAACACTTCGCAGAGGAAAGCCGCCAGTTCACATCCTGCCCATGATTCTGGCGTAAGGCATTGACGGGGAACGTGCGGTCCTGTAACTAATTACAGACGACAGCCAGCCGCTTTCGGTTTCTCATGCTGGTGGAGAGGTCTCATGCCCGACCACTGTTCTTTGGAGACGTGCGCTGCTGCATCCGATCCTTTCACCGGCCGGCCGCCCTTCGTTTCTCTGCCGCATCCGAAAGAGGCACTGGCCGTTTTTCTCAGCGTCAGCCTGACCTTCAGCACCCTCGGACTCGACGGCTGCAAGAAAGAGCAGCCCCAATCGCAGCCTGGACAACAGGCCCAGGCAGCGCCCGCCGCAACCAACGCGACTCCCACGCCCGACCAGCTCTACCAGCTTGTCGCTCCCATCGCGCTCTTTCCCGATAACCTCGTCGCACTGGTTCTGGCCGGCTCGACCTTTCCTGACCAGATTACTGCGGCCCAACAATGGCTCCAGCAGAACTCCAGCCTCAAGGGCCAGCAGTTGATGGAGACCGTCAACCAGCAATCCTGGGACAACAGCGTGAAAGGCCTGACGCAATTCCCCGACGTACTCGGCCAGATGTCGTCGAATCTGTCCTGGACCTCGGCTCTGGGCGACGCCTACTTCAACGTTCCGCAGAGTGTAATGAACGCCGTACAGGTCATGCGCCAGCGCGCATACCAGGCCGGCAATCTGAAGAACACTCCACAACAGAATGTCAGTGTTCAGAACGAGGCCCCCGGAACAGCGCCGCCCCCGGAGGCGTCGTCAGGTGCGCCGCAGACCACTATTGTGCAGCCGCCGCCGCAGACCATTGTCATCCAACCTGCGCAACCCGATGTGGTCTACGTCCCCACTTACAATCCCACCGTCGTCTATGGAGCTCCGGTGCCGGTGTATCCGGGGTATGTGGCTCCCACCTACTCGACCGGCGCCCTGGTGGCCACCGGCCTCATCTCCTTTGGCGTTGGGATGGCGATTGGCGCTTCAATGAACAACGGATGCTGCGGCTGGGGATATAACTCATGGGGATGCGGCTGGCATAACTCCTCGGTGACTTATAACCGCAATGTCTACGTCTCCAACTCCAACACCTTCGTTAACCGCAATAACTACTACAACCGCAACAACATCAACACCGCCAACATCAACAACGTAAATCGTAACAACATCAATAACGTAAACCGCAACAACGTCAACAACAATTACCGCGCGAATAACTTCAACAGCAACGCCCGCCCCGCGAACTTCAGCGAGCCAAAATTCAATCAGGACCGCAATCAGACCCAGTTTCAGAACAACCGGCCGAATCAAGCCCA